>CAZJIS010000043.1:0-3634 GCA_964546125.1 uncultured Clostridium sp.
CCCTCCGGCGGCGCCTCGGCGGACAAGGACCCGTTGACAGGCATTGCCTACTCGACCGACACGACATACGACTATCTTTATTCCGCCGAGATCACCACGATGAACTACCTTAAGACTTCCGTTGTATATAACCAAAAGTCTTTGGCGAACTTCATCGACACGCTCATCGAGTATGACGCCTACGGCAACATCGTTCCCTGCCTGGCGGAGGACTGGAGCGTCAGCGATGACGGCTTGCGCTGGACTTTCAACCTGCGCAAGGGCGTCAAGTGGTATACCTGTGATGGCGAGGAGTATGCGGAGCTGACCGCTCACGACTTCGTCTATGCGCTGCGGTTGATTTGCGACACCAATTTCGACTCCGATATGCCCGATATGGTCACATCTTACGTCGCTAACGGCGCGGAGCTTTACAGCGGCGAGATCACCGATTTCACACAGCTTGGCGTTGAGGCCAAGGATGATTATACCCTCGTTTATACGCTCAAGCAGCCTTGCGCTTACTTTTTGACTTTGCTGACTTACGGTTGCTACCTGCCCATCAACGGCGAATTCTACGAATCTCTTATGGTGGACCCGGCCGAAGCGACGGCCGCGCCGGAAACCACCCCGGGAGAGGAGACGGAAGAAGTGCTGAGCAACACGTTTGGAACCGATCGCGACCAGATTCTCTATTGCAGCGCGTATATTTGCTCGAGCTGGCAGCCCCAGCAGGAATATATCTGGGATAAAAACGAGAACTATTGGGATGCGGAGCATGTCTATATCGACCGCATCAACGGCAAATACAATGCGCAGGCGGATTCCATTGCGCCCGAAATGTACCTGCGCGGCGAGCTTGATGCATGCAACATCACGACCACCATCCTCGACGACTGGCTCGACGGCGAAAATGCCAAGTTCGTGCACGGCTCCAAAAAGGGAGGCGGCATCCAGTATATGCTTTTCAACTTCAACCCGAAGTTCGACGATGCGGCGGCCGGGGAAAATTACCTTGCGGCAGTCAACAACAAGAATTTCCGCCTGTCGATCGCCGCCGGTTTCAATAAGATCTACTGCGTGTCCCCCTACGATCCCTATAACGCGGAATCGCTCGTAACGAATCTCATGGTCCCCGCCAACTTCTGCTCTTACGAGGGCAAGGACTACACCCAGTACGGCGACCTGCCAGAGCTTGCCAAGGGCCTCTATGATGAAGCGGCCGCAAAGCAGTATCGGGATGCCGCCAAACAGGAGCTCAGCGCCGCGGGCGTGAAGTTCCCCATCGAGATTCCTGTGTTCTACAACCCATCGACGGTCAACATGGATCAGAGCTGCCAGCTCCTTGAAAAGCAGCTTGAAGATCTTTTGGGCGGCGATTACATTAATATCACCGTCTACGCCGGCCCCTCGACGAACTTCATCGCCGAAGTGCGCCGGCCCGGCATCTGGGGCTTGTATGAGGCCGGCTGGTCGCCCGACTATGCCGATCCCGCCACATATTTCGAACCCTTCGGCTACGGCTGGACGTTCGGCTCCCAGGAATACATTCTCGGCGATGAGTATAAGACCGGCTACACCTACACGGAGGCCGATTATAAATCCGGCGTGATCGACGATGAGGAGCTTATTGGCCAGCCGCAGATGGTGTTCAACTCGCTCGTGGAGGCAGCCCGTGCCGAGAAGATCGACCTCGACGCCCGCTATGAGAAGTTCGCCATCGCTGAAAAATATGCCATCGAGGAAGCGCTCCTGATGCCGTTCCGCCAGTTCAACGACGGCTATGTTGCTTCCAACCTTACCGTGTTCGATGCGCAGGACTCTATGGCCGGCATTTGCTCGTATCGCTACAAGGGCCGCCATCTATTGGAAAAGTCCTATAGCGTGGAGGAGTTCAACCAAGCCTACGCCGCGTGGGAAGCGGCCAAGAACGCCTAAGAATTGACCTTGCGGCTTAGCGCGCGCATAAAGATCGATCAGCCCCTTGCCGAGGGCGAGGGGCTGATTTGTTTAAACCGGGCCGCCACCCGCCCGCGCCGCCGCAAAGCCTGCCAGATTCCCGAACCGATAGGAGGAATGCATCTGCATGCCTAAGTACATTTTGCAGCGGTTTCTCAGGGCGCTGCTCAGTTTGTTTATCATCGTCACCACGATCTTTTGCCTGCTGCGCCTGATGCCCATCGAGGGGTATCTCGGGCCTAACTGGGAGAAGATGAGCAAAGAAGTCGTCGCGTCAAAGCTCGCGGCCAAGGGGCTGGATAAACCCGTGCCTGTGCAGCTTTTCAATTTTTATAAGGCGCTCTTTAAAGGCGACCTTGGAAAGTCCTGGATCTATCGCGAGAACTACCCGATCACAAAGATCATCATGCCAAAGATGGCCGTCTCCGCGAGGCTCGGCGCAATGGCCATGGCGCTTTCGCTGGTTCTGGGCATTCCGCTCGGGGCCACGATGGCGCGCCATAAAGGCAAGTGGGCGGATCGGCTGGGCACGGCTTTTGTCATCCTTATCCAGGCGGCTCCAAGCGCGATCTACTTTTTGTTCATCCAGATGTACGCCACGAGCGGCACGGGCATTCCCATGCTCTATGACGCGCGTACGCCGATTTCATGGATTTTGCCCATCATCTCGCTCGCGCTGCCCTCGATTGCAAGTTACGGCATGTGGATGCGCCGTTATATGGTGGATGCGATCAACCAGGATTATGTCAAGCTCGCGCGCGCAAAGGGCATCCCCGAGCGCTCGATCATGATGCGCCACGTGTTCCGGAACGCGTTTGTGCCGATGGTGCAGTTAATTCCGAGCTCTTTGCTCTTCACGATTATGGGTTCTTTGTATGTAGAGTCGATCTACTCTGTGCCCGGCATGGGCGGCCTTTTGATCGATGTCATCCAACGCCAGGACAATACCATGGTGCAGGCGCTGGTGCTGATTTTTGCCGCGGCCGGAATCCTCGGCCTGTTCTTGGGCGACGTGATGATGGCGCTCGTCGATCCCCGCATCGACTTGCAGAGGAAGGAGGAGCGCCGATGAAAATCAAAAACATCTTTGGTAAGAGCGCGATTTTCGAGCACATGGAGCAAGGCATGAAGCTGCAGCTTGAAAGCGACCCCGAATGGCGCGATGATTTGAACGCGCAAGAAAGCGCGCGGCTCGACCCCGCGCTCTTTGAGCCGGGCGGCTATCATGAGGAGTCGGTCGAGAGGATCGGCTACTCCAACTATTCCTATTGGCGCTGTACCTTCCAGGCGTTTTGGAAAAACAGGACCGCCCGCGTTTTCCTGGTTTCGCTTGCGGCGCTGCTGTTGTTCACATTCATTCAACCCTATCTTCCCAACCAAATGGGCCCGGCCGAGATCTTCAACTTCGAGGATGGCACAGTCAAGCGCAACCTTGCGCCCGGCGCTGAATATTGGTTTGGCACGAACGCCGTCGGGCAGGATCTTTGGGCGCGCATCTGGTCGGGCACACGGACTTCGCTGTTCATAGCATTGATCGTCGCCTGCAGCGATTGCGTGATCGGCATTCTCATCGGCGTGCTCTGGGGCTATGTGCGCAAGCTTGACGGTATGATCACCGAGGCGTATAACATCATCGATAACATCCCGCGAACGATTATCCTCATTCTGATTTCATATATCATGAAACCCGGCATGG
>CAZJIS010000043.1:3734-8501 GCA_964546125.1 uncultured Clostridium sp.
GTTGCGGCGCGCGCAAAAGAAGCTTTGCTCCCATCGCTGCGCGGCGTCGTCAACGCCACGGGCGTCGTGCTGCACACGAACCTCGGCCGCGCCTGCCTTGCAGCGCGCGCGGCGCAGGCCGCGTCGGATGTCGCGCAAAGCTATTCGACTTTGGAATATGATGTTGAAAGCGGAGGGCGCGGGCGGCGCGGCGCGCATGTGGAAGCGCTTTTGCAAAAGCTCACGGGCGCGGAGCGCGCGCTGGTCGTCAACAACAACGCGGCGGCGGTGCTGCTGATCCTTTCGGCGCTGGCCGCGGGGGGCGAGGTCGTCGTATCCCGCGGCGAACTCGTGGAAATCGGCGGTTCTTTCCGCGTGCCGGAAATCATGGAAAGCTGCGGCGCGGCGCTTCGCGAAGTCGGCACGACCAACAAGACGCGCCTTTCCGATTATGAACGGGCCATCGGCGCGAATACGCGCGCCCTCATGAAAGTGCATACGAGCAATTACCGCATCGTGGGCTTCACGGAAGCGGTGCCGCTTGAAGCGCTCGCGGCGCTTGGCGCAAAGCATACTCTGCCGGTTATTGAAGATCTGGGCAGCGGCGCGCTTTACGACCTTGACCGTTGCGGCCTCCCCGGCGAGCCGACGGTGAAAGAATCCGTTTGCGCGGGCGCGGACATCGTGTGCTTCTCGGGGGATAAGCTTTTGGGCGGCCCGCAGGCCGGCATCATCCTCGGCCGGCGCGCCTATATCGAAAAGCTTTCAAGCCACCCGCTTATGCGCGCGATGCGCGTGGATAAAATGACGCTCGCCGCGCTGGAGGCGACGCTTCGCTGCTACGCGGAAGATAAGGCGGCCGTTGAAGTGCCGACCATCGCGATGCTCTCCCAAACCCCACAAGCGCTTTTCGCGCGCGCGCAGGCGCTGTGTGCGATGATTCAAAACGCGGGGGGCGAAGCCTGCGTTGTGGAAGCTTCGGACCAGATTGGCGGCGGCGCCATGCCGATGAAGGAGCTGCCTTCCTACGCGGTTGCCGTTGCGCCGGGGGAAAGCGGCGCGGATGCGCTTGCGGCCAAACTTCGCAAACGTGCGCGCCCGGTCATCGTGTGCATCGACCACGCGCGGTTGCTGCTGCATGTGCGCACCATCGATGAAAAAGACGATTTATATATCGCGGCCGCGCTCGCGGAGGCCATGAAATGAAGCACGTCATCATCGGCACGGCGGGCCATGTCGACCACGGCAAAACGCTGCTGATCAAAGCGCTCACCGGCATTGAAACCGACCGGCTCGCGGAGGAGAAAAAGCGCGGCATCACCATTGAACTCGGCTTTGCCCACCTCAATTGGCCGGATGGCACGCAGGCGGGCATCGTCGACGTGCCGGGGCACGAGCGCTTCATCCGCAACATGCTCGCGGGCGCGGGCGGCATAGATCTTGCGATGCTCGTGGTTGCGGCGGACGAGGGTTTCATGCCCCAAACCGTCGAGCATCTGAACATTTTAACGCTGCTTGGCATCACAGACGGCCTCGTGGTCGTGACGAAGAAAGATATGGTCGACGACGAGTGGCTCGCCATGGTCGAGGAGGAGGTGCGCGAACGCACGAAAGGTTCCTTCCTCGAGGGCAAGCCCATCCTCACGGTTTCCGCCCATACGGGCGAGGGGATCGACGCGCTCAAGCAAAGCCTTTATGAGCTCGTGCGCAAAGCGCGGGAAAAGAACGTGCGCATCCCGTTCCGCCTGCCTGTCGACCGCGTTTTTTCGGTGGATGGCTTCGGCACGGTCGTGACCGGCACGCTCATCGAGGGCTGCATAAACGAGGGGGATGCGGCGCAGCTCGCGCCCTCGGGCACGTCTACGCGTATCCGCAACCTGCAAGTCCACGGTGAAACCGTGCGTACGGCTTATGCCGGGCAGCGGGTGGCGGTGAATCTCGCGGGCCTCAGGAAAACCGACGTCAAGCGCGGCGATGCCGTCGTGCGCCCCGCGAGCGTGCGCACCTCGCGCATGCTCGATGTCAAGCTTACAAACCTTCGGGATTCGGGGCGCGTCATCACCAACGACATGCAGGTGCACCTCTACCACGGCGCGGCGGTGATCCTCGCCAAAGTCGTGCTGCTCGAGCGCGACGCGCTCGAACCGGGCGAGAGCGGCTACGCGCAGCTTCGTATGGCCGAGCCCGTCGCCTCGAAAAATGGCGACCGCTTCGTGATCCGCTTTTATTCGCCGCTTGAAACCATCGGCGGCGGCGTGATCCTCGACGACGCGCCAAGGCGCCACAAGCGCAACGCGCCCGAGGTGATCCGCGCACTCAAAATCAAGGAAAGCGGCTCCGCGGGGGACAGGCTCGCGCAGACCCTCGCGGAAATGGGCCTTGCGCTGCCCACCAAAGCGCAGCTTGCAGGCAAGCTAGGCGCCGACCCCGAAAGCATCGCGTTTGAGCTTGAAGAGCTTCTTGGCAACGGGCGCGCGCTCGAGCCGCTCGAGGGGCGCTACATCGCCGCGTCCGCGCTCGACGGGGTCGCCGCCTCCTGCCGAACGATGCTTTCGGACTACCATGCGAAAAATCCGCTGCACGCGGGCATGAAAGCGGCGGAATTCCGCCAAAAGCTCTTTGGCGCATTGGATCATGCGCTCGCCGATGCGCTCACCGCGCAGCTCAATCAAGAAGGCGTCGTCAAAAGGGTGGGGGAGCGTTATGCGCTTGCGGATTTTGAGGTGCGCTACACAAAAAGGCAGAGCGCCATGCGCGAGAAGCTGCTTCAGGCTTACCGCAAGGCCGACATTGAACCCGGCACGCTGGAGGAGGTCGCCGCGATGTTCCGCCCCAATGAACGGGCCGATTTCAAGCAGGTGATCGAAAGCCTTTTGAGCGGCGGCGAGCTTTTCATGCTCTCGCCCGAGATCTGTTATGATAAAAAAGCCTATGAGCGCGCCTGCGGCGCTGTGCGCGCGCATTACGCAGAAAACGACACGCTCACTTTGGCGCAGCTTCGCGATCTTCTTGGAACGTCGCGCAAATACGCGCTCACGATCCTCGAGCATTTCGATAAGACCGGCGTCACGAAAAAAGAGGGCGACCTGCGGCGGCTCAACCGCGGTTTTCCATCCTGAGGCGGGGCCCTTGGGCTTGCTCCCGAAAGGGAGGGTATGCTATAATAATCGAGCACTTGGGAGTAGATGGGTTCTGGTGTGCCCCCCGGTCTTCAAAACCGGTGCAGGCGGTGAAGAGCCGCCCAGGTGGGTTCGATTCCCACATATTCCCGCCAGCGGCGCCATGGAGCATATGGCGCCATTTTTTTGCCGAAATTCGTCGTGTTTTGATTGACTTTTGACAAACCCTGTGTTAGCATATAAAATGCATGGGGATCAGCTTTCATGCAAAAACCGTATATTGCATTGAATGACGGCTGCAGAAGATCCGCTTTGGGCGGGGCCGAAGGAATAAGTGCCGCGCGTGCCGGCGCGACATGAATATCTCAGGCAAACGGACTGCGGTACTGACAGAACTCTGGAAAGCGAAAGCACCGAAGGCGCAACCCGTCCATAACGGGGAATCTCTCAGGTTGATAAACAGAGTCAGGCGAGGGGCAAAACCATTTTTGCCCGAACGTCGGACTCTGTTTTTGCGCATAATAAGGCGCGGCGGAGTCAAAGAAGGGGAGGGGAAGCCATGGCAAGCGCGCGCGATTATCTGATTCTTACGAACAACGCGCTCGTCAACGCGTGCATGGGCGCAAGCTTTCAGGTGCGCTTTCTTGCCGATTTTTCCCACCGCGACATTCTTATCGCGGCGCGCGATCTGGTTTATGCGGGGCATACGCTGTATACGCACCCTCTTTCGGGCAGCATCAAGCCGAACCGCACGCCTTATAAATCCGTTGCGGTTTCGCGTGCGCCGCGCGCGTTTTCCCCGGAGGAGGCCGAGATCATCGCCGAGGCCATCCTTGCGTTCGACAAATTCGCAAAGGTTGCGCGGGAAGATGACGAGAACGTCAAAGCGGATCTTCGGTTGATCGACTATACCCTGCTCGCGGGCGCTTTGGATTTTGACGCCGCGGCGGGTTTTAGTAGGATACATAAGCAAATTTAAGGAGGAGGTGTTCGGCTTGAAATTGGAGTTGGGATTCATTCAAATCAACGACATACGATTTTCAAACGAATGCAGGTTGGAAAACGGAACCCTTTTCGTCGACCCGGAAGCGGTGAAAGCCTTTGCCTATAGGGACGACGACGTCAAAGCCTGCGTGAGGGCCATGCGCTTTGACATCGCAAAGCCCGGCGAGAGCGTACGCATCACGCCGGTTAAGGATGTGATCGAACCGCGCGTGAAGGTGGAGGGCCCCGGCGGGCAATTCCCCGGCGTAATCGCCAAGGTCGATACGGTCGGCTCGGGCAAAACGCATGTGCTGCGCGGCATGGCGGTCGTGACCGCCGGCAAGATCGTCGGCTTCCAGGAGGGCATCATCGATATGACGGGCCCCGGCGCGGAGTATACGCCGTTCTCAAAGCTTTTGAACCTTGTGATGGTCTGCGAGCCCGAGGAGGGCCTGCACCAGCACGAGTACGAGCGCGCCGTGCGCCTTGCGGGGCTTCGCGCGGCGTCGTTCATTGGCGAGCTTGGCCGCGGCGCCGTGCCGGACGAAACCAGGGTTTATGAAACCTACGGCGTGCGCGAGGGCATTGAAAAATTCCCGAACCTGCCGCGCGTCGCCTACGTCCATATGCTGCAAAGCCAGGGGCTTTTGCACGACACCTATGTTTATGGCGTCGACGCGAAGCG
>CAZJIS010000043.1:8601-15755 GCA_964546125.1 uncultured Clostridium sp.
TGGATAAGGTCATCGGCATGCTCGACTATGTCGACAAGATCGCGGGCGGCCATGCCGGCTCCCTGTGCGAGGACGGTTCCATCGTGGCGGAGCTGCAGGTCATCACCGGCGCCACCAATGAGATGGGCTTTAACCGCCTGAGCGCAAGATAAACGAAAGGAGAGAGAAGCCCATGAGTTATCGCGTTATCCATTACATCAACCAGTTCTTCGCGAACATTGGCGGCGAGGAAATGGCGCATGTGCCTCCCGAGCTTCGGCAAGGCTTTGTCGGCCCAGGCATGGCGTTCAACCAGGCATTCGCGGGCGAGGCGGAAATCGTTTCGACGATCGTCTGCGGCGATTCGTATTTTGCGGAGCACGAAAAGGAGGCCCTCGAGCAGATCCTCGCCTGGGTTGAGGAAACCAAGCCCGACCTTTTCCTCGCGGGCCCCGCGTTCAATGCCGGTCGCTACGGCTACGCCTGCTCTACGGCGGCGCTTGCCGTGCAGGAGAAGCTTGGCATACCGGTTCTCACCGGCATGTATGAAGAAAACCCCGGCGCCGATCTGAAGAACAAGATCTACATCGTGCCGACTGCCAACAATGCCGCCGGCATGCGCAAGGCCGTTCCCACCATGGCAAAGCTCGCCCTCAAGCTTATGAAGGGCGGGGAGCTCGGCGCTTCCGCCGAGGAGGGCTACATGCCAAACGGCGTGCGCGTCAACTTCTTTGAAAAGGAGCGCGGCTCGAGGCGCGCCGTCGATATGCTGCTCAAAAAGCTTGCGGGCAAGCCTTTTGAAACCGAATATCCGATGCCCTCGTTCGACCGCGTGGCCCCAAACCCCGCGGTGAAGGACCTTTCCCGCGCGACGGTCGCGCTTTGCACCTCGGGCGGCATCGTCCCCAAGGGCAATCCCGATCACATCGAATCTTCCTCCGCGTCGCGTTACGGCGAGTATTGCATCGCGGGCATAAGCGCGCTGAGCGCGGATGCTTATGAAACCGCACACGGCGGGTACGATCCCGTTTACGCCAACGACGATCCCAACCGCGTGCTGCCCGTCGATGTACTGCGTGCGTTCGAGCGCGAAGGCGTGATTGGCAAGCTGCACGATTATTTTTACACGACCGTCGGCAACGGCACCTCGGTCGCAAGCTCCAAGAAGTTCGCGGCCGAATATGCGCAAAAGCTTTTGCAGGCGGGCGTTAACGCGGTCATCATGACAAGTACCTGAGGAACCTGCACACGTTGCGGTGCAACGATGGTTAAGGAAATCGAAAGGGCCGGCATCCCGGTCGTGCATATGTGCACGGTGACGCCTATTTCGATGACGGTCGGCGCGAACAGGATCGTTCCGACCGTGGCGATTCCGCATCCTCTGGGCAACCCCGCGCTTCCTGGCGAGGAAGAGTATGCGCTTCGCAAAAAGCTCGTTTCGCGCGCGCTTGAGGCGCTTACGAGCGAAATTGAAGATCAGACGATCTTCGAGCTTTAATCGGGCGAAGGGCGAAAAGCTTTGCCGTTCGCCCTTCTTCCCATTCATTCCATAGGGAGTAATGACAAATGAGCAAAATATACGACGTAGTCATTTTAGGCGCGGGCCCCGCCGGCCTCACGGCCGGCCTCTATGCGGGCCGTTCGCGGCTGAGCACCCTCATCATTGAAAAGGGGCAGGACGGCGGGCAGATCGCCATCACCGACGAGATCGAGAACTACCCCGGCCAGCAGCTTGAGGGCGAGAGCGGGCCGAACCTCGTCGCGCGCATGAGCGCGCAGGCCGAGAAGTTCGGCGTCGAGCGCGCGCGCGAAGCCGTCAAGAGCGTGGAGCTTACGGGCGAAGTGAAAAAGATTGTGTGCACGAAGAACGAATATCTCGCGCGCACGGTGATCCTCGCGACCGGCGCGATCCCGCGGCCCATCGGCTGCAAGAACGAGGGCAGGTTTGTGGGCAAGGGCATTTCCTTTTGCGCCACCTGCGACGCGGCGTTTTTTGAGGGCATGGAAGTTTATGTGGTCGGCGGCGGCGACGCCGCCGTGGAGGAAGCGCTGTATCTTAGCAAATTCGCCAGGAAGGTGACGATCATCCACCGCCGGGATGAGCTGCGCGCGGCGCGTTCCATTCAGGAGAAGGCGTTTGCGAACCCCAACATCCATTTCATGTGGAATACCGTTGTGGACGAGGTCGACGGCGAGGACATTCTCTCGAAAATGGTTGTGAAAAACACGAGAATGGGAGAGCTTACGACCGTCGAGGCGGATGAGGAGGACGGCCTTTTCGGCCTCTTCGGCTTCACCGGCCTTTTGCCCAACACGGGGCTTTATGAGGGCATGATCGAGATGGAGAACGGCTACATCAGGACCGATGAGGACATGCACACCAACCTGCCCGGTGTTTTCGCGGCGGGGGACCTGCGCGTCAAGAGCCTTCGCCAGGTGGTTACGGCCGCCGCGGACGGCGCGATCGCCGCGATGCAGGCCGAAAAGTATATTTCAAACTTGAAGTAAAGAGAGGGAAAGGAAATGCTCGAAGTCGATAAGGAAACATTTGAAGCAGAAGTTTTGCAGGCCCAGGGGAAGATCGTTGTGGATTTCTATGGTGATGGCTGCGTGCCCTGCGCGGCGCTCGCGCCCCATGTGCACGAGTTTGCCGAAAAATACACGACCCTCAAGTTTTGCGCGCTCAACACGACCAAAGCGCGGCGGCTCGCAATCAGCCAGAAGGTGCTGGGACTTCCCGTCGTCGCCATCTATGAAAACGGCGCGATGATCGATTCCCTCGTCAAGGACGACGCCACCCCCGAAAACGTGGAGGCGATGATCCGAAAATACGCCTGATCCCCGGGCGAACAACGGTAGCAGGCCGCAAGGCTTACTATAATTCACAGGAAAAGGAGGATATGGTATGGGCATTTTAGCCGGCAAAAAGATCATCGTCATCGGTGATCGGGACGGCATTCCCGGGCAGGCCATCGAGCTTTGCGCCAAGAGCGCGGGCGGCGAAGTCCTGTTCTCCTCGACGGAGTGCTTTGTCTGAACATCCGCCGGTGCAATGGACCTCGAGAATCAGAAGCGGGTCAAGACTTTCGCCGAACAGCACGGCCCCGAGAACGTCGTCGTTCTCCTGGGCGCCGCGGAAGGCGAAGCGGCGGGCCTCGCGGCTGAGACGGTCACCAACGGTGACCCGACTTATGCCGGTCCATTGACAGGAGTCCAGTTGGGACTCAAGGTGTATCATGTGTGTGAGCCTGAAATCAAGGCGGAGATCGACCCTGCCGTTTACAGCGAGCAGGTCGAGATGATGGAAATGGTGCTTGATGTTGACGATATCGTCAGCGAGATGACCGCCATCCGCGAGCAGTTCTGCAAGTATTAAGGCCAAACGCGCAGGGGCGGCGGTGTATGCCGCCGCCCTAACCTCCTGGTTTTACCGACCGAATGGAAGCAATCCCCGCTTTTTAAGCGGAGTAAGAATAAAGTGCCGAACAAACGCGCACGCGGAAAGGAACTCGAACTATGAAAAGCGTCATCAAGGGCGCAGGCTACATCCTCGCCCACGCGCCGGATATGGTGCTGCATAACGGCAGCACGCAGACGACAGAGCGCATCGTGAACCCCGGGAGCGAATATCTTCGCGATCTTCCCAATCACATCCGCAGCTTCGGGCAGGCGCTTGCCTATTACCCCAACCAGGTTTACATCGGCAACGTCACGCCGGATGATTTCGCCGCCGTGCCGCAGCCTTGGTATGATAAAGAATGCCCCGTGAACGGGCGTTTTGGCCCGTTTGGGCAGATCATGCCGCAGGAGGAATTCCTTTTGCTCATGCGCGCGTGCGATGCGTTCGACCTTGTGAAGCTCGAGCGCGCGTTCATCGCGCGGCATAGGGAGGCGCTCGCCGCCAACCCGGTCATGGAAGAGAGCATCCTCGCGCGCATTGGCGAGGGCGTGGACGCGGGCGAAATCGAACGCCTCGTCGCCGAGGAGCATTCCGAAGGGTTGTATCACAACGGCGCGCTCGTCGGGTGCGTGAACCGCGCGCACGACATCGACGCGAGCCTCACCGCCCACATCATCCATGAGAACACCGTTTCAAAAGCTTCTTCCGTGCTGGCGCTGCTCAGCGCCGTGAAGAACGCGGGCATCGACAAGGCCGAGGTCGAATTCGTGATCGATTGCTCCGAGGAAGCCTGCGGCGATATGAACCAGCGCGGCGGCGGCAACTTCGCCAAAAGCGCCGCCGAGATCGCGGGGCTGATGGGCGCGACCGGGGCCGACACGCGCGCGTTTTGCGCTGCGCCCGCGCACGCCATCATCGAGGCCGCGGCGCTCGTCGCCTCGGGCGCATACCGCACCGTCGTCGTGACGGCGGGCGGCGCCACCGCGAAGCTCGGCATGAACGGCAAGGACCATTTGAAAAAAGGTCTGCCCATTTTGGAAGACGTACTCGGCGGCTTTGCGGTCGTCATCGTGCAGGATGACGGCATAAGCCCCGCAATCAACCTTGGCATCCTCGGCCGCCACACCGTGGGCACGGGTTCCGCGCCGCAGGCGGTGATTTCAAGCCTTGTGACCGAGCCGCTTGCAAGGGCCGGGCTCAAGGTGACCGATGTCGATAAGTTCGCGCCCGAACTGCAAAACCCCGACATTACCAAACCCGCGGGCGCGGGCGACGTGCCGCTTTCAAACTACAAAATGATCGCGGCGCTCGCGGTGACGCGCGGCGACATTGAAAAGGGCGACCTCGTGAAATTCACGCAGGAGCGCGGCATGACCGGCTGGGCGCCCACGCAGGGCCACATCCCCTCGGGCGTACCCTACATCGGCTTTGCGCGCGGCGACATCATGGCGGGAAAGGTGCGCCGGGCGATGATCATCGGCAAGGGCTCGCTGTTCCTCGGGCGCATGACGAACCTCTTTGACGGCGTGTCGTTTTTGATCGAACGCAACGAGGGCAAAGCGCCCGAATCCGCCGTCGACGAGGCGCAAATCAAGAAGATGATCGCCAAGGCCATGCGGGAATTCGCCAAAAACCTCATGGATGAGGCCGAGTAAGGCGGTGGCGGCATGAGCAAAGTGGAAAAGATCATCGCCCAAACGTTCCTCCAAATGGCGCAGGGACTTGAGGGCGGCTCCTACGGCGCGAAGCCGAAGATCATCCTCACCGGAATGGGCGGCGAGCACGGGGAGGAAAACTCCCTCGAGGCCGCCCGCCAGGCCGCCTTGCGCGGGATCGACGTGCGCTACATCGGCGCGCTCGCGGGCGAGGGCGTGCATACGGTTCCGGTTGAGAACGAGGCCGAAGGACATGCGCGCATGGAGAAAATGCTCGAAGAGGGCGAGGCGGACGGCGCCGTCACCATGCATTATCCGTTCCCGATCGGCGTTTCGACCGTGGGGCGCGTCGTTACGCCCGCAAAAGGAAAACAGATGTTCATTGCCAACACCACGGGCACCACGAGCGCCGAGCGCGTCGAGGCGATGGTGAGAAACGCGCTTTGCGGCATCATCGCCGCAAAAGCATGCGGCATCGCCGAGCCGCGCGTGGGTATTTTGAATGTGGACGGCGCGCGCCAAGCGCAGATGGCGCTCGAGCAGCTAAGGAGCAACGGCTATGCCTTTGAATGGGCCTGCTCCGCGCGCGGCGAGGGCGGCTCGATCATGCGCGGCAACGATGTTTTGCAGGGCACGCCGGATGTGCTCGTGACCGATTCGCTTACGGGCAACGTGCTCGTGAAGATGCTTAGCGCCTACACGACCGGCGGCAGCTTCGAATCGACGGGCTTTGGCTACGGCCCCGGTTTAGGCAAGGCCTTCAAGAAACTGATCCTCATCATCTCGCGCGCGTCCGGCGCGCCGCTGATCGCAAACGCCATCGAATTCGCGGCGGAGCTTGTGCGCGGCGATGTGCTGCGTATCATGCAGGAGGAATTTGAAAAGGCCGGGCGCGCGGGGCTCGAGGAGATCCTTGCCGCGCGCAAAACCACAAAGCCCGCGGAAGCCGGAGCGGTACAAGCGCCCCCGAGCGAGCCGTGCACGGCCTCCATAGCGGGTATCGATGTGATGGACCTTGAAGACGCGGTGAAGGTTTTGTGGGGCAACGGCATCTACGCGGAATCCGGCATGGGCTGCACCGGCCCTTTGGTGATGATGAACGAGGCGCATTACGAGCGTGCGCTCGCGCTTTTGCGCGAGGCGGGCTATGTGAGCTAAAAAAAATCTTTTTATTGCGGAGCAACGAAGCGGGCGGCCGGAACATTTCCGGCCGCCCGTCGATTCACGCGTTTTTTTTTGGGGGGGTCAAAGCGCGATCACGCGCGCGTCGCTCCAGCATAGCTGCTCGTCTTCAAGCATTTTCAGGGTGCGCTCCCGCGCTTCGGGCGGCGCTTTCCACGCCATGCCGCAGCCGGGCGCGATCTCTCTTGGAACGGGGATCAGCCTGCCCGGGAGGCCGCGCTTCAGGCTCATGCGCTCCATGGCGATCGCATCCGTCGTCGTCGCAAAGGTGATAATCAGGGTTTCTTCCCGCTCGCGCATCCACTCGTTCTCCTTGGTGGTTCAGGGTTTGAGGATCGATTGCGCCTGCGCCATGCGCTCGGCGATCGTATACATATCGGTGATTTCGCCGACCGCGAGTCGCCCGGTAATGCCGTAGTAATGAAGGCATGTCCCGCAGGTAAGGATCTCCACGCCCCGCGCCTGCATAGATTTGAGGTCCTCGAGCGCCGGCGAATCCGCGCAGGTCAAAGATGCGCCGCCGTTATAGAACAAAACGGTTTTGGGCGGCTCATCGAGCCGGCTGAGCGCATAGAGGAAGCCCTTCATCAGCAGCGCGCCCAATTCGTCGCTTCCCTCGCCCATTTTCGAAGATGCGATCACGGCGACGGTGTTTTTGCGCGCCGCGTCGCCCTCGGGGGTTACGGTGCAGTTTTCCTCTTCGCCGCTCTGTGCGGCCGCGCCTTCGGGGAGCTTATCGATCGTTAAAGTCACCTTAAAACGGTTCGGTGCAAGTTGTTCGGATGCGGCGCCGTAGCCCTTCTGCCCGGCCATCTTCATAAGGTTCTGCACGGCGATCTCGTTGTCCACAAGCGTCTCCACGGCGCCGGGGCCGCGCAGCGCCTTGATGGCGTTCTTTGTTTTCACGACGGGGATCGGGCAGGCGTCGCCCATGGCGT
>CAZJIS010000044.1:0-14187 GCA_964546125.1 uncultured Clostridium sp.
GTAGACGATGTTGTCGGGCGGCGAGGTCATGATGGCGGTCACGTTTTCGCAGTAATCCTCTGCTGCTTCGGTCCAAACGTCTATTTCTTCTGCACCTTCGGGTACATCGAATTCATACAGGCCGGACGGCACGACCTGCACGGTATATTGAAAATATACCGTGCGGGTGAACAGCCCTTTCCTTGCGAACAAAATGAGGTACACGCCCTTTTTCTTAAAATTGACCTTTGGATGAAAGTAACGTCCATGAAATGTCAAGTAATCGGGGCCAAATAATGCGAGGGAGGATTCATAAAACTCATTCTGACGAAAATCTTGGAGCCGCCTAAGTTCTCCGCCTGCTTGATTCAGTCCCCCGGTATGATCGACCTCATAGATCAACTGGCCGGGTGGTTCGATCAGCATCAAAGCAACCAATTGATCATGGGGAGCAGTATCGATCATTAAAGCAGTGGGTATAAGCAGGCATAGCACAAGCACCTTGATCCAGGCGTTGACCTTAAACATGGTTCGGAGCGCTCCTTTCTTTTTTGCGTTTGGCTCTCGTCACGGATTCAAGTTGAGCTGGGAAAGCATTCCCACGGCATCTTCGCCAAACCTGCGAATAAACGCTAAGAACTCTTCCTTATTTTTTGGTATAGATAAAATCCGCCTATACCATAAAGTCGCTTGATCGCCGCGTTCAGCAAAAATTCCGGGGCAAGCCCAGCTATGGTTGCTATTACTTCGTTGAGATAGCCTTTGTTCGGTTCACGCATGTTTGTCGTGATGGTGGTATGGAGGCCTTCTTTGTAAACGTTCGTTGGTGGATCGATATACCAGTCCTCCAGGGCTTGCCAGGCATCCAAATACCGCTCGGTGTCGGCAGGGTCGGATTCTATCCCGTTCAAGGAGGAATGCAAAAGAGTACCTCCGCTGGAAAGTACATCTTCAAATAAATTGTCGGGCCGGGAGAGGAGATAGATATTTCCGTCGGCTGTTGTGAGGTAAATATCTCCGGATAGGGTCGCGACAGCAGCATCTCCCATCTTGCCGGAAAAGGCGTTTCGTCTATTGGAGTAAGGGTGGGAATGGATCAACCCCTCATACTTGATCAGCTTGGAATCGAGCAGTCCATCGATAAACACGATCTCCTTCTCTGCGGAAGCATCCGTCAAATATGGATTAATGACGTTGTGCCGTTTTCCCACAAACACCTCCCCGGTGAAATAGTGCGTCTTGCCGTCGATCACGACCGAATAGAGGTTGCAGCACGACTCTTTGTTTTCCAGCGCTGTTGTGTAGTTGAGCACGCCGCTGGCGTTCTGCACGGCAAAGTCCTTTTCGCTGTAAAGCGTAAAGGGCGTATAACCCTCCGCTTTGGAGGTCTCCTGCGCGCGCATCTCCCGTTTCTCCTGTTCCTGCCGTTGCCGTTTTTTCTCCTCCCGCTCTTCCTGCCGGTGTCGTTCGCCTGCGGCGCGCCTTTCCTCCACGCGCTTTTGATATGCGGCGATCTCTCGCGCTTCCTCCTCAGCGCGCTTCTCTTGGGGTGAGAGCACGCGCCCGCCCTCGTCCGCAACGCTCGAGCCTGCGGCGCGGGGCAAGGCCGGGGTTGGCGCAGCGCTCGCCGCGCCGGGGTTTGCGGCGTAGCCCGGCGCGGGCCGGGCGGGTTGATCGCGTTGGAATGCCGCAAGTTTTTGGGCGATGATCTCCTGCATTTGCTGTTGGGGAAGGGGGCTTTTCTTGCTTTGAGTATAGATGGGCGCGGGGGCGCTGTCAAGGATGGACGCGGGGGTCAGCCCGCCCATATAACGCTCGCTGTCGTAGCCGTTGCTCGTCCAGCGCGTGGCGAACTGCTCGGGGTTGGCCGCTTCGTAGGCCATCCGCCCGCGGTAGGCCCTGTCCGTCTCCGGCCCCCATATGCCGTCCACTTTCACATTGCCGAGAGATTGCTGCATCAGCTTTACATCCTGCTGGCTGCGCAGCATGCCGGGCGCCGTGTAACCGTCCACCTGGTATTTGGCCGTCATCGGCTCCTTGAAGCTTTTGAGGTAGTCGTTATAAGCTTTTTCCGACGCGGGGCCCCATGCGCCATCAGGCATCACGCCGAGCGTGCGCTGGAGCCTTTTGATTTCGGCGCTGCCCGTTATGCCGCCCGGCACGCTGTATCCTGCAAATAGATTCATCTTTTTATGACCTTTCTCTTTATATTGTCATATTGTCGGCGCCCTTTAGCGGTCAGGCAAACGGGGGGGCGGCCAAAGCCGCCCCCCCGTTTGAACGGGCGCTTTTACGCGCTCGCGCCGTGCTCAATGCGCACGAGCCACAGGTCGTTGAGGATCTTCGCGGCGTAGGCGGGCACTTTCGCGCCCACGGTCGCGCGCTGGTCGAGCGGATCGTCCGCGCCGGAAGAGCCGCGGGGCTTGACGATGCTCTGCATCGCGCCGCGCCCCTCGAGGTCGATCACGCCGTAGGCGTCCTTGCCGAACACCAGCGAAAAGTGCACGTCCGTGGCGGATTTGTCGCCCGCGAGCGCGCCGGCCTCGGTGCTGAACACCCATGTGTCCGCGGGGATGGCGGGCGTGACCGCGGCGGCGAGCGTGAGAGTTTTGGCCGCGCGGTTAACGGAAACGACGGCATGCTCATTCGTGCCGATCGTCACCTTTGCCTCCGGCAGCGAGAGGAACGCGGCCGCCGCGTCGGTAATGTCGTTCACCGCCACGGTGGCGCTGCCGGCGCTGTGGCTCACGACCTTCGTGTGCACGGCCTGGCGGATAACCTTCGCCTCGGTCGATTCAACGAATACCACGCCGAAAATGCGGCCGATTTCGCCGGAATAGATCTGTTCCGCGCCGGCATATTTGGAAACATCCTGCCAAAGCGCATCGTTTTGCAGGTCATAAGTTGCGTCGGGGGAGCAGATGCAAATGAAATGCTGCCTGCGCCCGCCCTCTCCCGTGAACGGACGCGCCTTGGCCTTTTTAAGGGTGCGCACGGCCTTGCGCACCTCGGCGGTGGTCAGCGTGTCCGCCGCGGTGATGAGGCCGCGCGAAGCCTTGCCGCCCGCGCGCTGCACATTGTTGCCGCTGCACATCGCGTCGCGCGTCACCCATTCCACCACCGTGCCGATCTGCTCGCCCAGCAGCGTCGCGCTGTCCGCCGAAACCTGATCGTAGGCGGTGTCCTCGAGCAGGTCGGAAAGCTCCACATATGCGCCATACTGTTCGACCTCCGCCTCGACCGCGCCCTGGGAGAGGCCCTGCCCCGCGGGGGTCACGCCCTCTTCAAGCTTGCACATGGTGCTGCCGATGTCAAACAAATTCCAGCGGCGGAACTCCACCCGCTTGCCGCTGTTGAGGGGGATGCTGCGTTTCTGGCCGTATTTCGCGTGCACAAAGCGCGTGCGCGCGCCCTCGAGGATCGCGCGGTCGTAAAAGTCCTTGTTCAGCTTGGTCGTTGTTCTGGTGTTGGATACGGTGTTGATGTTGCTCATGCTCGTTTCCTTTCTTTTTTGCGTTGTTGCGTTTTAGGGGCGCCCTTCTTGGGGGGGACGGTCGTTTTTGCTCAGTCGTGGCCGAAGAAGCGGCGGCGGAAGGCGTTGAACTCCTCCGCGCTCATGCCCGCGAAGTCCGGCTCGGCGGAGGCGGTAATCTGCGCGCGCGTCTGGCGCGGGAGGGCGCGGCGCGCGCTGAGCGTTTCGAGGATCTCCTGCCGCCCGGCGCTGCGCTCGTTGTCCACGCGCTCGTTGGCGCGCTTGCTCGAAAGCTCGGCGTCGCTCAGGCGCACGGCCACCTGTGCGGGCACTTCGCGCAGCAGCGCGAGGAAGGCGGGGTCCTCGAGGTATTCGTCCGCACGGCGCGCAAGCTGCCCGTTTTTCTCCATCCGCTCGAGGATATCCGCCGCCTGCCTGCCGAGCATTTCGCTGCCCGGGGGGCGCGTCCCGCCGCTGAGCATCGCGGCCGCTTCATCCGCGCCGAGGCCGAACTGGCCTGTCAGCTCGTCGATGATCTCGCAGCCCAGGCGGTATTCCGGGCTGTTCTCGTATTCGGCGCGCACTTGGGCCGCTGTGCGGCGTTCGGTGGCGTCTGCCGCTGTTCCGGCGGCGTTGGCCCTCGCTATGGTCATTCGTTCTCCTTGCGGCGCTTGGTCCGGCTCTTCGGGCCCCGAATCCGGAAAGCCAAAAACAAAAAAACGCACCCCTTGCGGAATGCGCGCGCCGGTGCCGATTGCGGCTGGCACTGGCCAAAAATTAAGGGAAGAGCCCGAACGGGGCTTCTTCCACCATAAAAAGTATAACCCGGGTTAAACCGCAATGCAAGCGCAAAAAAGGTGCAGAATAAGTGCGCGAAAGCTGCAAAAAAGGTGCGGGAAAGGCGCGCGGAGCGCCCGGGGCGGGTTTTGGAGACGACCTCGCGCGGGGCTTTACAGCTCCGCATTTTTTCTGGTATAATGCAGGCAATAATGGGGGCAAATGGCATGCTCTCACCCCGGGGTTCATGCGGGATGTTTTGCCGCCCGCCCGCGGCGGCGGCTCTTTTAATAAACAGCAGGAGGGACATGAATTTGGAGATCATCACAAAGCTTCTCACCGGCTTGCCCGCGTTCTCCTGGCAGCAAGGCGTCATGATCATCGTGGGGCTCACGCTGATCTACCTTGCGATCAAAAAAGATATGGAACCCGCGCTTTTGCTCCCCATGGGCTTTGGCGCGGTGATCGTGAACCTGCCCGGCATCGGCGGGTACCTGATGGGCATTAAAACCCTGTTCGAAGCCGGTATCGACACGGAACTTTTCCCGCTCTTGCTCTTCATCGGCATCGGCGCGATGATCGACTTTGGGCCGCTCCTTTCAAACCCGAAGATGTTCCTCTTCGGTGCGGCGGCGCAGTTTGGCATTTTTATGACGCTCGTGTTCTCGCGGCTCATCGGCTTTAACTGGGGCGACGCGGGCGCCATCTCCATCATCGGCGCGGCGGATGGTCCCACGGCGATCTTCGTCTCGAAGATATTCAATTCAAACTACCAGGGGGCGATCATGGTGGCCGCCTACTCCTACATGGCGCTCGTGCCCATCATCCAGCCGCCGGTCATCAAGGCGATCACCACGAAAAAAGAGCGCCTCATCCGCATGCCCTATCACCCCAAGGATGTCACCTCCTTCACGCGCATCCTCTTCCCGATCTTCGTCACGCTCGTCGCGGGCACCATCGCGCCGGCGTCTGCGGAGCTGATCGGATTTTTGATGTTTGGCAATCTCATCCGCGAGTGCGGCGTGCTCGGCAGCCTTTCGGCCACGGCACAAAAGGAGCTTGCAAACCTCATCACGCTGCTTCTTGGCCTCTCGGTCGCGTTCAAAATGCAGGCGGAGATGTTCGTCAACGTGGAAACGCTCGCGATCATCGGCCTTGGCCTCTTCGCCTTCGTGTTCGATACGGTCGGCGGCGTGCTCTTTGCAAAGTTCCTCAACCTCTTTGTCAAGGAAAAAGTCAACCCCATGATCGGCGCGGCCGGCATTTCGGCTTTCCCGATGGCCTCGCGCGTCGTGCACAAAATGGGGCGCGAAGAGGACCCCAACAACTTTTTGCTCATGCACGCGGCGGGCGCGAACGTTTCCGGGCAGATCGCTTCGGTCATCGCCGGCGGCATGATTATTTCGCTCATCCAGCCCTTGCTCTGATTAAGGAGGTAACGCCATGTTTCCCGCACTTTTAGAAATCGCCCTCAAATGGCAGCCCGAAACGTTTTTCCCCTCGCTGCTGATCCTCGCGCAGGGCATGCTCAGCATATTCGCCGTCATCGTCGTCATCTGGCTGTTCGTGGCGCTGCTCAACCGCCTCACGAAGAAAAAAGGCGCCTGATCCCTCAACCGGCGGCCCGGAGCGCAGCTCCGGGCCTTTTTTATAAAGATCCGCAGGCCCGGCGCCGCTGCCGCCGCGCGCGTATGCGCTTCGGGGGAAAGTTATAAGGCGCGGGGATTTCGCCCCCGCGCCCCGCCATGGCGGCCTGTTTTTAGGGCAGGCTATAACATAGGGGCCGATATGACATCGGCCCCTGTAGCTATCATCGATTCGGTGGGTTCTTGGGGCCATTGGCCCTCAACGTTCCCCCTCAGCCAAGCTTGTTGCCGCAGCCGGGGCAGAAGCGCGCGCCGGCCTCGGCCTTGTTGCCGCAGTTCGGGCAGAACGCGGCGGCGGGCTGTTCGGGTTTCTTTGTGCCGCAGGTCGGGCAAAACGCCATGCCAGCGCCGTTGTCGGCGCCGCAGGTGGGGCATTTCCAGCCGCCCGCGGCGGGCTGGGCCGCAGCCTGCTGGGCTTGCTGCTGCTGTTGCTGTTGCTGCTGGTATTGCATCTGCTGCTGGTTTGAGGAAGAGAAGGCGCCCGCCACATTGCCCGCGGCGTTCATGCCAAGGCCCACGCCCATGAATGCGGCGCCCGCGCCGGCGGTGTTGCTGCCCGCGGCTTCGACGCCGCGCGCCATCGCGCCCTGCACATAGCCTTCGCGCACAGAGGGGTCGGAGAGCATCGCGCCCTGGTTGCGCATGTTGATGAGTTTCTGGCTTTCCTCGTCGTAGGAGAGGGAGCCAAGGCCCACCGCCTGCACCTGCATGCCGCGCAGCTGGTTCCAGCCTTCGTCAAGGGTGTCGGCCATGTATTTCGAGAGCTCGCGCGCCTTGCTCGTCACAAAGCTGATGCGGATGCCGTCCGCGCTCATCTGGTTAATGGCGCTTTGCAAAGCCTCGAGGAACTCGTTGAGGTATTGCTCGTTGATGTCGAGAATGTCCACATGCGAAGCGTTGCGGGGGATCGCCTCGGTGTAGAACTTGAGCGGATCGGTCACTTTAATCGAGTAGGTGCCGTGCGCGCGCAAAAACAGTTCCGAGTTATAGAATTGATCGAAATAGTTCACGGGGTTGCGCGTGCCGAACTTAATGCCCTTGATCTCCTGCAAATTAATGAAAAATACCTTTTGCGAGGAGGAGGGCGTGCCGCCGTACTTCACCCTTTGGAACGTTTCCTTGAGGGAAGCGCCGAATTGGCCGTTAAAGAGAGAGGGCATAGAGGAATTGTCCACCTTAAAATAGCCGGGTTCGGCCGTATAGTCCACGACTTTGCCGCCGTCGACCAGCATCATAAACTGGTTGTCATACACATGGATGATCGAGCCGTTGGAAACCGTGTCCGCCGTGCCCTTCACGTTCTGGTCGCGCCGGTCGCCCTGGCGCACCTTCACGCCGCTTGCAAAGACGGTGTTCTGGCCCATATCCCCGCACTCGATTACCTCGAGCCAGGTATCGGCAAGGCCGCCGCCGATGGCGCCGAGGACCGCTTTGATAATGCCCATAAAATTGCCTCCTTTAACAATGGATGCTTGCGTTCGATTTTCCTATATTATCTATTTACCGGCGTTTTTTGTCAAGGCGCGCAATTCGCGCCGGGCGCGGCGATGGAAACCACATGCCCGTCGTGCAGCGTGATGATGCTGTCGGCGAGCGAAGCGATCTGCATGTCGTGCGTGATGAGAAGGACCGTTTGATTGTAGCGCCTGGCAAGGTTTTTAAGGAGCGCAAGCACCTCGTCGCCCGTTTTGGGGTCGAGGTTGCCGGTCGGCTCATCCGCAAGCAGAATCGCGGGGCGGCTCACGAGGGCGCGCGCGATCGCGACGCGCTGCTGCTCGCCGCCGGAGAGCTCATCGGGGAACTTTTTAAGCTTGTCGGCAATGCCCAAAGCTTCGACGATTTCGGTGAAAAGCTGAGGGTCGGGCGCGCGGCCGTCAAGGTGCAGCGGCATTAAGATGTTCTCGTGCACGGTGTGTTCGCCCAAAAGGTTGTACGATTGGAACACGAAGCCGATGCGCTTGCGGCGCAGCATCGCAAGCTCGCCGTCGCGCAGGTCGAATATGCTCTTTCCCTCGAGGTAGATCTTGCCGCTCGAGGGCCGGTCAAGCCCGCCCAGCAGGTTGAGCAGCGTCGATTTTCCCGAGCCGCTGCGCCCTACCACCGCGTAAAAGCGGCCCTCTTCGATGCTGAGGTCGGTGGGCTTGAGCGCCTCCGTCTCAAGCTGGGTCCCTTTGGCGTACGTTTTGGCAATCTGTTCGGCCTTGAGTATGGTGCTCATATGCCCTCCTAGCTCCTGATGTTTTCGATCGGGGAGTACTTGAGTATCTTGCGCGTGGGGCGCGTGTAAAGCGTGGTGAGTATGATGAGGAACAGCGCGCTCACGCCAAGGTGCGCCTGCCACGGGTAGAGCCAAAGGCTGTCGAGCGCCGCGTGCATGAGGTCTGCGGGGCTAAGCCCGAGGCCGCTGTTTTTCACAAGGGCGAATATCGCGACCGTCAGCGCGAGGCAGCCGTTTGCCACAAAAAACGCGATGATGCCCGCGCGCAATGCGCCGCGGCGCTGGCTTCCAAGGAACTGGCGGCCGGTCACGCCCATCGATTGCAGCACGCCCGTGCGCGCGCGTTCCTGCTCGGCGGTCGATTCGAGGGTGCTGCTCAATATGGTCAGCGCGATCATCGCCGCCGTGATGCCAAGAAGCGCCATAATAAACGCGTTGTTGAACGCTTCGTTGTACATCGCCTCGTTGGTTTCGCGGTAATTGTTGAGCTTGAGCCCGTATTCGCGCGCGAAGGACAAAAGCGGCAGGTCGGTGTTCTCGCGCGTGGCCTCCCCGGTGCCGTAAATGTAGAAATAGGTCTTGCCGCGCGAGTCGGGGAAGAAGACCTTCGCCATCGCCTCGAGCCGGCGGGCGCCATCCGCGTCGAGCCGCAGCTCGGAATGATCGTAAAGCTCGCCCGGCACGCGCAGGCCGGAAATCACCGCATACGGTGTGTTGGCATCGGAAAACGGCCAAATGCCCGTATCCGGGAAATAGCGCACAATCGCCGCCACCGTCACGCTTTTTTGGCGCATGTGGGTGGATTTGGTCTGGGTGACCGCATCCACGACAACCGTTTGGGCCGCGAGGTTCAGCGTGTCCCCCACGCGCACGGCATCGTCCGTTTTATAATAGGCCGCCTTGCCCTTGCTAAAGGAAAGATCCATCACGTTGGTTTTGCGGAGCAGCGTGCTTGCAAGCTCGAGGCCCGGCACATCGCGCAAGGACGCGGCGTCTGTGAATTGCGCGTCATCCGGTGTCGCGCTGCCGTTTTTATACATCGGCACGAGCAGAATCACCTCTTCACCCGCGTCGAAGCGCTCGGGGTCCACGCTCCCCTCGGTGAGGGCTTCGTTGAAGTGCGCAAAGAGTGTGTCGCTTGAACGCAGGCCGTAGATGTTGGTCACATACCAAGGCGCGGGGGCTTCGTTCTCCGCGGATGTTGCGGCGCCCTCCGGGCCCGCGAGCATTTCTTCCACGCGCTCGGCGAACAGGCGCGCGCGCAAATCGGCGGGGGCGGCCTTATCAAGCGCGTTGAGGATCGGGCTGTTTTCCAAGCCGTCAAAGGAGAGGTAAACGTTCTCGGCCGCCTTAAGCGGTTCGATGCGCGCAAGCTCCCCGCGGCCGGCCATATCCTCGAGCACCTCGTCGAGGAAGCGTATGTTCATGCCAAAGCCCGCATCTATGCGGTAGTCGGGCTTGCGGTTTTTCATCACGGCCGTGTTGAAGTGCTCAAACGCGTTGAAGCAGAGGAAAATGCAAATGAGGGCGATGGCGATCGTGAATGCCGCAAGCGCGAAATTGCCGCGCGTGCGCCCGGGGTTTGCCTTGATGTGGCGGCGCTGAATCGCCGCGAAGCTCTGCACGGCGGTCTGCTTGGTTTGCACGCGCCGCACGGCCTTGGTTTTCTTCTGCCCGGAAACCGCGCCCACAAGCGGCGTTTTCACCGCGCGAAGCACCGGGAAGAGCGCGCCGGCGATCAGCGCCAGCACGCCGCAGCCAAGGCCGAGCAGCAACGGCTGCCAGTCGATGAAAAACACCAGCGCGCCCTGCGCGCCCTGCGCGGGCAAAAGGCGCACCGAGGCATAGGCCACGCCCATGCCAAGCGCGAACCCGAGGGGCAGCGCCATAAAAAGAAGATAGGCAACTTCAATCGCGAACATGCTCAACACCTGGCGGTTGGTCGCGCCGATGGATTTGAGCAGCGCGAGCCTCCTTGTGCGCCGCTTCATCTGCGTGAGGTAAATCTGGAACACGGCGCAGGCCGTCGTCACGATGATGATGCCGGTAACGATCAGCACCAGCGTGCGCTCCCTGCTCACCGCGGGCGGGTAGGAGTAGGTGTTCACCCGGAGAGTCGAGGTTCCCTGATCGTCCAGCCGGTCGGGCGCCGCCAGGCTCTCGGATATGGGCGGCGGCTCGAGCCCCGCCACATAAATGCTGCCGGAGAGCAGCTCTTCGACGCTGAATGAATAGCCGACGTCGCGGTAGGTGAAGCTGACGCCGCTTTCGTCCGCGCTTGCGTAGCCGCTAAACGGGATGTAGACCGGCTCCTTGGTGTCCGCGTCCAGCCCATAAAGGTAGCCGCTGACTTCCCGGAAGGAGATGCCCATGCCCGATTCCAAATAGCCAATGATTTGATAGGCCGCCTTTTGCTTGTCCGCAAGCTCCATAAAAGCCGGATAGCAGGCGGCATAAAGCTCCCGCGCATCGAGCGCGTGCGAGGCGGCGAGCACGATGTGCGCCGGGGCGTAGGCCGGCGTGCGCTCGTAGCGCGCGCGGACGGCCTCGTAAGCTTGGGCAAACTCCAAAGCGCCGCTTTGCGAAATAAAGGCGTTGGGCAGGCTGTAAACGGAGCTGTCCCACCGGTCGCTGTAGGATTCGACGATGCCGGTGATCACGTATTTCATTTGGAACATGGTGGATATAGGCCGGGCTTGCGGGTTGTAAGCATAGCCCTGCTGCTGCACGCACACGAGCATGTTGATATCGCCCAGGGAGAGCAGGTCGTTGACCTGACGGGTGTGGAGCGTGTTGTTCCACTTGCGGTATTGTTCGTTATAATAGCCGATGATGTAGTCATATGCGCGCTTATCCTCGCGCTCATAGAACATCCAGTGGGCGAGGATGTCGTTATAGGTATCGGGGTAGAGTTCCAGCAGGGTATGCGCGTCCCGAATGATATCCTCTGTCTGGCTCCACACGCCATTGAGGCCGATCCGGTTGAACTCGGCGCCCTCCTCGGCAAACCATTGGGTGAATTCTTCGTCGTACCGCGCCCGTTCCTCAGCCGGGAGGTCCGCTAAAAACTCCAAAACCGGTTCGATCCCGTATTGCTGCCAGCGCAGTTGGTATTCTTTCATCTCCTCCTCGCGCGCGCGCTTTTGGGCTTCGACCTCCTCTGCGGTGGGTTTATAATCAAAGAAATATTTGTGGGAAACCTGAATGCTGTCCCCCACGCCAAGCGGGGTTTTGAGCTTTGCAAGCTGGCTCGCTTCAATCACGATCTCGTTTTTTGCGCTCGGCAGGCGGCCCTCGATGAGGCGCAGCGAGCCAAGCATAGCAAACGCGTCGTCGATCGAGCCGATCACGCCGCAGTTTTCCGCCGTGAACAAAAGCTCGGAAGCCGCGAACGCATCGACCCCTTTGGTGTTCTCAATGGCCTGTTTGCGCGCCGTGTCCGCCTCGGCGGCCATGAGCTGCCAGCGCCCGTACAGGGCAAATTGCTGCTCCTGCTTGGTGCGGTCGATGGAGGCGAGCAAAACAGAAGCCGCCGTGATGAACGCGAAAGCCAGCGCAACGACCGCCAGCAAAAGGCGCGTGTCGCGCTTACGGCCCTTCATTCCCTGCCGGGCGATGTTCCAAAGTTTCATATTCGCGGCCCTCCGTGTTGGATCATCACTATGTATTTATTAATATTCACCGCTTAGTATACATAAGTTTAACCGCAAAATCCATAGGAAAAGGCGCCGCCCCCGGGGGAACGGCGCCTTGTGATAAGCTGCGGTAAACTTATTTGATCTCGACGGTGGCGCCGACTTCCTTGAACATGGCGGCGACCTTCTCGCACTCTTCCTTGGAAACGCCTTCCTTGAGGGGCCGGGGCGCGTTGTCGACGAGCTCCTTGGCTTCCTTGAGGCCGAGCTGGGTCAGCTCGCGCACAGCCTTGATGACCTTGATCTTGTCCGGGCCGACTTCCTTGAGAATCGCGTCGAACTCGGTCTTCTCCTCCACCTCGACGGCGGGGCCGGCGGCGGGGCCAGCAGCGGCAACGGCGGCCGCGGCGGCGGATACGCCGAATTCCTCTTCGAGGGCTTTCACGAGCTCGGCGAGCTCAAGAACGGTCATAGCCTTGATATCGGCAATCAGTTGTTCCTTATTCACAATTATATCCTCCTATGTCGTATTTTTAGTTTGGGCCGCTGTTATTCGGCGGCGGCTTCTTCGGTGCCGCCCTTTGCCTTGGCGATCTGGTCGAGCACGATCGCGAGGCCGGAAATCGGGCTCATCATGCTGCCGAGCAGTCTGGCGATGAGCTGTTCGCGCGAGGGGAGATCGGCGAGCATTTCCATCGCCGCGGCATCGGATACCGTGCCGTTGATCAGGCCGCCCTTCATCGCGCATTTCTTGAACTTCTTGACGGCGTCCTTGAGGATGCGCGCCGGGGCCACGGGGTCGTCATAGCCAAACGCGAATGCCGAGGGGCCTTTGAGATATTCGGCGATCGAAGCGTCGATGCCCGCAACTTGCGCTGCGCGCTCCACGAGGCCGTTTTTGAGCACGACGTACTCGATGTTGGCGCTGCGCATGTCGCGGCGCAGGTTGGTCGCCTCCAGAACCGTAAGGCCGCGGTAGTCGAACACGACCACGGATTGGGCCTTTTCGATCTTTTGGCGGATCTCTTCCACCTGTTGGGCTTTCATCTCGATGTTCTTGATGTTTGCCATTGTTTCACCTCCTTACAAATCAAAAATCCTTTGCGCAGGACAAAGGATGAAAGGACGCGTTGTAATTCTGTTCGCATCTTGCATCACCTCGGCGGGATATTAAGCCGCAAAGCGGCACCTGCTGTCTTTGGCTGCGCGTTATTCGGTTTTCCACGGGGCAGTGTATCACACCGCCCCGTGTTTGTCAACAAAACTCAGAATTTCAGGCTGTTGAACTTGATGCCCGGGCCCATCGTGGTGGAGATCACGAGGCTCTTGATGTAAGTTCCCTTCGCCGCGGCGGGCTTTGCCTTGATAACAGCGTCCATGAGTGCCGCGAGGTTCTCGGAGAGCTTCTCGCCGCCGAAGGATACCTTGCCCACGGGAACGTGCACGATCGAGGTCTTGTCCACGCGGTATTCGACCTTACCGGCTTTGATGTCGGCGATCGCCTTGGCGATGTCCATCGTAACCGTGCCGCTCTTGGGGTTGGGCATGAGGCCCTTGGGGCCGAGCACGCGGGCGATCTTGCCGATCGTACCCATCATGTCCGGGGTCGCGACGCATACGTCGAAGCCGAACCAGTTCTCGGTCTGGATCTTTTTAATCATGTCGTCGTCGCCTACGAAATCGGCGCCCGCATCCTGCGCTTCCTTGGCCTTTTCGCCCTTGGCGAACACCAGCACGCGCACGGTTTTGCCCGTGCCGTGGGGCAGCACCACCGTGCCGCGGACCTGCTGGTCGGCGTGGCGCGGGTCAACGCCCAGGCGGATGCTCGCCTCGACGGTCTCGTCAAACTTGGCTTTCGAGGTGGAGATCACAAGATCCATACCCTCGCGCGGGTCATAGAGCTTCTGCGAATCGACAAGCTTCACGCTCTCGAGGTATTTTTTGCCATGCTTCATAATTTTTTCCTTCCTGTGGTATTAGCGGCTTTTGCCTCCCACACAAACCCGGGTTCGCACCCGTCAGTCCACCACGCTCACGCCCATGCTGCGGGCGGTGCCGGCCACCATACTGATCGCCGCCTCAACGTCCGCGGCGTTCAGGTCGGGCATTTTAAGGGTCGCAATCTCACGAAGCTGCGCGCTGGTGATCTTGGCGACCTTGTCCGCATTGGGGCGGCCCGAGCCGGACTTGAGATTGCAGGCTTTCTTGATGAGCACGCTCGCGGGCGGGGTCTTGGTGACGAATGTGAACGTGCGGTCCTGATAAACGGTGATCACGACCGGTATGATCAGACCCATGTCCTTGGCGGTGCGCTCGTTGAACTCCTTGCAAAAGCCCATGATGTTGACCTGATGCTGGCCGAGCGCCGGGCCGACCGGCGGCGCGGGCGTCGCTTTGCCGGCGGGGATCTGCAGCTTCACGAAGCCGGTGATCTTCTTTGCCATTGAAATTTCCTCCTAA
>CAZJIS010000045.1:0-4860 GCA_964546125.1 uncultured Clostridium sp.
GCGAATAGTGCACGTCGCGCACCTCGAAGGTGGCGCGGTCGCGGTTGAGGCCGCCCGGGCCAAGCGCCGAGAGGCGGCGCTTATGCGTGAGCTCCGCAAGCGGGTTCGTCTGATCCATGAACTGCGAAAGCTGCGAGGAGCCGAAAAACTCCTTGATCGCCGCCGTCACGGGGCGGATATTGATGAGGTTGCTGGGCATAGCGGTATCCATATCCTGCAAACTCATGCGCTCGCGCACCACGCGCTCGAGGCGCGTCATGCCCACGCGGATCTGGTTTTGCAAAAGCTCGCCCACGCTGCGGATGCGGCGGTTGCCCAAATGGTCGATATCGTCGGTGCGGCCGATGCCGTAGTTGAGGCCGATGAGGTAGCTCACGGAGGCGATGATATCATCCGGCATGATGTGGCGCGGGATGAGATCGTACATATGCGCCTTAAGAAGCGCCTTAAGCCCGTCCTCCCCAAGCTCCTTGCCCTCTTCGAGCAACTGCATGAGGGTCGGGTAGTGCACGCGCTCGTTGAGCCCGCAGCTCTCGGGATCGAAGGGCAGAAAATCCGCCGCGTCCACAAAGAGGTTGCCAAGCACCTTAATCTTTTTATCATCCGCAATGATATAAACGCCGCGCAAACCGCAGTTTTCGATGCGCTTTGCGCTCTCGCGCGTGATGCTCTTGCCTCCCTCGGCGAGGATCTCGCCGGTGGTCTTGTCGATCACGGTTTCGGCGGCGATGTGGCCCGCGATGCGCGAGGCGAGCGAAAGCTTTTTGTTGAATTTATAGCGCCCCACACGCGCGAGGTCATAGCGCTTGTCGAAGAACAGCGCGTTGAGCAAACTGCGCGCGCTCTCCTCGGTGGGCGGCTCGCCCGGGCGCTGGCGCTTGTAGATTTCGATGAGGCCATCCTCGACGGACTTGGTGTTATCCTTGTCGAGGGTATTGATGAGGCGTTCCTCCTCGCCAAGAAGGTCGATGATCTCGGCGTTCGAACCATAACCCAGCGCGCGAAGGAGCGCGGTGATGAAGACCTTGCGCTGCCGGTCGATCTTGACGTAGAGGATCTCGTTCGAATCGGTTTCATACTCCAGCCACGCGCCGCGGTTGGGGATGACCTGCGCCGAGTAGAGATGCTTGCCCAGCTTATCGATCGCGCCGGAAAAATACACGCCGGGCGAACGCACGAGCTGGCTGACGATCACGCGCTCCGCGCCGTTGATGATGAACGTGCCCTGCTCGGTCATGAGCGGGAAATCGCCCATAAATACCGGCTGCTCCTTGACTTCGCCCGTTTCCTTATTTATAAGGCGCACTGTCACGCGCAAAGGGGCGCAATAGTTGACATCCCGCTCCTTGCATTCTTCGACGGAGTATTTCGGATGGTCAAAATCAATGCTGTAATCGACGAACTCCAACACCAGTTTTTCGGAATAATCCGTAATCGGTGAGATATCCGCCAAAACCTCCCGAAGGTCCTCTTCGACAAAACGCTGATAGGAGTTCTTTTGAACCTCTATCAGATCCGGCATGTCGAGGACCTCGTTGATACGGGAGAAACTCATGCGTTTCCTTGTGCCCATTTGCACTTCATGTACCATCGCGTTCACTCCTCTATACGATTTGCCGCTTGCGCGGTGCTGCCGCTGCGTCGCTCCGGCATAAGCTTTCCCAACACGGCCCCAACTGATACCAAATTAAGGAAAGCCAGCACGTTTCCCCTGCAAAAGCGCAATACTCCCACAGATTACCATGCTAACGCAGTTTACTATTCTATCATCGCGCGTTAGGTATGTCAATCGATTTGTCAAGCAATATTTTGAATAAATTTTGAACGATTGGCTCTGTTCCTCCCCCGCGGGCCGCACGCGCGGCCGCCGCGCCCGATTTTTGTTTAAATCACGCGGATGCGCACCTCTGTGACGCGGCCGATGACCTCGGCGCTGTGCCGGGGCACGATCATCGGCTCATAGCGCGTGTTGGCGGGGATGAGCATCATCGCGTCGCCCATCAGCTTCACTTTTCGAAGCAAGACCTCATCGCCGATGCGAACGACCGCGATGCGGCCGTTTTCGACGCTCGGCTGCAGGCGCACGAGCACGAGCGCCCCCTCGGGGATGAACTCGCCCTCCATGCAATCTCCCTCGACCTGCATATAAAAATACTCGCCCGCGACCACGTCGCTTGCGGGCACGGGGATGTATTCGCTGATGTTCTCATCGGCAAGCATCGGCAGCCCCGCGTGGACGCTGCCCACCAGGGGCACGCCCACCGCCCCCGCGACCGGGCGGAAGCTCGCCGGCAGGCTCGCGCGTTGCTTGAAAAGAGGCTGAACCATTTCATCCCGCCCGAGCAAAAAGTCGGAGGTCACATCGAAATGATCGCACAGCTTCACGAGCACATCATGGGGAAGCGGCACACGGCCGACTTCGTATTTGCACACGGCGGCCTTTTGTACGCCCAAAAGCGCGCCGAGTTCCTCCTGGCTCATGCCGCGCTGTTTGCGAAGCTCCTTAAGACGGTTCATGCGCACCTCCTCGTTTTTTCCATTGTATCCTAAAAAGAAATGTCACGCAAGCCAAAATAATCCACCAGTAGTCCCTGTTTTGGTATTGACAGTATCCCATAAAGATACTATAATGGCTTTACAGTCAAAAACAGGGTAACGTATCCGTTGCGGCAACGGGTTGCGATGGACATGCGTTTCCGAAAAAGATATTTTGCGCGGAGGTTCCCCATGAATTACTTTGGTTTGTTTTTCTCCTTCATGTTCCCGGGCATCATCCTCGGCGTCATGGCCGCCGTCGCCATTCATCAGGAGGCGAAGAGCCGCGCGCGCCGCGCGCGTTCAAACTTGCGCCGCATGCCTGCGCAAAACGCCCCCGCGCCGCGCGACAGGCTCTATGTGCACGACATGAACCGCGCCGCCTAGGGCCGATCCATTCCGTTTACTGCCGCTGCGGCGTCTCCCCGGACTTTTGTCCAGCGCCGCGCGCGGTAAAAATAAAACAACCACATATGCGCCAATCCAAGCGGACGCCCCAAGAGGCGTCCGCTTGGATTTTATAGAGTCAAAAAACGGCCGGCCGCTTTTTAGAAAAAAACATGCTTTGTTTAAGGCGTTTCGCATTTCCGAATGGCAAAGCGTGAAGGGCTGCAATCCAAATACGGCCCGCTACGCTTGGTAGAACGACGCCTGCAGCGCGAACATGCCGGCATATGCGCCGCCCAGGGCGATGAGTTCTTCATGCGCGCCGTATTCGATGATTTTCCCGCCTTCAAACACGGCGATGCGCTCGCATAAGCGCGCGGCGCCCAGCCTGTGCGAAACGAACACAGCGGTCTTCCCCTCGACAAGCTCGCGGAACTGGTAAAACAACTCGTGCTCCGCCTTGGGATCGAGGGCTGCGGTGGGCTCGTCGAGCACGACAATGGGCGCATCGCGCAACAGCGCGCGCGCCATCGCAAGCTTTTGCGCCTCCCCGCCCGAGGGTTCAAAGCCCGCGGGGTAGAACGTGCGGCCGACGGCCGCGTCCAGGCCGCCCTGCGCGCGCACCCGCTCCCCGAGACCCGCCCGCTCAAGCGCCGACCAGATCTCGTCGTCGCCGGCTTCTACCGCGAGGGCGACGTTGTCGCGCACGGGCATTGAAAAGAGCTTGAAATCCTGAAACACGCAGGAGAAGAGCGTCATATAAGCATCGTAATCAAGCGTGCGGATATCGGCGCCGCCGAACAGGATGCGTCCCTCGCAAGGTTCATACAAGCGGGTGAGGAGCTTGACAAACGTGCTCTTCCCCGCCCCGTTCTTGCCCACAAGGCAGAGCTTTTCGCCCGGGCGCAAAGTGATATCCACATGGCGCAGCGCAAAGGACGCCGCCCCCGGGTAGCGGAAGCCCACGTTTTCAAAGCGCAGTTCGTGCTCGCCCGCGGGGAGCGGGAGCTTCCCCCCGCGCAGCGTTTGCGGCAGGTCGAGGTATTCGTCGAGCCTGTCGTAATACATATCATATGAATGGATGTCGACGGCGCCCGAAAGCATTTGGCGAAGCGCCAGGCCGAATGCCGTAACCGCCGAAGCATAGAGCATGAGATCGCCGATGCCCATCACCCCGCGGATGACCTGCGCGACAAGGTAGACGTAGGCCGCCGCCTGTTCGAAGAACGTAAAGACCGCCCCCGCGACGCCCGCGCCCATGAAGCGCGCGTTCTGGCGGGCGATGTTGTCGTTGACCTGCGAGAGCGAGGCCTTTTCCCGCGCGAGCATCCAATTTGCAAGGCCGTTGAGGCGGATCTCCTTGCCGTAGGCATAATCCTCAAAAAGCTTTGCATAATACATCCACTTGCGCCGGTCGCCGATGACCTCGAGCGAAAGCGCCATCGCCTTCGTGCGCGCCCGCCCCTCGATCCACGCGCCAAGGCCCGCGAATAAGGCGAACAGCAGCAAAAGCTTCCAGCTCATCAGCGCGATGAGGGAGAGAATCCCCGCGAGCGTCAGCGCCGCGCCGAGCACATCGAGCGCGCAATCGAGCAGGTAGCCAAAGCCGTGGTAGTCGGAATAGAGAAATTTCTTCGCTTTCTCCTGCATGTCGAGAAAATCGGGATCTTCTAGCTTGCCGTAATCGGCAAGTGCGAGCCGCCGGTGAAGGTCGAGGTCGAAGGCGGCCGACACCCGGCAGCGCCGCGTGAAGCCATCCCAGCTGAAAAAGGAGGAAAGCGCGCCCGCGGAGAGCGTATAGCCCGCAAGCAGCGCGATGTGAGCGCAAAGCTTTGCGGCGTTCTGCGCGCCGGTGAGCTCATCGATGATGAGCTTTGGCGCAAGCGCCGCAACCACCGGCAGGGCGGAGCGGATCAATTGGCGCAGAACCTGCCAGAG
>CAZJIS010000045.1:4960-14051 GCA_964546125.1 uncultured Clostridium sp.
AATGGCAAGACACCGCCGCAGAAGGCGCAAAGTTACGGGCAAGTTCATCGTCATCCTTGTGCTGTTCATTTTGGCGCTGGCCCTTGGCATTGCGGCGCTCTCCTCGCTCGGCGGCGGGAGCAAGGATCCCGAAAAGACCCCGGGCGGCTTCTGGGAGGACCTGTTCAACAGCCCCTCGCCCGAACCTACCGTTGAAGAAACGCCCGCGTTTACCCCCGATCCGACGCCCGAGCCGCCCGCGCAGTTCAACCCCGCGGCGGTCAACGGCACGCGGCCTTCGGACTTTGGCATGCAAACGGCCATCGAGGTTAACGGCGCGATTGTCGCCCAATACCTGCGGCCCGAGGCGATTGATTTTTCCATCGGCGAAGAATACACGCAGCTCGAAGGCGTGATCACCTTCCGCGGCAACAATTTCCGCAGCAGCGCAAGCTACGGCATTGCCAACATTACCCAAAAGACGCTCGACGTTGCGGGCGCGTGGACGGCCTCCGCCGGCAGCGTGCCGAAGATGACCGGCACAGGCTCGTGGACCGGATGCGGCTGGACGGGCCAGCCCCTGATCGTGCGCTGGCCGGAAGAAACCAAGCAAGTCATGAACCTCACCGCCGCCGCCAAAGCCAAAACGGACCTCGTAGAGGTGATTTACGCCACGATGGACGGGCACATCTACTTCCTCGACCTTGAAACGGGCGAGCGCACGCGCAACCCCATCAACATGGGCCGCTATGCGTTCAAGGGCGCGGGCGCGCTCGACCCGCGCGGCTATCCGCTCATGTATCTCGGCTCGGGGGACGACAGCGTAGACGGCGGCTCGGGCTCGAGCCACGCTTCGATCATCAGCCTCATCGATGGCAAAGTGCTCTACGAATTCGGCGAGAAGGATGGTTTTTCGCTGCGCGGCCTCTCGTTCTTCGACAGTTCCGCTTTGGTGGACGCTGAAACGGACACGCTGATTTACCCGGGCGAGTCGGGCATCCTCTACGTGATCAAGCTCAACACGAACTACGACCCGCAGGCTGGCACGATCTCGATCGACCCCGAAGTCGTTAAATGGCGCTACAAGGGCAGCCGCACCAACAGCCCCGACCTCAACGGCCGTGAAGGCTGGTGGCTTGGCATCGAAGACAGCGCCATTATCTGGCGCGGGCACGCGATTTTCACCGACAATGGCGGCTACATGATGTGCCTTGACCTCAACACGCTCACCCTCGACTGGGTGCAGGACACGCTCGACGACACCAACTGCACGCCGGTGCTCGAACTTGAAAACGGCCATCCCTATGTTTACACCTCGACCTCCTTCCACGAGGATTGGCGCGTGCGGGGCAACGGCAAGGCGCCGATCCCCATTTGGAAAATCGACGCGGTGACGGGCGCGCGCGTGTGGACCAACAACGATTATGCCTGCCAAACGATTTCCGGTGTTTCGGGCGGCGTGCAGGGCACGCTGGCGATCGGCAAGGGCCCGCTTGCGGATTTGATCTTCGTGCCCGTGGCAATGACCGACGGCACGCGCGGCAAGCTCGTGGCCCTCTCGAAGGAAGATGGGCACGAGGTGTGGGCGTGCAATTTCGCGGGTTATCCGTGGTCCAGCCCGGTGGCTGTTTACGACCAAAACGGCAACGGTTACCTGATTCAATGTAACTCGACCGGCTACATCCATTTGATCGACGGGCGCACGGGCACGATCCTCTATGAAGAGTCGCTCGGCGCAAACGTCGAAGCCTCCCCCGCCGTGTTTGAGAACCGCATCGTCATCGGCACGCGCGGCGGCAAGATCTACGGCATCGAAATCAAATAAAGGACGGTACGGCAGAAAGCCTATGGCAAAAAAAATCAACGGCAGCGTCGAGGGTATCCGCGAATCTTTGCTCGCGCGCCTCGAGCTGATCTATGACCTGCGCATGGAGGACGAATTTGCTTCGCATGAGCTCGTTGTGGAGCTGTGCGCCCTCACAGGCATCCTCGGGCGTGAAATTTCCGTTTACCTCTCGCGCGCGGGCGCGGTGGCGGATGTTTCGATCGGCGACATAGGGAAGGTCGCGATGCCGGACATGCGCCTTGTTCGCAACAGCGACCGCCTCTCGGGCGTACGATGCCTGCACACCCACCCCGGCGGGGACGGGCGGCTTTCGGGCGTGGATCTCGGCACGCTTCGCAGCATGAAGCTCGACGCGATGGCCTCCGTGGGCGTTGCGCCGGACGGGAGCGCCACAAGCCTTTATGCCGCGTTCCTCGGCGAAATGCACGAAGGCGAGCGCGAGGTGCTGATTTACGGCCCGCTGCGCCCCTACCGGCTACCCAACCGGGCGCTGATGGAGGAGATCCGCCTGGCCGACGCGCGGCTCAAAGCTTTGACCACCGAAACCGGCGAAAGCCGCCCCGAGCGCGCGATCCTCGTGGGACTTGAAAACGACGCGGATTACGACACGCTCGAGGAGCTTGCGGAACTTGCAAGCACCGCGGGCGCGCAGGTCGTGGCCCGCAGCACACAAAAGCGCCGCACGATGGATGTGGCAACCTATGTGGGCAGCGGCAAGGTAGAGGAATTGAAGCTCGCGGCGAGCGAAACCGAAGCGGACCTCTTCATTTTCGACGATGAGCTTTCCGCCACCCAATTACGCAACCTCGAGGCGGCTCTCGGCGTGCGCGTGATCGACCGCACAACGCTCATCCTCGACATTTTCGCGGCGCGCGCGCAATCCCGCGAGGGCGTGCTGCAAGTGGAGCTTGCGCAGCTGAAATATGGCCTCACGCGCCTGACGGGGCAGGGAGTTTCACTCTCGCGCCTTGGCGGCGGCATCGGCACGCGCGGCCCGGGCGAAAAGAAGCTTGAAGTGGACCGGCGGCGCATCCGCAGGCGCATCTACGAGCTTTCCCAAGAGCTTGAGGAGGTTGAAAAGCAGCGCGGCCTGCGCCGCGCGCGCCGCGAAAAGGGTGCGGCGCCGCTCGTCGCCCTCGTCGGTTACACGAACGCCGGCAAATCGACGCTGCTCAACGCCATCAGCCACGCGGGCGTACTCGCGGAAGATAAACTTTTTGCAACGCTCGACCCCGTTGTGCGTCAGGCGGAGCTGCCCGGCGGCACGCCGGCGCTTTTTTCGGACACGGTCGGATTTATCAACAAGCTGCCCCACGATTTGGTAGACGCGTTCCGCTCCACCCTCGAGGAAGTGGTCGCGGCCGACCTCATTTTGCATGTGATCGACGTCTCCGCCCCGCATTACAGGGCGCAGATGGCGGTCGTCGAAGAGGTGCTTGCCTCGCTTGGCGCAGCGGACACGCCGCGCATTGATGTGTTCAATAAAGCCGACAAGCTCGGGGAGAAGCCCTTGGGCAAACCCGGCGCGCTGTTCATTTCGGCCTTGAATGGCGAAGGCTTGGCGCAGCTTCTTTCCCGCGTGGAGGAAATGCTTGGCGCTTCCCGCCGCAGCGTCGAGGCGCTGATCCCCTATGCGAAATACGACGCGATGGCTTTTTTGCGAAGCGAAGGGCGCATTTTACACGAAGAGCACCGCGAGGACGGCACGTTTGTGACCGCGCTTCTTGAAGAGGCAAGCGCAAAAAAGCTGCGCAGCATGCTCGGCGAGATCGAGCGCGCATAATTGCCCCCTTCGCTATCACAAAGAGCCTCCGCCCAAAAGGCGCGGGGCTCTTTTTTCTTGGTTTTCAATTGGAAACTTTCAACGATCAGTTGTTTTTTCCGCCCGAAACAGGTTTGTGCGGATGATCGCGTGGCGCTTACGCATTTCCTCGGTGCGGCAGCGCTCGATGAGCGCCTCATAGCGCGCGCGCACTTTCTGCATGACCTGTTCCCACCCTACGGGTATGGTTTCGCGCGCGGCGCGGCCGAGGGAAGCAAGCTTTTCTTCATCGCCCATGTGCGCGCCGACCACAGCCGCGAAGGATGCGGGCGTATTCTCGCACAGAAGGCCGTTGACCCCATCCCGCACGGGCTCCGCCGCCGCGCTGCCGCGCAAAAGGACGCTTGGCGTACCCATGACGGCCGCCTCGCGCATGACGAGCGAAAACGTATCATACATCGAGGGGAAGGTGAAAAGCGACGCGCATTGATAGAGCCCGTCGAGCAAAAACTCTTCCTCAACGTGGCCGGTGAATAGCGTGCGCAATTGCAATTCGTCGGAAAGCTTGCGAATCTCCTCCTCATCCCGCCCGCGGCCCGCGAGCACCAAGGTGAAGGCGCGCCCCTGCCTTTGGAGAAGCGCGGCGCCCTCGAGAATGAGGCGGATATTCTTTTTCCAGCTGAGTTGGCCGACATATAATAGCACGGGGTGCGAAAGGTCGATGTTAAAGCGCAAAGCTGCCGCCTGCCGGTCGGCGGGGTTGGCTTCGCGCAGTTCCGAGCCGTTTTCCATCACCACGATCTTGCCCTTGTAGCCATAGTCGGTGAGCACGCGCGCGGAAGCCTCGCTCACAGCCCACACTTCATCGCAGCGCTCGTAGAATTCCACCACGAAACGCACGCCGATGTTCGCCAAAAGCTCGGCGCGCGTGACCTTATAAAAATCATCGTAATACTTCGAGTGGAATGTGCCCACAAGCGGTACGTCGTGCTTGGTCGCAAGGCGCAGCGCCTCCTGCCCGGAGAAAAACGGTGTGTGCGCGTGCACGATATCGAGCGTCACCTCCTCGATGCGCTCCAGGTAATGCCGGTCGAGCACCGCAAGCCCCGCCCTATACTGCGGCGATCCCGGCACGGGCATGCCCGTATAGTCGATCAGTTCAAACGGGTAACCGCCGCGGTAGCCCGTCGCCGCCATAGGAGCGATGACGTAGCATTCATCGCCCATCGCGGGCAGCATGCGCGCGTAGTTATGCACAACGCGGCCCACCCCGTCCACGATCGGATAGAACGTATCCGTGAATTGACCGATTCTCATATAATCCGCTCCCGCACCGATGTTTTAGATTGACGCCTTGAGTATATGTCGACCCGACTGCGCGCGCAAGGGCATGCGATGGGATGTGACAGAACTTTCACAGATCCGCCGAATTTCTTCCTTAAAGCTCCTCTCCCCGGGCAACCGGCACGCGGGAACGGGCCGAGAAATTGCCGCTGAAATAAGGATCTCCGGCCGCGCTTAAAGGCGCGAGCGCCTCGAGCGTGCGGAGCCTTACAGCTTCCCCCGCCTCCTCCACGCGGGGCAGCCGCACATGCAGCGCCGCGCGCGCAAAAGGCGTAAAGATGTTCGTGCGGCCCATTGCAATAAGGCGCAAACAAAAAGCGGCATCCGCCCCGCAGGGCATCACTTCGCCGGGCTGGTCGAACGCCTCGTCGAATCCGCCCGCGCCGAAAAACGCATCCGCGCGCACGCATAGGCATGCGCCGGAAACGGCGCTCACCGCGCGAAGGGTCTTCGTGAAGTGCAGCTTGCGCAGCGATCCCCCCCCCTGCTCCTCGCCCGCATAGGGGCTTTCGAGCGCGCCGCACAGCCCCGCGGCAAAGCCTGTGTGCACCAGGCGGCCCGTTTCATCCACAAGCGTGCAGCCGACCGCGCCCGCATTGCGCCGCCGCGCCTGCGCGCCAAGTTCGCCGATGAGATCGGGCGTTAGAAGCTCCGCATCCCGCGCGAGGAAAAGCAGGTTTTTTGCGCAAGCATCCTTTGCCGCGGCGTTGCAGAGCCTTGCAAAGCCCGCGCCCTCGAGCGTAAGGATATGTGCCGCCTTATTTTTTTCAAGGATGTCGTAATAGCGAAGCGTTCTTTGCGAGGTGCTGCCCCCATCCGCTATAACGATGCGCGGTTCATAGAGGGAGGAAGTCTCCTCAATGCTCTCAAGAAGCCTTCGCAGTTCGTTTTCCCCGTTGAGGTTGGGGATGATCACGGCCGTCGTTTCACGGCCGCCGCCTTTTGCCCAAACATGGAAGCTGCCCGGCCACAGGCCCGCCGAAACATCCGCCTTCTGCCCCGTGGCGCGCAGATAGCGCTCGATCGCCTCCGAGGCCGCAACGCTCTCGGGCGGCTCGGGCAACGCCCCGCGCGTTGCGAGCACGCGCGCGATGTGTTCCGCATGCCCCGCTTTTGCAAGGCAGCGCAGCAAAAACGCATAGCTCTGCGCAGGCGTGAAGGTTTCGCCCATTTGAGGTTCCCAACAGGCCTTGCACAGCGCCTGGGCAATCGCCACCGGCGTGCCGAGCAAATCGTAAGAAAGCGCGGTCATCTCGCTGAAATCCGGCTTGAACACGGGCTGCGCGCGCCGGCCCGCCAAAAGCGCATCCTCGTCGGCATAGAGGATCTTCGCCCCGGACTTTTCCCCGATGCGCAGCGCAAAATGATAGAGCGCATCGGGCGCAAGCGCATCCCCCGCGCGCAGCAAGAGCACAAAATCCCCCCGCGCCGATGCGGGATCGCGCGCAAACTCGAAAAAGCGGTAGGTCTGCGCCTCGAGCGAGGCGGCGGTTTGGGCCGCTTGAGATTCGCCGCCGCCCAAAATGCACACGGCAAAACGAACCGGATGAGGGGGCGCATACGCGCGCTCGCGCGCAAGTTCCGCCTCGTCCGGCTCCGTCATGCGTAGAAAGGCCGCATAGTCCTCTTGCTCATTCTTATCGCGCCGCACGCGCGTTTGAAACAGCGAAAACAGCGCGCTGAGCAGCGATCTTCCCGTTCCGGCGCCCATGCAGCTAGTATGGCGCACGGCGGCCGGGGTGATACGTTAGGCCCTATCTCCTCGGCAGTTTTTCGGGTTCAACCGGTTCGCCCTCATCGCTGACGGTAATCTTTTGGATGCGCACGCTGGCAACGGGCCGGTCGCCCCTATCGGTGCGGGCGGCGGCAATCTCATCGACCGCCTCCATGCCGGAAGTCACGCGGCCAAATGCCGCATACTGCCCATCGAGGTGCGGCGCGTCCGCGTGCATGATGAAAAACTGCGAACCCGCGGAATTCGGGTTGCCCGAGCGCGCCATCGAGATGACGCCGCGCTTGTGGCGGATGGGATTTTGCACGCCGTTTGCCGCAAACTCGCCGCGGATGCACCACGCGGGGCCGCCCATGCCCGTGCCGTCCGGGCAGCCGCCCTGGATCATGAAGCCGGGGATCACCCGGTGGAAGATGAGCCCATCGTAAAAGCCCGAGGAAGCCAGGTGCAAAAAGTTGTTCACCGTGTTGGGCGCCGCCGCGCGGTCCATTTCAAGCTCGATGGTCTTGCCGTTTTCCAGTTCGATTTTTACCATGATGTTCTCCTGTGTTTATTGATGCTTTATGATGTCTTGATGATATTTGAACGCCCGGTCATGCGGGAAGGCATGCCCGGGCGCGGCGTTAAGGCTTCCAAATAAACGCGCGCGGCTCTTCTTCGCCGCGAAGTACGCGAAGCGCGCCCGCGGCAAGCGCTTCAAGCTCAAATTCGCCGGGCATCAGCTCCACCGGCGCGATCCAGGAAACGCGCCGGGCGATCTCCCCGGTGAGGCGTTTGGAGTGCGCGACGCCGCCGGTGAGGATGATCCTGTCGACCTGCCCGCAAACCACCGTTGCAAGATCGCCGATGCTCTTGGCGGCCGTGGAAGCCATCGCTTCATAGACGAGGGCCGCGTGCGCATCGCCCGCTGCGATCATGCGCTCGACCTGCCGCGCGTCGGCGGTGTTCAAATGCGCGCGCAAACCGGCGTTCCCACGCACTTTTTTGAGCATTTCGCGGCGGGTGTATTTGCCCGAAAAGCAAAGCTCGATGAGCGGCAGCGCCTGAAGCCTGCCGCAGCGCTCCGGTGCGAAGCCCGCATCATCATCGCTGTACATATCGATGGCGCGGCCCATGTGGTAGAGCCACACGCTCGTTCCGCCGCCCAGATGAAGTACGATAAACGTGCATTCTTCAAATGGTTTGCAAAGGATCTCCGCCGCGCATCTGTGCGCCATCGCGCGCGTGTTGAGCGCATGGCCCCGGCTCTGTTTCATAAGCTCGGGCAGGCCCGTAACGCGCGCGACAGGCGCAAGTTCATCGACCACAACAGGGTCGTAGATGTAGGCCGGAATGCCAAGCGGCGCGGCGATGGCGCGCGCCACGGCGCAGCCAACGTTTGAAATATGTTCGTTGAGATTCCCCTCCGCGCTGACGAATGCGATCATATCGTCGTTGATTTCATACGCGCCGGTTTCACAGGGCGGCAAAAGCCCGCCGCGCGCCATGATGCAATCGAGCGAATCCGCTTCTACGCCGTGCGCCGCAAGGGACGCAAGCACGCAATTCTTCCTGAAATCCAATTGTTCGATCGCTCTTGAAAACTGTCTGAGATCCTCTTCGGGATGCTCGACGGATTCGCGGTACCGTTCGGTTTGATCTTCATAAACCGCGATCTTTGTTGAGGTTGTGCCCGGGTTGATGACGAGAATCCTGTGCATTGTGGCGTTCCTTCCGGACGCCCCCGCGGGGGCGGTTATGCGCGCAAAAGCTGCGGCATTATCTTACCACATATCTGAGTTCTTCTCCATCACTAAATCCGACGTGGCCGTAGATCAGGCATTGTGCAAGCACGGCGATAAATTCTGTGTTTGTGGGCGGCCATTCGCCTGCATTGCGAAAGAGCCGCGCGAGCATGGCGCTGTCCCCCCGCTCAAACGTGCGCTGCACGGCAAAGCGTATGTTTCGCTCAATCCCCGCTTGGGTACAGTTGAAGTGTTCCGTCAGCCTCGGGTAGACCAAGGAACGCAGGTTATAGAGGTACTCGGGATGTTCCTCTATGATCGTTAAGATCAGATACACATAGGCGTAACCCTTGTATCTGGGATGCATGCCGATCCTTTGAAGCAACATGGCGGGGGCGAGAGCCAGTCTTTCCATTGTTCCGGTTCCTTTCTTATTTTGTTTTATAAGAGTTACCGTATAAGAAGCGGTATGTAAATAATAGTAATGGCCGTTTTGTATCGAATCAATCGCTCGACAATAATCGACCATACTCAATGATATATTCAAACAATCCTTTGGGCATCCATCCGCGCGGAGGATCTTCTTCGCAAAGCATTTTTAAGTTGACAGCCATCAGGCCTGTAAGGTATACTATTTTTTGCGGTCGACACCGCCGGGGAGCATAGCTCAGCTGGGAGAGCACTTGCCTTACAAGCAAGGGGTC
>CAZJIS010000046.1:0-12817 GCA_964546125.1 uncultured Clostridium sp.
GCACGCAGCAGGGGTCGTTGTAGCCCCAGTCCATCGAGCGGAAGCGCTTCCACCATTTGGGCACGTCGAAGGGTTCGACCACATGCTTTTGCCGCGAGAATTCGCGGAAGTATTGGCCCGCGTGCACATCCCAGTCCCCTTCGAGGTGGGCGCGGCGCAGTTCCTCGGGCAGCGCTTCGAGCGCGCGCACATAGTCGGGATCGGCGGCGAGCAGCACTTTGTTGTCCCACACGCGCGCGGGGATGAACGCATAATCCGCCGGGCGTTCGTTTTCTTCATACAGCCGGTCGATGAACAGGCGCTTTACCCAGCCGTGGCCGATGTTGCCCGGGTTGCAGGTGTAATACATGCGCGGGCGAAAGCCGGGTTTCACGGTGCGGTTGCAGGTGGTTAAAAACCGCATTTGTTCCTCGGTGAAATGCGTCGCTTCCTCCATGCCCACCGCGTCGTATTCCTGCCCTTGATATTGGTAGATGTCATTGGCGCCGTCGCAATAGCCAAGGCGCAGGCGCGCGCCGTTGGGAAAGCGGAACACGCGCTCGGCCGCGTTGTATTCGGCGGCTCCCGCAAGCTCGCGCAGCAGGGGAACAAGGTGGTTCTCACGCAGTTCCGGCAGCGTTTTTCTAAGCAGCAGCGCGTTGCATTCGGGCGTTGCAAGGCAAAGGAGCACGAGCTTTCGCCGCATCGCCCAGCTTTTGCCGCCGCCGCGCGCGCCGCCGTAGGCCGTGTGTTTTGCGCGCGAGGCGAAGAATTCCGCCTGCCTTGGGTTGGGCACGCCCGCAAGCCTGAGCGTGCGTTCCATCAAAACACCCCGTAAAGGCGAACTGCAAGGTCGCGCACCAACTGCTTTCGGTGGCGGGCGACGGTCGTTTTATCGCAGGCGAGCTTTTCGCCGATGAGCGCGTCGGTCATGCCGCGCACATAGCGCATGTCGAGCGCGGGGAAAAAGGGGTCGGACTTGATGCACTCCATGGCGAGCGTCATCTTTTGAATTTCGCGCTCGTCGGCCGCAAGGCGCGCGCGAAGGTAGGCCATCTGCGCGGCGTGGGCTTCCTCGGGGTCTATGCGCATGCCCGGGCGCAGCAGGCGCACGAACGAGGCCGCGTGCTGGCCCAGCGCCGCGATGCCGAGGTTCTCAAGCTCCGCGAGTTCCTCGCGCGCATCCTCGATGCGGGCGCGGATCAGCTTCATTTGGTAAAGCCGCCGCTCGGTCGAAGCGTAGGCTGCGGCCAGCGCCTCCTCCCGCGTTACGGCGGGCATATCCCGCTCCCGCGCCGTGCGGGGCTCGGGCAGCACCATCATGTTTTCAATGCAGTAATCCTTTCGTTTCATGTGGTTTTCCTCCTAAATATAGAACGTGTGTTCTGTTTATAGGCGCATTATAGCGCGCGGTATAACGGGGAGCAACGCCAAAAAAGCAAAGAGTCCCGGAATGGGGACTCAAAACCGAATATTGCATTTTGGGGGCTTTGAAAAACCTTAACTCAACTTCAGTTGAGGCCGTAGGTCTGTTTGATAGCCTCGAGCGAGCCGTCCCGCTCCATGTCGGCGAGCATTACGTCGGCGATCGAGGCGATGGCGGAGGCTTCCGAAAGGCACGCGACCGCATAGTTGATCTCGCCGACCGCAACCGGACTCACGCCGAAGGAATATTCCTGCGCATACTTGTCGGCCATGAGCTTGGGGAGGACGACCGCGTCCACCTCGGCGCGCATGAGGCCCGCAAAGAGCGCTTCGTAGGAGGCGTAGCGCATCACGTCTTTCAAGGCAAGCCCGTCGTCCGCATGCGCTTCGATATAGGCGGAGAGCACGTTGAACGCCGCGCCCGAGGGGACGTAGAGGCTCGAGCTGCTGGCATTTTGCAAACAGCCGAGCTTCGCGTATTTGATCGTGATGTTCTCCTCGCCAACGCGCGTGAGGAAGAGCACCGGGTCCTTATAATAGGCGCGCGAGTAGGCGTAACTCGCGTACGCGCCCCTTGGCATCAGCGAAATAGCGGCGTCGATCTCGCCGCCGGTGAGTTTTGCGGTCACGTTCATGGCGTTCACGGGCACGAGTTCCACCGCCGGCCCGCCGGCCCAATGATCGCTCGCGGCCATGATCTTTTGGGCGAGAAGTTCCGCAAGCTCCACTTCGAGGCCGCCCTCTTGGGTGGCCATGCCGGGCACGTCGGTGCGCACGCCCACGCGCAGCACGCCCTTATCCCAAACGGTGGCGATCTCGGCGCTGTTCATCAGCACCGGCTCCGCGCGAAAGGAAAGAAGAAGAACGACCAGCGCGATGCCGCCCGCGATCCCCGCAAGCGCGCGCCGCACGGGTTTGCCGGCCTCTCCCCGAAGGGGAATCAGCCTGCGCCCGCGCTTGTTTCTTTCTTTGAGGCGGCGGTAGCCGCTAAGAAGCTTCACTTTCATCGATTTGTTTCCGTTCCTCTACAGGCGCGCGCCTTGCGCGCTCTCCCCTCAAAATTATACCCGCGCGCGCGCGCGTTGACAAGCCGCGGGGGGTTGGGATATACTTTATAGTCACAAACAAAGTGTGAACAATCAAGGAGAAACCTATGCGCAAGCTGAATTCCGACGAGCTGCGGGAGCTCTACCTCAAATTCTTTGCCGAACGCGGCCACGCGGTGATCCCCTCGGCTTCCCTCATACCGGAAAACGACCCCACGGTGCTCTTCACGACCGCGGGCATGCACCCGCTCGTGCCATATTTAATGGGCGAGAAGCACCCGGCCGGCCGCCGCCTGGTGGACGTGCAAAAGTGCGTGCGCACATGCGATATCGATGAGGTGGGCGACGCTTCGCATTGCACCTTCTTTGAAATGCTCGGCAACTGGTCGCTCGGCGATTATTTCAAGCACGAGTCCATCGGCTGGAGCTGGGCGTTTTTGACCGATGAAAATTGGCTTGGCATCCCCAAAGAGAAGCTCTATTTCACCTGCTTTGCGGGCGATGCGGACGCCCCGCGCGACATGGTCGCCCATGACCGCTGGGTGGAGATGGGGGCCGACCCCTCGCACATCTTCTTCCTTGGCAAGAAGCACAACTGGTGGGGCCCCGCCGGCATGACCGGCCCCTGCGGCCCGGATACGGAGATTTTTTACGACACGGGCAAACCCGCCTGCTCGGAGGGATGCGACCCCTCGTGTTCCTGCGGCAAGTACCTCGAAATTTGGAACAACGTCTTTATGGAATACAACAAGCTTGGCGAGGGGCGCTATGAGCCGCTTGCCAAGAAGAACGTGGATACCGGCATGGGGCTCGACCGAACCATAGCCACCCTCCAGGGCGCAGAGAGCGTGTTCGACACCGATGCGTTTTTGCCCATCATCGAAAAAATCGCCGCACTTTCGGGCAGGCAATACCGCGAGAATGCGGATACGGTCAAGGCCTTCCGCATCATCGCCGACCATGTGCGCTGCGCCGCCTTCATTCTGGGCGATCCGCGCGGCGTTACGCCCTCGAACATCGACCAGGGCTATATTTTGCGCCGCCTCATCCGCCGCGCCATCCGCTACGCCATGCAGCTCAACATGCCGCAGGATAGCATCCGGGGCGTCGCCGAGGCCGTCGTCGCACGCTACGGCAAGGTTTACCCCGAGCTTGAGCAAAACCGCGAGAAGATCACGGCCGAGCTTTCCCGCGAGGAAGGCCGCTTCCAGCGCACGCTCAAAAACGGCATGCGCGAGTTCGAGCGCATTAAGGATAACTTCCCCGGCGGCACGATCGACGGCGCGACCGCGTTTCGCCTCTACGACACCTACGGCTTCCCCATCGAGTTCACGCAGGAAATGGCGGGGGAGAACGGCCTGAAGGTAGATGTCGCGGGCTTTGAGGGAGCTTTTGCCGAACACCAGAAAAAATCGCAGGCGGGCGCCGAACAGCGCTTCAAGGGCGGCCTTGCCGACACCGGCGAGGAAACCGCGCGCCTGCACAGCGCAACACACCTTTTGCAGGCGGCGCTTCGCAAAGTGCTTGGCGAGAGCGTGCAGCAAAAGGGCAGCAACATCACCGCCGAGCGCCTGCGCTTCGACTTCAGCTTCGAGCGCAAGGTCACCCCGGAGGAGCTTGCGCAAGTGCAGCGCATCGTCAACGAAGCCATCGCCGCCGATGTGCCGATCACCTGCGAGGAGATGAGCGTCGAGGAAGCCCGCGCCGCCGGCGCGATGGGGCTTTTCGGCGATAAGTACGGCGAGCGCGTCAAGGTCTATACGATGGGCGGTTTCTCCAAGGAAATCTGCGGCGGGCCGCACGCCGCCCGCACGGGCGAATTGAAAAACTTCAAAATCGCAAAGGAGGAGGCCTCCAGCGCCGGCGTGCGCCGGATCAAGGCCACGCTCGGTTAAATGGCGCAATGGTTCGGGTATGATTGGCCGATTGAAGGCGCGCCTGCGCGCTTTGCGGTGGATATGGCGCTTGAGGATACTCCGTTCGAGGAGTTTCCCATTTTGCTGTATTTAAGCTGCGAGAGCCGCCGCGAAAATGCCGCGAGCCTTAACGCCCTCGAATCCGCCCGGGCGGAGCGCCTCAAAAAGCGCTTCCTTAAAGAATCCGAGTGCCTGTTTGCGGGTCTGATCGAAACCGGCAGGCAAAGGCAGTTCTATTTCTACGCGCGCGAGAAGCGCACGCGCAAGCTGCTCGCCGACCTCGCCGCAAGCGAACGCAAGCTCGATTGCCGCGCCGGCGGCGCGCAGGAGCCGGAATGGACGACCTACCGCCAGCTTCTCTATCCCGATGCCGCAAAACTCCAGACCGAGCGCAACCGCGCGCAGATCGACCTTTTGAAAAAGAACGGCGACTGCCTCGTGGGCCTTCGCCGCGTGATGCTCTCGCTGTTTTTTGCGACAGAGGGCATCATGCTGCTCTTTTCGGAGCAGGCGCGGCTTTCGGGATTTGCGATCGCCAGGGCCGTTTACGAGCCCGATCATGAGCTTGCCCATGGCGTCGCGATCGTGCGCCTTTCCACGCTCGACAAGCCCGAGATCGACGCGCTCACCACGCGCGCGATCCGCATCGCCGAAAAATACGGCGGCGAACTTCGCTATTGGGATGCGCCCGTCGTGCGGCGCGGAGGGCCTATTTTAGATAATTAACGGGTAATAAGCGCCGGCGAATAACCGGCTGGGAACGGGCGGCTTCTTATATAAAAAAGAAGCCGCTTTTTTATGGCGCGCCATCCCGCCGCAGTTGATTGCTATGTATCCGTTATCATCCCACCCGCAAATCGCTGCCTTTGAGTTCAATTACGCTATACCCGCGTTGGGAGAACAACCGCGAGAAAATGCGCTCGCCGTAGCCGTCGAGGATGCCCGCGCGGTCGAGGTTGGTGGCGATGGCCGTGGCGCGCCCCGCGTTGCCGCGCTCGTTGATGGCGGCGAACAGCGCCTCAAACGTGATCGAGGGGATCATCGGCTCCGTGCCAAGATCGTCTATAAGAAGGAGCTCGGGTGCGAGCAGGTCGGCCGCGGCGCTTCTTTCGCGCACGGCGCGCAGCATCATGTCGATGATGTTATAGGCCGTGTATTTTTGCACGCGGTGGCCGCGCTCGAGCGCGCGGCGGCCGATGCAATCGAGCAGATAGGTTTTGCCCACGCCCGTTTCGCCCATCAAAATGAGGCCGGGCGCGCCGTTAAGGGCCAGCTCGCCCGCATAAAGTTCGCAAAGCTCCTTGGCGCGCAGGCTCCGGCGGCGCTGCTCCACATTTTTGTAGATCGTGGTGCTAAAAAGTTCAAAGCGCGCATCCTCGGCAAGGCCGGAGGAGGCGTATCTGCGCGCGAGCAGTTTTTCGCGCGCGCACGGGCAAAGCGTTCCGTCGGGCAGGGAACCCGTATCCGCGCAGCGCGGGCATTCATAGGCAATTTCAAGGTAGTCATGCGGCAGGCCGTGGTCGGCAAGCAGGCGCGCGCGCTCCAAAGAAAGGCGGGCGAGCGCGTCGTCCACCGATCGGCGGTAGGCGCATTTATCCTCGGCCGTGCGCAGACCCAGCGCGAGGTTGTAGGCGATGCTGCGCATTTCCTCTTCAATTTGGGCAAGGCGCGGAATCGCCGCGTGCGCCTCCTGCCGCCGCGCGTCATGGGCGGCGAGGGCGCGGGCGCGCGCGCGCGCATAGTAAGTGGTCAGTTCGCCGGGCAGCATGGTTCCTCCGCAATTTCATTTTTGCTTCACTTCAATTATAAAGGAAAAAGCCGCGCCGGACAATGCCCGGCGCGGCTTTTGGTGGTGCGCGGCGCGCTCTCACGCGCCATGCCCGTTGTTTTTGTTTTCCTCTTGTTCTTTTTTTGCCGCTTCGGGCGCGGAACCGAGCTTTTTGAGCGCGGTTTTGAGCGCCTCGGGCATCGGCAGCCCCAATTGGGCGGCGTTCTCCAAAATGCTGAGCCCCTCATTGGCGATGTAAAACACCATCACCGCCGCGCGGATGGCGCCGTGGGCTTCGGGAATAATCCGGTCCGCCATCGTCGCGACCGCCACGAGGGCGAAGATGAAAAGCTTCCTGAGAAGCCCGCGGAAGCCTGTCCCGCTGTCAAGCTGCTTTAAGACCGCGGCTTTGGCGACCCCCGTTATGTAGTCGAGGGCGACGAACGCGACGAGCGTCGCGCACAGGGGGTCCCAGGGACCCCACAGATATGCGGCAATGCCCCCGAGGGCCGCGGCCGCGGTTGTGAACCACGGAATCGATTTGAACATCATCTTAGAATGCCTCCTTTGTGATATCAATATATTGTTCGCTCATGTAACCTGTGACAAGCGCGCCGTTTGAAGCGAGCGCCACCTGCTGCCAGCCGGGCGTATCCGAGGGGAGCGCCAGCATGGGGTCCCCCTTGTGCGCCACGGCGATTACCTCGTGCGTCGTGCCGGGGCCTTTGCGCGCGTTGACGCTGCCGCCGCTGCAACGGGCGAAACGGGCGGCCGCGGCGGGCGCCTCCTGTTCGAAAAAGGGCAGCACGCCAAAACGGTTCCAGTAAGAAGCGCCGCCCGCGCCAAGCGCGCGGATCACGACGCCCGCGTCGCGCCCCTGCGCCTCCACGGCGAGGCCCTCGCCGAGGTATACCCCGACATGGTGCGCCTTTTTGCCATCGTGCGAAAACACGAGGCAGCCCGGGAACAGCGCGCTTTTGGGGATCTCCCGGCACGCGGCAAGCAGCCCCGCAGCATTTTTATCCGAGGGAAAAAGCTTTGCGATGTTTTGCAAATACCGCATGACAAGGCCGCTGCAATCGTAGAGGGAAATGCTTGCGGCGCCCGCCGCAAGTTTCTTTTGAATAAACGCTTTGGCGCGCGAGGCGTTCGCGGCGCTTGTTTCCCGCGCGTTCACCCATGCTTCCCAGGAAGCGGAAAGGCGCTTGCCGTCGAGCCAAAGGCTCCCGTCGGCGCGCGCTTCCTGCCCCTGCGCGCCCCAAACGTAGGCCGCGCCCTGCTGCGCCCTTAAAAAGGCGAGAAATTCGATCGTTGTGCTCATAAAATAGCCTCCTTGTTTTTTAGAAGGGAGCCTCCGGTTCGCCATGCTCGATAGTCAGCGTCGGCGGCGAGGCGGCGGGTTCGATCCGGATAAGCACGGCGCGCGGTTGCCCCGCGCCGTCATAAGGCGACAAAGCCTCCTCGATGTCCGCGTCCGGCTCCTCCCACGCGAATGCGCCCCAATGTGCAAAACCGTGCTCGGCCGCTTCCTGCGCGCAGTCATAGCCGGCAAGGAGCGAGCCCCGGGCCATGTAGTGATGCAATATGCTGCCGCTGTGTAGATCATAAAAAATGCGTCGTCTGAACATGATGACCTCCGCTATCCGAGTTTAATTGCGTGCCAGGTATAGATGCCGTTCAGGCTCATGGCGCGCGAGAGGGTGAAGCCGCCGTCGAAAATGTCTGAGACCGAGTGCGTCTCTTTCTCGGAGCTGGACTGGGCAAACACCGAGGGGGCAATGTTGAACGTGGGCAGTATGCCCCCCCGCGTCCTGCACGGCGAGCCGCCCGAATACGAATCCGTCGCCACGACCATGTCCGGGTAAAATCCCAACCCGGTCACGCTCACCGCCTTGGGCCCCCCATAACTTGTATATGCTGTACCTGTCGCATGTGTAACCTTCACCCCGCCGCCGGGGAACATGTTCACGATGTTTGCCATTCAGTTCACCGCCCTTACGATGATCGGCAGCGCCACCGCGGGCTTTGCGCCCCACGCGGTGACGGTGATCTGGTTCGCAGCCTTGCCTGTGCACAAAAGCTGCGCCGAGGCGGCCGCCGCAAACTGCGCGGCGCTCGCGTTCTCGGCAAGCCCCACAAAGATTTTCGCGGTTGCTGCAAGGCCCGCGATCGTCACGTTCTGCGTAAATGGGCCTGCGCCGCTCCACGCCGTTGTGAGGGTCGCGCTGTAATCGGCGGCGGGGGATGCCTTTGCGTTCACCTGCGCGGGCGTCGCGTAATCCGCGCCCGCGATGGCGGGCGAAACGCCTCCCGCGCCATCCCCTTTGAGGATGCCCTCGGTCAGCGCGATGGCGGGCAGGTTCGCAACGGCCGCTTCAAGCTCTTCCACAAGGCCGTCCGCATCGCCGATGGCGGCGTCGAGCCGCCCTTCAAGGTCGATATAGGCGATGGCGCGCGCATGTTCCGCGTCGGCGCGGGCAAGCTCCGCGCTCCCGCGCGCCGTTTCCGCCCCGGCGCGGACTGTTTCTGCGCCCGAGCGCGCGCTCTCGGCGCCGGCTCTCGCCGCTTCGGCCGCGGTGCGCGCTGCTTCCTGCGCCTCCGCCGCCTGCGCCATGGCGAGCATGGAAGCGGTGCTCGCCGCAAGCGCGCTCGTGTCGGCAAGCAGGGCTGTGAGCAGCGGGTATTCGGGCACCGCCTCGATCGTGTCCGTGTTGAGGATGCTGCGGCGGCAGCGGAAGTTGAACTTCGCGCTCGTCACAAGGGTTGAAAGCGTCGCGCCCGAATAGATCTGCACCTCGCACTCCACCATGCCCGGCGCGAACGATGAGGCGAACAGGCGGATTGTGATTTCGTTGTGCGCCTCCCCGCCGAGCGTCACGCCGCTGCCCTCGCTGCCGCTGTCCTGCGAAACGGTGGTCCCGTCCGACTTTGAAAAAAGCGCCATCACGCGGCAGCCCGTGAGATCCACCGGTTCGCCGTCGTCCGCAAGCGCAATGAAAAGCTCGTTGCCCGTGTCCCCCTCAACGAGGGTGAAGGCGCGGTTGGAGATCGGGCGGCTGATGTCAAGCGACAGGGAAAAACGCTTTGTCACTTCGCGCTCTTGAGCCATGCCGTACCTCCTCCCGCCCCCACGAGGCCGGCGCTCCCGGTTCGCCCGTAAGAATCTTTAAGCAGTTCCACGCGCGCCGCTCCAAGCGCCGCGGTGAGTTCCTCGCGCCGCGCCCGCCAATAGTCGAGCGTTGAGTAGAACAGCGATGCGCGCTGGTCGGCCGAGAGGGAGGCGACGTAATCGAGGTAGTCGTCCTGCGTGAGCCGCGGCGACACAAGGCTCGCCCCGGCGGAGGCGCTTTTTGCGCCGCTTGATTTGGCCGCTGCCGCGGGCTGTTTTGCAAGGTAATTCTGGTACCATTGCGTGGCGATGCCTGCCGCCGTGCTGCGCGCCGAGGCCTGCATCTGCGCGTTGGCGCTTTCCGCCTGCATCTCAAGGGCCGCGTAGCGTTCGAGCGCCGCGGCAATGCGCTCGGCGAGCGTGCCGGTGTACTGCGCCTCCATCAGGGCGATGTCGGTTTCGACGTCGTCCCCCTCGCGCTCTTTGACCGAGGTCACATAGGTCGAGCCCATCATGCCGCGCGAGGCGGCGTCGGCGTCGATCTCCGCCAAAGCTTCCTCGCCGCGCGTGCGCCGTCTGTCGATCGCAAGGTCCACCCCGGGACGCAGCATGGTTTCAAAATCCCGCTGGATTTCCGCACGCGCGGGGACGCGCACCGAAATGCCCGGCGGCGAGATTGCGCCCAGTATGGTCTCATAATAGCGGGTGAACGCGTCGCTGCCGGCGGCGTAAGGGCTTGTGCCGGAGGCTTCAAACGCCGCCTGCGTCACCGGGCCCCAGATGCCATCGGCAGTTACGCCGAGCATCCTTTGGTAATCCTTCACTTTTTCGCGGCTGTCCACGCCCGCGGGCGCCGCATAGCCGGGCAGATAATAACTTGCCATGTCGTTTCCTCCTTTGTTTATATAAGGCCGCATGCGTCTTCGGCCGCGCCAAGGCGCGCGTCGAGCTCCGCGATCTTTGCGGCGATGATCGCGAAGTTCTGGTTCAGGCAGTTTTCAACCGCCCTTGTCTTTTCCTCGTCGGGCGCCGTCGAGCTTTGCTCGAGCAGCGCCGCAAGGGCAATGTAATAGAGCGCGCGCATGTCAAGCGCCATCACAGCGTCCTCCTCTTTTGTTCGAATTCGATCTCCGCGCCCGAGGCGAGCGCGAACGAGCCGCCCGCCTCGTTGTAAATGCGAAGCGAAAACGTGCGTCCCTCGTTTTGAAGCGGAACTTCCAGCACCTCGCTTGCGTTTTCAGGTAAGAGCAGGCGGTGCGTCTGCACGAGCGCGCTGGTCTTCACGTCTACGAGCGTCGCCGATTCGCGCCGGTCGGAGCGGCCGCGCAGGTATAGCGCGCGCATGCCCTTGACTGTGCTCTTCTCGCGAAGGTCGGTTTCGGGCGTGCGCCACCACGCGGGGATCGGCGCGCCCGCATAATCCTCGCCCTGGTTAAAGCGGCAAACATAGCGCGCCCCGTCGATGAGGTAGAGCGCGCCGTCGCGCGCGCACAATGCGCGCACCGAAAAGCCGCGCCGCAGCATGTAGACCCCGCGCACGAGGTCATATTCGATCAATGCGTCGCCCCGGGCGTCGCGCATGCTAAAATAAAGCTTGTCGCGGCACAGCGCACCCATCGAGGCAGAAACATCGCCCTCCTCGAGCAGCAGGCGGATTCTGCGCGCGTCGCGCATGGGCGCCGCGGTCACGCCGTTGAAGCAGCACATGCCGCCCGCCGTCATGAAATAGAGCACGTCGCCCGAGGCGACCACGGCGGTGTTCGCCGTGCGTTCGGCGCGGGAGTCGACCTCTTCAATGGTGAAGTTGCCGGGTTTGTCGCCAAGAAGCCGGTACATGCTGTGTTTTTTGAAGATCACGAGCTGGTTGGAAAGCGCCGCAAGCCCCACAATGGGATCGCTGCCGATGCTGCCCACCTCCGCGTGGCCTCCCTCGACGTTTGGCGAGGCCGGCACCGGCCCCCATGCCTCGATGCTGCGCCCGGAACCGGGAAGCTGGCTCCAATAGAGCCGGTTCGGGTGGTTGGGATCGCCCGCCGAGAACAGCCTGCTGCGGTACATCGCAAGGTAGAGCACGGGGTGGTCGCTCACACCTTCGGCGCTGCCGAAAACGGAGGCCGCCGTGCCGTCGTATTTAATGAGCTGCCGCTCCCCGCAGCCTACGATCAGGCAATCCGTGCCGCCGATCTGCGCCTGCTCAAAATCGAACCGGGGCTTGGCGAGGTTTGCTTCATAGGTGTAAATCGTTTGCCACGCTTCCCCGTCGAAGGCATAAAGGCTGTTGCCGGCGGCGGCGATGAATCGGTCCCCTTCGCTCGTTGCGTAGGCGGCCAGCGCGTGCACTTCGCCTTCACCCGGAACGGGCGCGGGGATGTGGCGCACATAGCCCTTGGCGACGGCGAGGCCGCCGTTGTCGGTATCCATGTTGCATGCGTCCGGGCTCATTGAAAAGGGAACCGCGTTTTCGTCGCGCGATTGGTCGATGCCCGCGAACTCATCAATGCGAAACAACTTGATCGCCATAATTCACCACCTGTTCACGAGCCGGTGTTCTTCGGGCCCTCCCATGCGGGGGAGGAGCAGCCGCTTTCCCGCTTCGTACATTTGAAAATAAATGTTCGCGCCGCGCTGCACGCTCACGTCGCCCGAAGCGCGCTCGCGTCCCACCACATAGGTCACGATCAGCGCGTGGCAGGGGGCGGGCAGTTCCGGCACGTCGGTGGCGGCGGTCAGTTCCCGCGGCAAAAAGCGGTAGGTGATCTGGATCGGCCCATCGGCGACGCCGGGCACGAGAATGCGCCCGGCCGTGTCGCCGTCCATAAAGGCAAGCTCTTTTTCCTCGCGCGCGATGCGCACGATCTTCATACACGCCCGGGTGAGCTGGGCGAGGTCGATCGCGCCGCCATCAAGCAAAACGGCCTGCGTGCGGCGCGGTTTGATGGCGCCCGCAAGGTCGGCGACGCCGTCGTTGGCAAAGCGCGTAAGCTTGTCGCGCCAAACGTCGAGCGTCTGCGCGTCATGCCCGCGGTCAAGCTGGGCGAGCGCCGCGACGATGATGTCGTTGAGCGTCATAACCTCTCTCCTTTCACGACGAAAGCTTCTTGCCGCGCCCGCGCCGGTATTCGTGCACGGCGCCGCGCGAAAGTTCGCTTACCCTGTTGTTCTCGCGGATCAGCTCCGCGATCGCCTCGGGAACCTCCACCGGCTCCCCGCGGCGGATGCGGAAAAAATAGCCGTTGAGGCCGCCCTCCCACGGCGCGCCGTCCGCCGTTTGCTCGATGACGATGCTTACCTTTTCCTGCGCCGCAAGCGCGCGGCCCATGTCGCCCGATACTTTTTCGAGCTCGTTTTCATTGAGATAATCCATGCGTTCCTCCTCGTTTCGGGCTATGCCCGTTTTGTGCCCTCTCCGCCCGATGTCGGGGCCGGCGGATGCGGGCATATCAAAACGGCCCCCATCATGGGGGCCGCCGTGACCGATGTTCGGTTGAATTGCCTTGTATTAACCTGCGTTAAGCGATTTTGCCACCGCCACAGTGAAGATGAACCAATGCTCGCCGCCCTTCGGGTCGGTATA
>CAZJIS010000047.1:0-8699 GCA_964546125.1 uncultured Clostridium sp.
TGTTCCGCGCCGGCATTTGGCCGATCACGATGGCGACCACCATCCTAAAGCCCGGCGGTTACGGCCGCTTTGCGCAGCTCGCGCGACTCTCGGAGGGCTTTGAGTACCGGCCGTTCACCGGCGTCGATGTCGAGGCCGTGGCACAGCTTTCCAAGGAGGCGCTGACCCTCGCGCATCACAAAAAGCCCATCAAGCCCTTGCCCTCGCGCAAATTCGAAGGGAAGGTTCCGCTACTTGATTGTTTCACCGCGCCCTGCATGCACGGCTGCCCCATCGGGCAGGATATTCCCGAGTATATCGGCCTTGTGGAGCAGGAAAAACACCTCGAGGCGCTGCGCGTCATCATCGAGAAGAACGCGCTGCCGTTCATCACCGGCACGATTTGCGCACACCGCTGCATGGATAAATGCACGCGCAATTTTTATGAAGAAAGCGTGCATATCCGCGAGGTGAAGCTGAGCGCGGCCAAGCACGGCTTTGCGGCGCTGATGGAAGAGCTTGAACCCGCGCCCCTTCGCGAGGGGCCGCGCACGGCCATCGTCGGCGGCGGACCTGCGGGCATTTCGGCGGCGTACTTCCTCGCGCGCGAAGGATACCCTGTGACGGTGTTCGAGCGCGAACAGCAGCCGGGCGGGCTTGTGCGCAATGTGATCCCAGCCTTCCGCATTCCGTATGAGGCGATCGAATGCGATGTGGCTCTTGCCGAGCGCATGGGCGCAACGTTTGTGACCGGCAAGGAGGCGCCCGACCTCAATACGCTCAAGGCGCAGGGCTTCCATTATGTTCTGCTCGCCTTCGGGGCGGAGAAGAAGGGCACGCTCCCCATCGACGGCCGCGTGATGAACGCCATCGACTTCCTGCGCGCGGCGAAGGCCTCGCCCGAAGAACTCAACCTCGGGTCCGCCGTGGCGGTCGCCGGCGGCGGCAACACGGCGATGGACGCGGCGCGCGCCGCCAAACGCCTCGGGATTGAGAAAGTGACGATCGTTTACCGCCGAACGAAGAAATATATGCCGGCCGACGAAGAAGAACTGCAGCTTGCCATCGAAGAGGGCGTCGCATTTGCGGAGCTTCTCTCCCCCGTCCGCCAGGAAAACGGCAAGCTCGTTTGCCGCAAAATGAAGCTTGGCGAGCCGGATGCTTCAGGGAGGCGCGCGCCCGTCGAAACCGACGAGATCGTCGAGGTCGATGCGGATATTGTCATCGCCGCCGTGGGCGAAAAACCCGACGCGGCCGCCTTCGCGCGCTACGGCGCGGCGCTCGATGAAAAGGGCCGCGCGCGCTTCTCCTATGAAAACGGCGTTTATGTTGCGGGCGACGCCTTGCGCGGCCCGGCGACGGTGGTCGAGGCGATTGCCGACGCGCGCCGCTTTGCCGATGAAGTCATCGCACAAAAGAGGGCGTTCGAAATGCCCGAAGATGCGCGGCGCGATTATCGGAAAATGCTTCTCCGCAAAAACAGCCTTTGCGCGCCCTTGGCAAACGAACCCGCGCGCTGCCTTGGCTGCTCCACAGTGTGTGAAAACTGCGTGACCGTGTGCCCCAACCGCGCGAATGTTGCGATCGGCATGCTAAACCATGCACAGCGGCAGATCGTCCACATCGAGAGCCTTTGCAACGAGTGCGGCAACTGCGCGGCGTTCTGCCCCTATGAGAGCAGGCCGTATGAGGAGAAGTTCACGCTCTTTGCAAACGAGGCCGACTTTGAACAAAGCGCGAACAGCGGCTTTGTCGTGCTCGAGAAGCGCGAACTCTCCCGCGTGCGCGTGCGCCTTGCGGGAGAGGTTGCCGATTACGACCTTGCGGAGCCAAACGGCCTCGACAAAGACATCGAGTGCCTGATCCTCACGATCCTTAGAGATGAAAGCTATCTTTTGTTCTAAAAAGCTTGGAGGGAACCTATGGCGACTTTCACGGTGAACGGAACGGCCGTAACGGTTGAAAAGAACCAAAAACTGCTGCGCTACCTGCGCGATGAGCTGCGCCTTCTCTCCGTGAAGGACGGCTGTTCGGAGGGGGCGTGCGGAACCTGCACGATCATTATCGACGGCAAGGCGGTGAAGTCCTGCGTGCAGACGACCGACCGCATGGAGGGCAAAACGGTCCTCACCGTCGAGGGGTTGAGCGACTTTGAGAAGGATGTTTATACCCGCGCTTTCGGCCAGGCGGGGGCCGTGCAATGCGGCTTTTGCACGCCGGGCATGGTAATGAGCGCCAAGGCTTTGCTCGATGTTGACCCCGACCCGGCGGAGGAGGCCATCCGCCGCGCCATCCGCGGCAATATCTGCCGCTGCACCGGCTATGTGAAAATTGTGGACGCTATCCGCCTGGCCGGAAAGTACCTGCGCGAAGGCAAGCTGCCGCCCGAAAACGAAAACTGGACCGTCGGCTCCCGCGTGCCGCGCCTCGATGTGCGCGAAAAGGTGCTCGGCTATGGCGAATTTACGGATGACCTCTATCTCCCCGGCATGCTCTACGGCAGCGCTGTGCGCACAGAATATGCGCGCGCAAGGGTGCTCGCCATCCATACGGAAAAAGCAAAGGCGCTGCCCGGCGTCGCCGCGGTGTTCACGGCGGCGGACATCCCGCGCGACGTGAAGGTCGGCCACCTCAAGAAGGATTGGGACACGATGATCCCCGTAGGCCACCTTACGCATTATCTCGGCGACGCGGTCGCCCTCGTGGCGGCCGAAACGCCGGAAATCCTCGAACAGGCAAAGGCCCTCGTCGAAGTGGAATACGAGCCGCTCCCCCTCATCCGCTCCATCGCCGATGCGCGGGCCGAAAACGCCCCGCTCGTGCATGAAAACGAAAAATCCAACCTGCTCGCAACAAGGCAGGTTAAGCGCGGGGATGCGGAGGCAGCTTTCGCGCACAGCGCGCGCGTGTTCCATGGCTCCTATAAAACGCCGTTCACCGAGCACGCTTTCCTCGAGCCGGAATGCGCGGTGGCGCTGCCCGATGGCGACGGCGTGCTGGTCTACTCGAGCGACCAGAGCGTTTACGACACGCAGCACGAGATTGCGCCCATGCTCGGCCTCCCGCTCGAAAAGGTCAAGGTCGAAAACAAGCTTGTCGGCGGCGGTTTTGGCGGCAAGGAGGATGTTTCCGTCCAGCACCACGCGGCCTTGATCGCTTATTTGCTCAAGCGGCCCGTCAAGGTGAAGTTCACGCGCGCACAGAGCCTGCTCATCCACCCCAAACGGCACCCGATGGAAATGGACTTCACCGTGGGCGTGGATGAGAACGGCATTATCCAGGGCGTGCGCGCGCGCATCCACGCGGACACCGGCGCTTACGCGAGCCTTGGCGGCCCCGTGCTCGAGCGCGCCTGCACGCACGCGGGCGGCCCCTACAACTTCCAGAATTTTGACATCGAGGGCTATGCCTGGTACACGAACAACCCGCCTTCGGGCGCGTTTCGCGGCTTTGGCGTGACGCAGAGCTGTTTTGCGATGGAGAACATGCTCAACCACATCGCCCATGAAATGGACATTAGCCCCTGGGAGCTTCGCTACCGCAACGCCATCCGCCCCGGGCAGGAACTGCCCAACGGGCAGATCACCGACTCATCGACAGGCCTTGCTGAAACTTTGCTCGCCGTGCGTGAAGAATACGAAAGCGCAAAATATGCGGGCATCGCCTGCGCGCTCAAGAACGCGGGCGTGGGCGTGGGCCTGCCGGACACCGGGCGCGTGCGCCTGGTGATCGAAAACGGCAAGGTTTTGATCCACGCGGGCGCATCCTGCATCGGCCAGGGCCTTGGCACGGTGCTCGTGCAATATGTGCACGAGGCGACCGGCATCCCGCGCGAGCAGATCGTTTACGCCCCGGCGACCACGTTCAACGCGCCGGATTCGGGCACGACCTCCGGCTCGCGGCAGACGCTTGTCACGGGCGAGGCGGCGCTTCGCGCGTGCGTCGCGCTCCGGGGGGATTACGAACGCAACACGCTGCGCGATCTCGACGGGCGCGAATATTACGGCGAATACCTTGCCGTGACAGATTCGCCGGGTTCGGGCAAAATAAACCCCATAAGCCATGTGGCCTACGGCTATGCGACGCATGTGGCTATTCTCGGCGAGGATGGCAGGCTTGAGCGCGTCGTCGCCGCGCATGCCGTGGGGCGCGCCGTGAACCCGCTCTCCGTCGAAGGGCAGATCGAGGGCGGCGTGGTGATGAGCTGCGGCTACGCGCTCACCGAGCGCTTCCTCATCGATGAGAATTGCCGCCCTACGGCGAAATTCGGCACGCTCGGCCTCTTCCGGGCGGATAATGTGCCCGGCGTCACGCCCGTAATCATCGAAAAGCCGGGCATCGATAAGGCGCTGGGTGCCATCGGCATCGGCGAGATCACCTCCATCCCAACCGCGCCCGCCATCGCGGAGGCTTACTACCGTTTCGACGGGCGCGAGCGCACGACGCTCCCGCTTGAAGATACGCCTTATTCCAAATAACGAAAGGGATCATTTTTCATGCAACTTAACCGCCTTATCGACCATACGCTCCTTAAAGCCGACGCGACGCCGCAGCAGATCCAACTCCTTTGCGCCGAGGCAAAGCAGCACCATTTTGCAAGCGTGTGCGTGAACACCTGTTATGTGCCGCTTGCGCACGAGCTTCTCGCGGGCACGGATGTTGCCGTTTGCTGCGTGGTGGGCTTTCCGCTCGGCGCGGGGCTGACTTGCGCCAAGGTGCAGGAAGCGCGCTGCGCCATTGAAAAGGGCGCGCGCGAGGTGGACATGGTGATCAACCTCGGCATGGCAAAAGCAGGCGATTGGCAGGGCGTCGAGGCCGACATCCGCGCCGTGGCCGAAGCCGTGCACCCCACGGCGCTCCTCAAGGTCATCCTCGAGACCTGCCTTCTTACCGACGATGAAAAAGTTAAGGCTTGCCTCGCTGCCAAGGCCGCGGGCGCGGATTTTGTGAAAACGAGCACGGGTTTCTCCACAGGCGGCGCAACTTTAGCGGACGTCGCCCTCATGCGCGAGACCGTGGGGCCGGAGATGGGCGTCAAAGCCTCCGGCGGCGTGCGCACGCGCGAGGATGCGCTTGCGATGGTCGCGGCCGGCGCCAACCGCATCGGCACGAGCAACGGAGTAAAAATCATTGGCAATTAGGAAGCGATAGGCTTTCCATTCCCCGGATGGAAATCAGAGGGGCGGAGTCTTCAATGTCCTCCGCCCCTCTATATTATTAATTATTAATTTTCTCCGTCCCCTAAACCCTTTCCCGGTTGATGGCCATGCTCATGCAGCGCGGGCCGCCTCGGCCGCGCACGAGCTCCGCCGCGGGGATGGTGTACACGGTGACGCCCGCGCGCGCGAGCAGCTCATTTGTCACATCGTTGCGGTCGTAGACGATCACTTTGCCCGGGGCGATGGTGAGGGAGTTGGAGCCCATGTTCCAATGCTCACGCGCGGCGATGATGGGATCTCCCCCGCCCATTTCGATGAACTGCACCGCGGGAAGGCCGAGGGCGCGGGCGAAGATGCGATCGACCGGGTCGGTCGTGATCGAAATGTGCAGCGCACCGGGCTTGCCGGTGAGCTCATATACATCGAACTGCTTATCATAAATGCATGGGTGCGTGAGGAACTTATCGGTATCGACCATCGTGCAGAGCACGTCGAGATGCATGAACGTGCGCGATTTCGGGTTGTTGAACACGAGGATGCGCTCGAACCCCTCGCCGAAGAGCCGGTTGGCGAGGATCTCCACCGCGGCGATGCTCGTACGCTCCCCACAGCCGATGGCAAGCACCTTGTCCGAGAGGATGAGCACATCGCCCCCTTCGATGATGGCGGGGATCGAGTTGTCGTACCAGAGGGGGGAATCCTTAAACAGCGGGTGAAAATCGTGGATGTAGCGCGTGAAGAGCGTTTCGCGCCGCCGGGAGCGCTTGCTCATGGAACTTACTACCATACCGCGGCCGATGCAGATGGATGTATCCCGCGTGAAATAAATGTTGGGCATAGGGTCGAGCACAAAAGGATACGGATCACGCACGCCGAGCGTCACGCTCTGCGGCGCCGCCTCTACAAGATCGCCCGGGCGAACGCCCCGCGCCACCGCCGAGAAGAGCGCCTGCGGCGCAAGGGGCGCAAGGTAGGCCCGCACCGCCTCGCGAACGCCCGGCGCGCCGATCTCGCTCTCGTGGATGAAATCATCGATATAGGCAAGGCGCAGCGCGTCGTCCTCGATCACCTCGCAAAAAAGATCGCGAAGATATAAAACGCGCGCGCCGTGATCCCGCAGGATTTTAGCAAACACATCGTGGTCCTTTTGCGCCGCGGGCAGATAGGGCGTGTCGTCGATGAGCATTTCGTCAAAGAAGTCCGGCGTGACCTGATCGATCTCAACATCCGGCCTGTGCAGCATTACGGCGTTCAACACCCCGATCTCTGAATATTGGCTGATGAAGCTCTCCATAGTTCACCTCAATGTGTATATTATTTTGTATATGCAAATTGATTATACATCCATTCTATGCGTTCGTAAAGAAAAAGTAAGTTAAAACCCAAAAAGCCTCGGTAGAAAAATATATAAAGCCGTTTTTGGGTGTTTTCCCCCTGCTGTCGCGTTGATTTTATATCCCAATAGATGTATAATTAGTTCGGTGTGGAAAGACTTTCCCGCCGACCATCCGCTTATCGGAAAATCAAAATACAGGAGAAAATATAGGAGAACGATTATGCTCTACGACAGAATCTACAACTTCTCGGCCGGCCCCTCCATGCTGCCCATCGAGGTGCTCGAAAGCGCGCGGGACAACATGCTCAACTACGAGGGCAGCGGCATGTCCGTGATGGAGATGAGCCACCGCTCCAAGGTATACGACGCCATCATCCAGCAGGCCGAGGCGGGCCTGCGCCGGGTGATGGATATTCCCGATAACTACAAGGTCATCTTCATGCAGGGCGGCGCGACGCTCCAGTTTGCGTGCGTGCCGCTGAACCTGATGAATAAAAACGGCAAGGCCGATTACATCGTGACCGGCAGCTTCGCGAGCAAGGCCGCTAAGGAAGCGCAAAAGTACGGCAAGGTCAACATCGCCTGGACCGGCAAGGACATCAACTTTGCCCGCGTGCCGCGCCAGGAAGAGCTCAAGCTCGACCCCGAGGCCGATTATGTGCACATTTGCTACAACAACACGATCTACGGCTCCTGCTGGGATTACATTCCCGACACGGGCGACGTACCCCTCGTTGCTGACCTTTCGAGCAACATTTTGAGCCGCCCGATCGACGTTTCGAAGTTCGCCATGATCTATGCCGGCGCGCAGAAGAACATCGCCCCCGCGGGCGTCACGATCGTGATCATCCGCGAGGATCTTCTCGGGAACGTCAACCCGATCACGCCCACGATGTGCGATTACACGATCAACGCCGAAGCGGGCTCCATGCACAACACGCCCCCCTGCTGGTGCATTTACATCTGCAAGCTCGTGACCGATTGGATCGAGCGCACCGGCGGCCTTGCGGAGCGCGAGCGCGTCAACCTCGAGAAAGCGGAGCTTCTTTACAAATGCCTCGACGAAAGCTCGTTCTACACGACCGCGATCGAGCCCAACTGCCGCTCGATCATGAACGTGCGCTTCAACACCCCGAGCGAGGAGCTTGATGCGAAGTTTGTTAAGCAGAGCGTCGCCGCGGGCATGACCAACCTCAAGGCCCACCGCTCCACGGGGGGACTTCGCGCCTCCATCTACAACTGCATGCCGCTCGAGGGCGTGGAATACCTCGTGGCGTTCATGAAGAAATTTGAAGCCGAAAACAAATAAAGGAGAATCGCCATGAGAATACTCGCTTCAGACGGTCTTGATAAATCCGCAGTCGCGGCGCTCACCGCCAAGGGCCACGAGGTGGTCGAGCAGTTCTTCGAACCCGAAGAGCTCGCAAAGCAGGTGAAAGAATTCGACGTGCTGGTCGTGCGCAGCGCGACAAAGGTGCGCAAGCCCATTATCGACGCTGCCAAGCAAGGCGGCAGGCTCAAGATGGTCATCCGCGGCGGCGTGGGCGTCGATAACATCGACGTTGCCTATGCCGAAGAGAACGGCATCACCGTCAAAAACACGCCGCGCGCCTCGAGCAACACAGTCGCCGAGCTTGCGCTCGCGCACATGCTCAGCGTCGCCCGCTTCATTTCCATTGCCGGCCACAGCATGCGCGAGGATAAGTGGGACAAGAACGCCTACAAGGGCATCGAGCTTGCGGGCAGGACGCTTGGCATCATCGGCTGCGGCCGCATCGGCCAGATGCTCGCCCAAAAGGCGCAGGCGCTTGGCATGAGCGTACTCGCGTTCGACATTTACCATGTGCCGGGCCTCGAGAGCGAGACCTTCCGCTATTGCGAGATGGACGAGCTTTTCGCCAAGTCCGACTTCATTTCGCTGCACACCCCGAGCCTTGATGGCAAGCCCCTCGTGAACGCCGAGAACATCGCCAAAATGAAGGACGGCGCGGTCATCATCAACACGAGCCGCGGCAACAATGTGGATGAGGACGCGCTTCTTGAAGCGCTCAATTCCGGCAAGCTGCGCGGCGCGGGCCTCGATGTGTTCGCCGAGGAACCCTCTAAGAACCGCGCGCTTTATGCCCATCCGCACGTTTCCGTAACGCCGCACATCGGCGCACAGACCGCTGAGGCGCAAAAGCGCGTAGGCGGCGAGATCGTGGACATCATCAGCGCGATGTAAG
>CAZJIS010000047.1:8799-12799 GCA_964546125.1 uncultured Clostridium sp.
CGCACGATCTTCTCGCGCTGCTGCGCCTGTGTCAGGGGCGCGCGCGTTTCGCGCTGTTCCATCAGATTTTTCCTCCTAAATAATAATAGACGATCACGAGCGCTTCGCGCATATAGTCGTTGGGCGCGATGTAGGATACCCCGCGCGCGCCGATCCCCTCGGCTTCAAGCCCAAGCGAGCGGGCGACTTTCTCCGCGCGCAGCACGTGGAAGCGGGTGGTCACGAACAAAACCTTCGCCTCCCCGCCAAACTCGGCCTCGATCATGGCCTTGGCGTTGCGAAAGTTCGCGTAGGTACTATCCGACGCTTCCTCAAGGCGCAGGCGCTCTTCCCCTATGCCGCGGGCGGTGAGATAGCGGCGCATGGCCTCCGCCTCGGTGATGCGCTCCCCCTGCCCCTGCCCGCCGGAGAGGACGAGCACGGTTTGCGGGTTCTCCCCCGCGTAAGCGAGCGCCACATCGAGCCTGCGCGCAAGCGTGAGGGAAACGCGCTCCCCGCGCACACCGCAGCCGAGGACGATCAGCGCGTCCGCGCCCGGTTCGGGCGGCCTGTGCCCCTCGCGGTACATCATCGGCACGAATATGGCAAGGATCAGCGCATAGCCCGCATAGCCCGCGATCAGCAGCCATTTAAGGAACGCTCCAAAGCCCGCCTGAAAAAAACGCGATGCGGCCGGAAAAAAGCAACCGATCAAAAACAGCGGCAGGCCAAGAAGCGCCGGCAGCGCCACGCCCGCGTTGAAGTTTGAATACAGGGAAACCAGCGCCGTGTCGAGTATGCCCACGATGCCAAGCAATAAAAACAGAATGCGAAGCAACGGCATGACTAGCCCTCCTCCGGCACACTACAGCGCGCGCACTCGCCCTCGAGCGGGATGAGTTTGCGGTTTTTGAAGGTGTAATTCGCAATATAAACGCCCGCGAGCACCAGCGCCGTGCCGACACCCTGAATGAACGAGAAGCTCTCCTTAAGGCCGATTACGCCCGCAAGCACGGCGACGACCGTGGTGATCCCGGCAAAGGAGGTCAGCCGCGCCGCGCCGAGCACCGCGAGCGCGTAGTTGGACATCATAAACGCGAGCACTTGGCAGCCGACGGAGAGATAAAGAACCGCCGTCAAAAAGCTTATATCCTCAAAAGGAGCGCGGATGTAGACGCCAAGCGTCCCCTTAACGCCGTTTTCAACAAGCGCCATGCCCGTGAAAACGATCGCGCCCAAGAGCGCCATCACGAAGGTTTTTTCCTGGCTCGTGTAATTTGCGGCCTTGCGCGAGAAGGTGACCGAAAGCCCGTCGCTGACCATTGCAAGCAGCATCATCAAATACCCCGCGACGTTGAGCGAAGCTTCAAGCCCCTTGGCCAGCACGATCATCAGCACCCCGGCGATCGATACGGCGATGCCCGCGACCTGCGCGCGCGTGGGCCTTTCTTTGATGATGAGGCTGCATAAAACGATGGTCACGATCGGCAGCATCGTCACCATCGTGCCGCTCTCAGAGGCGGTGGTGAGCTTGATGCCGTAGGTTTCGCCCAAAAAATAGAGCACGGGCTGGAAGATGGCAATCAAAAAAAGCGGCCCCATACTCTTGTTGCGAAGATCGATTTTGATAATGCCCAAAAACGCGCAAAGGCTCATCGCCGCGAGAGCGAAAAGAAAACGCCACGAGAGCAACGTGAACGCACTGTATGTGTTGACGGCCTCCTTGGTAAAAAGGAAACTCAGGGCGAAGATTACATGCGCGCCGGCGCTGAGGATCAGGCCCAAAACCTCTTTTTTATTCTTCATAAATTCAGTATATCATATTGTGAAGAACGTATGTAGCCGCGGTGTTAATTTTGTCAACGCGCCCCGGCGCGGTTGCATCGCGGTCCCGCGCATGCTAAAATCATGCTGTTGTATTATGGAAAAGGGGAAACTGCATGGGCTTTGTGGATCAACTGCTGGGCAATTCCAGCAAAAGCAAGCTGAAAAAGCTTGACCCGATCGTGCGCCGCATCAACGAGCTGGAGCCTTCCGTTAAAAAGCTCAGCGACGAGGCGATGCGCGCCAAAACAGAAGAATTCAAGCAAAGGCTTTCTTCGGGCGAAACGCTCGATGATCTTTTGCCCGAAGCCTTCGCGCTCGTGCGGGAGGCCGCCGTGCGCTCGATCGGCCAGCGCCACTTTGACGTGCAGCTCTTGGGCGGCATCACGCTGCACCAGGGCCGCATCGCCGAGATGAAGACCGGCGAGGGCAAGACCATCACCGAGACCCTGCCCGCCTACCTCAACGCGCTTGAAGGACACGGCGTGCACATCGTAACGGTCAACGATTACCTTGCAAAGCGCGATGCCCAGTGGATGGGCAAAATCTATAAATTCCTCGGCCTCACGGTCGGCTGCATCGTGCACGACCTCGATAACGACCAGCGCCGCAAAGCCTATGCCTGCGACATCACCTACGGCACGAACAACGAGTTCGGCTTCGACTACCTTCGCGACAACATGGTGGTTTACCGCAAGGACATGGTGCAGCGCGAGCTTCACTATGCGATCGTCGATGAGGTGGACTCCATTCTCATCGACGAGGCGCGGACGCCGTTGATCATTTCCGGCTCGGGCGAAAAGTCGACCGAGTTCTACGCCAGGGCCGACGCGTTTGTGAAAAAACTTGAGCGCGGCGCGAACATCGAGAAGGCCAGCAAAGCCGAGTCGCTGCTCGGCGAAGAGCAAAAGGAGAGCGGCGATTTCATGTGCGACATCAAGGCGCGCACCGTCGCCCTCACCGCGCGCGGCAACGAAAAAGCCGAAAAGTTCTTTGGCATTGAGGATATTTCAGCCACCGAAAACCAGGAGATCAGCCACCACATCATCCAGGCTCTTAAGGCAAACGCCCTCTTCACCCGCGACAAGGACTACGTCGTGCAGGACGGGCAGGTGCTCATCGTCGATGAGTTCACCGGGCGGCTGATGTTCGGCAGGCGCTACAGCGACGGCCTCCACCAAGCGCTTGAAGCCAAAGAGAACGTCAAGGTCGAGCGCGAGAATAAAACCCTTGCGACGATCACTTTCCAGAACTATTTCCGCATGTTCCGCAAGCTTGCGGGCATGACGGGCACGGCGAAAACCGAAGAGGCCGAGTTCCAATCGATCTACGGGCTCGACGTCATCGAAATCCCTACGAACAAGCCGCTCGTCCGCGAAGATTGCAACGATGTCGTCTACGCGAGTGAGGCAGGCAAGTTCCACGCGGTGGTCACGGAGATCGTCGAGGTGCACAAGACCGGCCAGCCGATCCTCGTGGGCACGATCTCCGTTGAAAAGAGCGAGCTTCTGAGCGCCTTGCTCAAGAGGCGCGGCGTTGAACACCAGGTGTTGAACGCGAAGCTGCACGCCAAAGAGGCCGAGATCGTCGCGCAGGCGGGCAAATGGAACAGCGTCACCATCGCCACCAACATGGCGGGCCGCGGCACAGATATCCTTCTTGGCGGTAACCCCGAGTTCCTCGCGCGGCGCGAACTCCGCCAGAACGGCATTGAGGAGGCGCTCATCGAGGAGGCCATAAGCCACGCCGAAACCGAAGACCCCGACATCCTTTCCGCGCGCGAAGCCTACGAGGCCGCCTATGCGCGATATGAGAGCGCCACCGACGCGGAGCACGACAGGGTCGTCTCCGCCGGGGGGCTGCACATCATCGGCACGGAACGGCACGAATCCCGCCGCATCGACAATCAGCTTCGCGGGCGCTCGGGCCGCCAGGGAGACCCCGGCAGCACGCGCTTCTACGTTTCGCTTGAAGATGAGCTGATGCTTCGCTTTGGCGGCGAGCGCGTCAAGGCCGTGATGGACCGCCTCTCCCCGGACGACGACATCCCGCTCGATCTTCGCATTCTCTCAAAGCAGATCGAGTCCGCTCAAAAGCGCGTTGAGATGCACAACTTCGACATCCGCAAAAACGTTTTGCAGTATGACGACGTGATGAACAAGCAGCGCGAGATCATCTACGGACAGCGCCGCAAGGT
>CAZJIS010000048.1:0-12688 GCA_964546125.1 uncultured Clostridium sp.
TCATGCGCGAGCCGCGGTGGGCGAAGTCGATCGCGCCCACGCGCTGCACCTCGTTGCACATGCGCACGCAGTCGCCGCAGAGAATGCACTTGTTCGCATCCCGCGTGATGCAAACGGAGGAGCGGTCGAGCTTGGGCTCGGTGGCGGCGTTGGGAAAGCGCACGCCCGTGATGTTGAAGCGCATCGCAAGCTCCTGCAGCTTGCAGCGCGCGTTGTTGCTGCATGTGGTGCAGTCCCTGCAATGGTTGGCGAGCAGCAGCTCGAGGATCATGCGGCGGTATTTGCGAAGCCGCTCGGTGTTGGTGCGGATGCTAAGGCCCGCCTTCGGGGGCGTGGAGCACGCGGCCTCAAGCCCGCCCTTTTCATTTTCCACCATGCACATGCGGCACGCGCCGTAAACCGACAGCTCCGAATGGTAGCAGAATGTGGGAAGCTCGATGCCCGCCTTGCGGATGAGCTCTAAAAGGTTCTTTTCCCCATTGATTTCAACGGGCATTCCGTCTATGATCATGTGCTCTTTATTCATGTTATACCTCCTCGATGGCATGGAACGGGCACGTTCCGATGCATGCGCCGCACTTGATGCAGGTTCCGGCGTCAATCGCATAGGGCTCCTTGAGCTTGCCGGAAATCGCGCTTACAGGGCACACCCGCGTGCACTTCGAGCAGCCGCGGCACAGCGCCGGGTCGATGCGGATCGTGCGCAGCTTTTTGCATGTGCCCGCGGGGCAATGCTTGTGGTAAATGTGCGCCTCGTATTCCTCGCGGAAGCTCTCGATCGTGCTCACAACCGGGGAAGGGGCGGTTTTGCCAAGGCCGCAAAGGGAGGTTGCGGAAACCGTGTCCGCAAGCTCGAGCAGCATCTCGATGTCGCCGTCCTCGCCGCGCCCGTCGACGATGCGCTCGAGAATCGCGAGCATGCGCCGCGTTCCTTCGCGGCAGGGCACGCATTTGCCGCAGGATTCGTTTTTGGTGAAGTTCATGAAAAAGCGCGCCACTTCGACCATGCAGGTGCGGTCGTCCATCACCACGAGGCCGCCGGAGCCGATCATCGCGCCGGCTTCGACGAGCGAGTCGAAGTCGAGCGGCAAGTCGAGGTGCGCCCTGGTCAGGCAGCCGCCCGAGGGGCCGCCGATCTGCACGGCCTTGAATTCCGCGCCGTCGCGCATGCCGCCGCCGATGTTGAAGATGACTTCGCGCAGCGTTGTGCCCATGGGCACCTCGATAAGGCCCGTATTTTTAATGTTGCCCGTGAGCGCGAACGCTTTTGTTCCGGGGCTCGTGGCGGTGCCGGTCGCCTTGTAGCGCGCCGCGCCCTGCCCGATGATGATCGGCACGTTCGCAAACGTTTCTACATTATTGAGAACGGTCGGCTTTCCGAACAGGCCCTGCTCCACCGTGCGCGGGGGCTTCACGCGGGGCATGCCGCGCTTGCCCTCGATGGAGGCCGTGAGCGCGCTGCCCTCGCCGCACACGAACGCGCCCGCGCCGCGGTTGATGTGGATGCGAAAGCAAAACTCTGTGCCTAGGATGTTCTCGCCGATGAGGCCGAGCACTTCGGCCTGTCCGATGGCGCGCTTGAGGCGGGCGACGGCGAGCGGATACTCGGCGCGCACATAGATGTAGCACTCCTTCGCCCCGCACGCGATGCCCGCGATCATCATGCCCTCGAGCATGCGGTGCGGGTCGCCCTCCATGATGCTGCGGTCCATGAACGCGCCGGGGTCGCCCTCGTCGCCGTTGCACACGATGTACTTTGGCGTGGCCTTCTGCCTGCGCACCTGGCTCCATTTACGCCCCACGGGGAAGCCTCCGCCGCCGCGCCCGCGAAGGCCCGAAGCGGAGATCTCCTCGACGACAGCCTCGGGGCTCATGTCAAAGAGCGCTTTTTCAAAGGCCGTGTAGCCGCCCAATGCGAGGTATTCCTCAATGGAATCCGCGTCGATGTGCCCGCACTGGCCGAGCACCTGCCGCGTTTGCGCGCTGTAGAAGGGAATGTCCTCCTGGCGCGGATAAGAAACGCCGTCTTGCCGATAGCTCAGCCGTTCGACCGGTTCGCCGCCGAGGATGGTGCGGTCAACGATCTCCTCGCAATCCTCGAGCTTTACCTTGGTGTAAAGCCAGCCGTAGGGTTCGACGCGCACCAAAGGCCCCATTTCGCAAAAGCCGTGGCAGCCGCTTTTTTTAAGACCCACCGCATCGTCATGCGGCTCATGCACAAGGTTCACTTCACAGGGAAGGCCCCGCTCCTCTATGAGCGTGCGGAGTTTATCGTAAATGGCGAGCGAACCGCCCGCAACGCAGCCCGTGCCGCCGCATACGAGCACTTTCTTCTTCTGCGCGGCAAGGGCCGCGGCATAGCCTGCGCGGAGCAAGGCGAGTTCCTGTCTGGTTTTCAACATATCATCGCACCTCCTTAAGCTCTTTGATAAGCTCCGAGGCCTTCTCGGGCGTCATGGCCGGGTAAACCTTGTCGTTCACGGTGAGCACCGGCGCAAGGCCGCATGCGCCAAGGCAGGAAACCGTTTCCACCGTGAAGAGCCTATCATCCGTGGTGCGCTTCCCTTGGCTGAGCTTTAGTTCCGCGTAGAGGCGCTCGAGGATGGGGATGGAGCGGCGCACATGGCAGGCGGTGCCGTCGCACACGCGCACGACGTACTTGCCCTTTGGCTCAAGCGAAAAGTTCTCGTAGAACGTCGCCACGCTGTAAATGCCGGCTTCGCTTACGCCAAGCCTCTTGGAGAGGTAGGGGAACACCTCGCGGGGCAGGTAGCGGTAACATTCCTGGATGTCCTGCAAAATCGCGATCACCGCGCTCGGTTCGCTGCCGCGCAGTTCGATGATCGAATCCACGGTGGCCTTGTCGAAAGTGTCTGTCATACGTCCTCCTGTATGCAAAATTAAAAGTAGCTGATGTTGATGTTCTTGCCCATGCGCCGCAGGCACTCGGAAAGCTCCTCCACAAGCTGCATCTTGATGTTGAAGCTGATGGGCAAATTCGGGTTTTGGTGGGCGGGGTTGATGGCGCGGCCCACAAAAAAGCGGATATCGGTCGCCTCTTCAAAGAGCATGCGCGCAATCTGCGAGGCGCCGTCCTGCCGGGTGCTCCACTGCGCGCACAGCGCGTTTTCGTCGAGGTAATCGCGCGCATACGCGAGCACGCGGTTGATGGTGATCACACCCTCGGTCACAAGGTCAATGCCCTCGACCAGCGCCGTGGGCGGAATGTCGGGATCTTCATAAATGGGAAGCCCCGCCTCAAGCGGCTTGCCGAGGAACTGCGCCGCAAGCGTTGAGGTCGTGCCGCCGCACACGATGTGGCGGCCCTCTTTGGAGAAGAAGAGCGACATCATCTTGTTCACATCCTGCGGCGAGGCGGGGGGACCGATCATCAGGTTGAGGGGGGCGCGGCGGCGGATGCGCACTGCGCAGGCGGTGGTGTCGTCCCCCGGTTCGCCGCCGTAGAGCGCGCCGCATTTGTTGATGAGGAGCGAGCAAAGGGTCTTTGCCGTGTATTCGGGCCGGTAGTTGTCCTCGAGGAAGGAGATGATGTCCTCCCTCTGCCAGCCGAAGTTGAGCGTGCGCCCCACGCCCGCGTGCACCGCGCCGTCGCTAAAGGCAATGAACACATCGTCCTCATTGAGGGCTATGCGGGATTTATAGATCGTCTTCTCGTCGATGATCTCCGAGGTCTTGGGATAATCGACGCTTTTTCCCCCGCGAAGGAGCACGACGTGCGGGTTGTCGTATTGGATCAACTCCGCCCCGAGATCGTTATCGACGCGGATGACCGTGAACGTCGAGTAGGCCACCTCGCGCACCTTGCACACAGGAAGCGTCGCGGCGATGGTCGAAACGCAATCCTCAACCGAAAGTCCCTGGGCCATCATGGTGGAGATGATCTTCGCGGAGAGCGTCGAGAGGATGTTCGCCTTCACGCCGCTTCCAAGGCCATCCGCAAGGACGATCACGGTGGCGTTTTCAGATTGCTGCACGACCTCCACATGGTCGCCGCAGATCTGCTCGCCAAATTTATTGAGCGAAAGGTAGCCCACATCCGTGCAAAGCCTATCCATCCTGCAGCGTCTCCTTAAGGCGGGTGAGCGCGATGCGCGTCTCCGCCGTGGTTTCGCCCAAGAGCGATGCGATCTCCTGCACGGTGCGCATTTGCTTTTCGATCATGCGGTCGGTGATCTCCACGGTTTTGCGCGAGAGCGCCTCCTTGCCATGCTGGCGCAGCACCTCTTCGGTCACGTCGCGCATGATGCAGATGAGGATGTGGTATTCCCGATCGTAGATCACGCTCTGCTCGACATATTTTTCATATTCGGCAAGATACGCGCGCCTGTCAAAGGTGTTGCGCCTGGCTTCAAGCGCGTCGAGGAAAGGCTTGGGGTCGAGAATGCGCGCGACCGGCTCGCCCACAACATCGCTCGCGTCGCGGATGTTCACGAGCGAGCAGGCGGCGGAATTGAGCTGCTGCACGGCGTAATTCTCATCGAGCACGATGATGGCGTTGGGCGTATTTTCGATGATGTTATCCGAAAACGACTCGGCCTTTTCCTTGAGGTAGGGGAGGCACATCGTGAGGTTCGCCTTGCCCTGCAAAACGGCCACCGCCTTTTCGCGGCAGGTGTTGTAGCCGCAGCTTCCGCAGTTAAGCTCATGCTCCGGCCGCGTTTTGCCGATTTTGCGCAGCACTTCGGAAATAGCTTCCTCGCTGATGTGCACGCGCGGCACCGTGAGGGGCGAATAATTGCACAGCAGTTTTTCGGGCGGGAGATCCGCCTCGTTTTTATCCTCGCGGCCAGCATAGCGGGTCACGGCGATCAGGCTTTTAAGGGGGTGCCGTTCGCGCGTATCCATCGCGGGGCCTCCCGTGCAGCTCCCCGCGCAGGCGGACATTTCAATGAAGCATTTGCCGGGTTTGCCGGCGAGCAGCTCCTCTAAAGCCTGCATGCAGTTTTCAATGCCGTCGACGCTGATGTATTCATAATCGGGGTTGGCGGCCTCCATTGAGCGCAGAATGCCGCCGGGCGTCGGGAACAGGCGCGCGCGGCAGCCCTCCTCCTCCTCTTCGCGGGAAAGGGTGACGTTCTCCTCGGCAAGCCACGCGGTGAGTTCTTCAAAGGTGAGCGCGCAGTCCACATGGGAAGCGCGGCCGTCCGCCTCCTCCTTTTTCGAGATGCAGGGGCCGATGAAAACGGTTTTTGCATCGGGATGGCGGCGCTTGATGTCCATGCAGTGCGCGCGCATGGGCGTCACGACCGGCGCAAGGTAGGGGAGCGCGCCCGGGTAATACTTGCGGATCAGCATGTTGATCGTGGGGCAGCACGAAGCGATGATGACGCTGCGGCGCCCCTCGTCGAGCATGGCGTCATATTGCTTTTTTACGAGCTCCGCACCCATGGCGGTCTCCTCCGCGCCGGCAAAGCCCAGCTTTTTGAGGGCCGTGTCCATCGAGCGCAGCGTGACGCTGCCGTAGTTGGCCACAAAAGAGGGCGCGATGCTCGCATACACCGGCGCGCCGGAGGCGATGAGTTCTTTGGCGGCGGGTACGTCGTTGCGCACTTTTTTGGCGTTTTGCGGACAAACAACGAAGCAGCGCCCGCACAGAATGCATTCGTTGCTGATAATGTTGGCCTGGTCGTCCCCGAAGCGGATGGACTTAACCGGGCAGTTGCGGATGCACTTATAACAATTTTTGCAGTTGGCTTCATTAAAGTGAATGTATTCGGCCATAGTCAGACCTCCGATTCCCCGTCGAGGCGGGGCATGACTTCGTCGTCAAAAAACGCACGCACGGTTTCCGGCTGCACGGAAAACACCTCGTCGCCGATGCGCACCGCAACGCCGCGCGTGCAGTTGCCCATGCAAAAAGCGCCGCAGAGCTCGATGCGCCCGGCAAGATCGCGCGCGGCCGCGATTTCCTGCAATTTTTCCACCACCTGCCGGGAACCCTTAAGGTGGCAGGAGCTGCCCACGCAAATGGTGATCGTCATGCGTTCCATTCTCTCATCCCCTCCTCATTCGGCCTCGCGAAGCTGCAGCGCCAGGTGCTGCGAGAGCACCGCGAGCGAGCTTGCCATGTTTTCGTTGAGCACCAGCACATTGGCGGGCACTTTAAGCTGCACCGGCGCGAAGTTCCACACCGCGAGCACGCCGCTTGCAACGAGTGTGTCGCAAACCGCCTGCGCCGCGCATTCGGGCACGGTGATGATGCCGATCTTGATGTTCATGCGCCGGCAAAGGCCCGCGAGCTTTTCGGCGGGCAGCACCTGCTTGCCATGTACGCCGGCCTTGGGGGGATGGATGTCGAACGCGGCCACGATATCCAAACCGTATTGCGCAAACCCCTTGTAGGAGAGCAGCGCGCGCCCGAGTTCGCCCGCGCCCACGAGCACGGCGCTCGTGATGTCGTCATACCCAAGGTAACTTTCGATGTCGGCTGTGAGGTCGCGCACGACGTAACCGGTTCTCGGGCGGCCGCCGCTGCTTACAAGCGCCAAATCCTTGCGCACCTGCACGGTGTTGAAGCCGAGCGCATCCGCGATGCCAACGGAGGAAATGTTCTGCACGCCCGCGAGGGACTGCAGGTATTTCAAATAAACAGGCAGCCGCCTGAGGGTTTGCATGGGAAGCGAGTGGTATTGCATACTGGGCGCTCCTTTAACGAGCCGTTTCCCGGCTCCATATATAGGGTAACGCATGCGGCGCATGCGCGGTAATATGTATGCGGAATATCGATATACATTTATCGATATAAAATGCGCGATAGGAAAACGGCCTGCTATTTGGGCAAAAGAAAAGCCCGCGCGGCGGGCAGGACACTTTTGATAAAAGGCGTTTTGCTGGGCCATATCAAAAATGATATGTCAGTATTATGTTATCGATATGCCGGATCGAAATCAGTCGTATTGGCGGAAGGCGACCTCGTTTTTCGAGGCGAACAGCAGGTCGATAAAGCGGCGGTCGAGCGCGGTGAACGAATAGCCGCTCGGGTATACGAGCAGGTCTTTATATTTGTGGTGTGCGGCGAGGCATTTGCGCTGCACGAGGCCATAAAGCTCGAGGAAGCTTTCGGGGATGGGGGAAACCCACATGTAGGTGGTGGGGATGTGGGAAAGGATATCGAACTGGCTGCCGCGCTCGTAAACGTAAATGCGCTTTTTTGCTTCGCTCTTGTGCACTTTGCTCGAGGGCAGGTAGGGGATGACCGTGTCGCCGTGCACGAGTTCGATGAACTGCTGGAGCTTTTCGTACGCGACGCTCTCCTGAGCGGCAAGCGGATGCCGGCGCGACATGAGCGCTAAATATTCAAACTCCCAGATCGGCTCGCATTGCAGGCCTTTTTCGCGCAGGTAGTCGAGGAAGTAGTTCTCATAATCGAGCTGGTAGCGGATGATGCCAAGGTCCGCCCGCCCGGCGGCGACACTCGCGATGGTCTGCATTGAGTTGGTTTCGTGCAGGTTCACGTCGATGTCGCGCTGCGCGTCGAGCGCGGCGACAAAGCGCGTGAAGGCATGGGAAATGTAGCTGCCGCGGGGGATCGAAAGGCGAAAGCGCTGCCGGTCGGCATCCTCGGGGATGTAGAGCTGCTCCATGCGCTCGATCTGCTCGAGGATGTTCTTGGCATAGCTGAGGAACTCCGCGCCTTTGGGTGTGGGGATCACGCCCTTTGGCGTGCGCTCGAAAATGGCGATGCCGAGCGTATCCTCAAGCTCTTTAATGGCTTTGCTCAGGTTTGGCTGGGCCATAAAAAGGTTTTCGGCGGCTTGGGTGATGGAGCGCGTGCGCTCGACCTCCACGGCGTATTTGAAATGAAGCGTATTCATCGGGGCAGTTCCTCCGGGCTTGTATGGGGTCGGGCGATGCGCTCGTCGAGGTGCTTGGAAAGCAGCGCCAGCGAGGCCGCCATGTTCTCGCTCTGGATAAGGATGTGCGGCGGAGCGGAGAGACGCACGGGCGCAAAGTTCCAAATGGCGAGGATGCCGCCTGCTACGAGGCTGTCGCAAACGCCTTGCGCGGCCGCGGCCGGCACGGTGATGATGCCGATCTTGATGTTCATGCGCCGGCACAGAGAGGAGATCTCCGTCGCGGGCAGCACCTTTTTGCCGAACAGCTCCTGATGGGCAAGGCGTTCGTCCGCATCGAAGGCGAGCACGATGCGCATGCCGTAATCGTCAAACCCGCGGTAGGAGAGCAGCGCCCGCCCGAGCGAGCCCGCGCCCACGAGGACCGATTCGTTGACATTGCGGTAGCCGAGGAAGGATTCCATGTCGGCGATGAGATCGCTCACCCCAAAGCCCGTTTTCGGCTTGCCACCCTTGGTGCTCACGGCCGCAAAGTCCTTGCGCACCTGCACCTCGTTGAGCGCGAGCGCCTCGGCGATGGCGGGCGCCGCCACGAGGCCGCAGCCTTCCGCTTCAAGCTTTTTGAGGTGCTGCAAATAAAAGGGCATGCGCTGCAAAGCCTGCTTCGAGAGCATGATGGGCCCATCCTTACGCGCGCTCATCGCAAACCTCCGCTCTTCACTTAATTTCGGGCAAGGACGCGCCTGCGCCGCCCGTCCCGCGCTCGAGGATGTAGCGGCGCAATTCCTCGATGGGTGAGCCGAACACCCGGTCCTTTTTCCAAACGAGGTAGATCGTGCGCGCAATGCGCACATCCGTAATATGCAAAAGCGACACCTGATAGGAGGAGAGCGCCGGAATCTGCGGCATGAGCGCAAGCCCGAAGCGCGAGCCCACGAAAGAGGCCATCGCGTTGCACTCTTCGGCTTCCATCGCAACCCGCGGCTCGAAGCTGGCGGCGCGGAACGCATCGTCCACAAGCGCGCGAAGACTGCTGTTGGGCGTGATGAGCACGAACTTTTCATCGCGAAGCTCGCCGAGCGTTACCTCCTTGCGCGCGGCAAGGGGGTGGGAGGCGGGCACGACCAAAAAGATCTCCTGCTCATAAACCGGGTGGCCCACGAGTTGATTGCCGCTAAAGGATGTTGCAAGCGCGAGGTCGAGCGCGCCCGATTCAAGCCGCGCCACAAGCTGGTAGTTGAGGCCCATGTAGAAGTTGAACGCGATGCGGTCGCTCGGATGCGCCTGCGAAAACCCGTCGACGATCGAGGGGAGAAAATCGAAGCTCAAACTGTAAATATAGCCGAGATTGATCGAGTTTGCAGGCTGCTCAAGCCGGCGGATGCTTTCCCGCCCGCGCTCAAGCGCCGCGAGAGACTCTTTTGCATGAGGAAGAAAGGCCTCGCCATACTTGGTGAGCTTGACGTTTTTGCCCATTTTTTCGAACAAAGCGACGCCCAGCTCCTTTTCCATCTGCGAGATCGTGTAGCTTAGGCTCGGCTGCGAAATGAAAAGCAGGTTTGCGGCTTTTGTATAATGGAGCACCTCGGATAATACCGTGAAGCAGTTGATTTGCTGCAAAGTCATGCGCTCACCTCCTTCGTGCGTCAGCGCTTAGCTTCCCCCGTTCTCCGCGGGGCCAAACTGCTCGGGAAACAAGAACATTTTATCATACTTTATCGTTCCTGTCACTTGGGGCGCACCGGGCGGCCCGGCGGAGGCAGAGGCGGGCATCATCAACTTTTTCGATCATATCATCCAATACCTTGATTGGACAGGCACGCGGTTGGTTGATAGGATAAAGACGAATCCAAAGGAAAAAGGTTCTTTTGCGCTGATGCGCACAGTTGCTGCATTTTTATGGCAAACTCGTTGCGCGGGCAAGCTATGCCCAATAAAAACGCGACGAAACGGAGTTTTTGCGATGATCACGGTCCACACAAAACTGATCGCCCTATTAGGCAACCCACTCGGGCAATCGTTCTCCAACCGCATGCAAAACGCAGCGTTCGAGGCAATGGGGCTTGATTATTGCTATTTTCCGCTCGAGACCACCGGGGAGAGCCTGCCCGCCATTATGGCGGCCGCGCGCCACATGAATTTTGCGGGCCTTGGCGTCACAAAGCCCGACAAGCTCGCCATCATGCAATACCTCGATGAGATCGACCCGCTTGCGAAGAACATCGGCGCGGTGAACACGGTCGTCATCCGCGAAGGGCGCTTTATCGGCTGCAACACCGACGGCGAGGGCGGCGTGCGCTCGATTGAACAGGAGCTCGAGAGGCCGCTTCCCGAGGTCGCCTTCTTCTGCTTTGGCGCGGGCGGCGCGGCGCGCGCGCTGTGCTACACGCTCGCCGACCGGGGCGTGCGCTCGATTGCGATCACCGATGTGTGCGATGAGGCGGCGGACGTCCTCGCGCGGGAGCTGAACGCGCACTTCGGACCTGTTGCAAAAAATATCCCGCATACTGCGCGGGGAGAGGTGCGCGCGGCGTTTCGCGCAAGCGGCGCGGTGATGAACTGCTCAGGCCTTGGCATGCGCCCGCACCTCGCGGAAACCCCTATCGACGCGGAGGCGTTTTTGCCCGGCCAGCTCGCCTTTGATGCGACCTACAACCCCGCCCAAACGCAGTTCTTACGCGATGCGGCCCGCGCGGGCGCCAAGACCCTCAACGGCCTTGGGATGCTCGTGCACCAGGGCGCGCTGCAGTTCAAGCTTTGGACCGGGCTTGAAGAACCTACGGCAATCATGTTCGCGCAGGCAAGGCTTGCGCTTGAAGAATCCGCGCGCCGCTAAGGGGCGCGCATCATAAACGCAACGTCGATCAACACGGAGGCCAACCAATGAAAGCAACCGTACAGCCCGGCGCCCTCAACGGCAGCATTATCGTTCTTGGCTCGAAAAGCCACACGATCCGCGCGCTGATCATCGCGACGCTCGCGGGCGGCCGCTCGGTGATCCGCAATCCGCTTCTGAGCGAGGATTGCAAGGCTGCCATGCGCGCCGCCATCCAATTCGGCTCCACCTGCCAAGTGCGGGAGGACTGCTGGGTCATAGAGGGCCCCCCTAACGGCCTGAAAACGCCCGATAACGTCGTAGACGTGGCAAACTCCGGCACCACGCTTTATTTCATGACCTCGGTTGCGGCGCTTTTGAGCGATGCGGTGGTCTTCACCGGTGACGCGTCCATCCGCCGGCGGCCGAGCGAGCCGCTGCTCGCCGCGCTGCGCCAGCTCGGGGTCGAAGCCTTCACCACAAGGCGCGATTCCGCCGCCGCCCCCTTTGTGGTGCGCGGGCCGATGCGCGCGGGCAAGGCGACGGTATCGGGCCTGACGAGCCAGTGGACTTCCTCGATTTTAATCGCCGCGCCCCTTTGCAAGGGCCGCACACGCATCGAGCTGCCCGAGCCGCGCGAAACGCCCTACATCGAGATGACCATCGATTGGATGCGTAAAAGCGGCGTAACCGTCGCCTACGACGAGAGGAATTTCAATTGGTTCGAGGTCGAGGGCGTGCAGGAATACCGCCCCTTTGAGCGCGACATCCCGAGCGACTGGTCGAGCGTTGCCTTTCCCTTGGTGGCGGCGCTTGGCGAAGGCTCCCGCGTGCGCATCGACAACCTAGATTTCAACGACAAGCAGGGCGACATGAAGATCGTCGATTATTTGCTTAAAATGGGAGCCGACATCGAGCGGGACGAACGGAACGGCTCCCTGACTGTGCGCGGCGGCAAGCCTTTGCACGGCGCCGCGTTTGACATGCTCGCGACCCCCGATGCGCTGCCCATTTTGAGCGTGGCCGCCTGTTTTGCCAAAGGCGTCACCGTGCTCCATAACGTTTCCGGCACGCGACGGAAGGAAACTGACCGCGTGGCGGTGATGAGCGATGCGCTCAACCGCATGGGCGCGGACATCAGCTATGACGACAACACCATGACCATCCGCGGCGGCAGGCCGCTTTCCGGGTGCGAGCTTGAAAGCCACGACGACCACCGCGTGGCAATGGCGCTCACCGCGGCAGCGCTTTCGGCCAAGGGGGAAACCGTCATTCGCGGCGCCGAATGCGCGGGCGTGACCTTCCCCGGCTTCTTTGATAAATTTGCGCGCATGGGCGCGCGGATCCGCACGGCGGACGAATAAACAGCGCACAACGATTTCGACGAAAAAAGAGGAGGTACATGCTTTATGATGGGCAATACGTTCGGAAGGCTCTTCCGGGTCACCACTTCGGGCGAATCCTACTCCGGGTGTTTTCGGAAAAAACCGGGCATCCCTAAGGAACTTTACGGCGGCTTGCTGACCATGCTTGAAGTCATCCGGCAGGATTACATTCGTACGGCGCGCGCCAAAGGCCAGGTCGAGAGCGTGGTGCTGTTCAAGCATGCGCTTCTCAACGCCATGATCCCGATCCTTACGATCGTTGGCATCCAGTTTGCCGGCGGTTTGGGCGGCGCTGTGGTCAACGAGCAGGTGTTCGCGATCCCGGGCGTGGGCAAGCTCATGGTCGATGCGATCAAGGCGCGAAACTATCCGCTTATCCAGGGCTCGGTGCTGATCCTCGCGCTCTTGCAGAGCACGGTGAACCTCGTGGTAGATATCCTCTACGCGTTCGTCGATCCGCGCATCCGCTCCCAATATAGCCGCAAGAAGAAAAACAAGTCCGCCAAACCGGCCGCAGCGATCCCCGACGGCCAGGCGCCGGCGCAGACGTAAGGAGGCTCAGCCATATGGAAGACAAACAGCTTCAATGTTCCTGCGAGATTTCGGGCGAGACCCGGCGCAGCCAGCTGGCCGAAGTCTGGAAGCGCTTGCGCAAAAACAAGCTTGCCATGATG
>CAZJIS010000049.1:0-12493 GCA_964546125.1 uncultured Clostridium sp.
AATTCTCCGAGACAGCCCAAAAAGCCATCGAGGCCGCGGGCGGAACTGTTGAGGTGGTCTGATGCTCAGAACTTTGATCAACGCGTGGAAGGTTAAGGATATCCGCACGAAGATCCTCTTCACGCTGATGCTGCTGGTGGTGTACCGCTTCGGCTCGTTTATTGCGGTGCCGGGCGTCAATGCCGCGGCGATCGCCGATTTTGCCGAGCAGTACGATATGCTCAGCTTCCTCAACCTGCTTTCGGGCGGCGCGTTCGGCGACTTCTCGTTGTTTGCGATGGGCATTTCGCCCTACATCACGGGTTCGATCATCATGCAGCTTCTGACCATTGCCATCCCCGCCCTCGAGAACCTCTCCAAGGAGGAAGACGGCCGCCAGAAGATCGAAAAGATCACCCGCTACACCGGCATCGGCCTTGCGCTCGTGCAGAGCATCGGCATCGTCGCCGGGCTTCAGAACAGCCCCGCCGGCGCGAACGTGCTTTTGAACGACAGCTTTTTGACCTACGCGACCATCGGCCTTGTTTGCACGGCCGGCACGGCGTTCCTCGTGTGGATGGGCGAGATGATCACCGACAAGGGCATCGGCAACGGTGTTTCGATCATCATCTTCGCCTCGATCATTGCGCGCGCGCCGACGCTTGCCGTCGACTACATCTCGGGCACGTTCACCGGCGCATACCGCTGGTGGCTGCTCCCGGCGATGATCATCGTGGTGCTGGTGCTCGTTACGGGCGTCACGTTCATCGAAAAGTCCGAGCGGCGCATCCCCGTGCAGTACGCAAAGCGCGTCGTCGGGCGCAAGCTCTACGGCGGGCAGAGCACGCACATCCCGCTCAAGGCGAACGCGAACGGCGTCATGCCGCTCATCTTCGCCATGACTATCATGCAGTTCCCGGCGATGGTGGGCCAGTTCTGGCCGGATGGGAAGTTTTACGCTTTCTATCAGGAGTACATGAGCGCGGGCTCCGAGAACATCGTCGGCCCCATCGTCTACTATGTGATCTACACGCTCTTAATCCTCGGTTTCGCGTACTTTTATACCACGATCTCCTTCAACCCTGTGGAGATCAGCAAGAACCTGCAGCAAAACGGCGGCTTCATCCCGGGCATCCGCCCCGGAAGACCGACCGGGGAGCATCTCCAGAAGATCAGCAACAGGCTCACGCTCTTTGGCGCGGTCTACCTGACGGTCCTGGCGATCGTGCCCACGGTGCTTCTTGGCGCGTTTGGCATGCATTCATCCTTTGGCCCCACGAGCATTCTCATCATGGTCAGCGTTGCGCTCGAAACAAGCCAGCAGCTTGAATCGATGATGCTCATGCGGCATTACAAGGGCTTCCTCGGTTGATTAGAGGCGCGCGATGAAACTGATCTTCCTTGGCCCGCCGGGTGCCGGCAAAGGCACGCAGGCGGCGCTGACAAGTCAGAGATACGGCATCTCACACATCTCCACGGGCGACATGCTCCGTCAGGCGATGCGCGGGCAAACGCCGCTCGGACTTGAGGCCAAGGCTTACGTCGAACGGGGCGAGCTCGTTCCGGACGATGTGATCCTCGGCATGGTCGCACAGCGTATTGAAGAACCGGACTGCGCGGCGGGGTTTCTCTTTGATGGGTTTCCCCGCACGCTCGCCCAGGCGGAGGCGCTCGAGGCGATCTCGCACATTGACATGGTCATCAACCTTTCAGTGCCCACCGCGGTGATCGTTGGGCGCATCAGCGCCCGGCGCATGTGCGCCGGCTGCGGGGCGAGCCAAAGCTATACCGATGGTGAAACATGCGGCAAATGCGGCGCGGCGCTCTATATTCGCGATGACGACAGGCCGGAAACGGTCCTGCGGCGCATCGAGGTCTATGAGCGCCAGACCAAGCCCCTCGTTGAGTATTACCAAAGGGCGGGAATTCTCCGCACCGTGGATGCCACCGGCACGCCGGAGGAGGTTCAGGCGCGCATTGACGCGCCGCTGGGTGAACTGCGATGAGCGGCTACACCATCAAAACCGCCGCCGAGCTCATGAAAATGCGCGCGGCGGGCGCGATTGTGCGCGATGCGCTTTTGCTGCTCGAAGAGAGTGTGAAGCCCGGCGTAAGCACGCAGGAGCTCGACCGCATTGCCGCGGCGTTTATTAAAGGCCGCGGCGCGCGCGCGTCGTTCCTGGGGTATAACGGATACCCCAAGAGCATTTGCGCCAGCGTGAACGCGCAGGTCGTGCACGGCATACCCGGTAAGTACGTGCTGCGCGAGGGAGATATCCTGAGCGTGGACGTGGGCGCGGAGCTCGAAGGTTACCATGGGGACGCCGCAAGGACGTTCTTCGTGGGCGAGGTGGGCGAAGAGGCAAAAAAACTCGTCGAAGTCACGCGCGCGTGCTTTTTCCGCGGCGTGGCCGCGGCGCGGGCGGGAAGCCATCTTTTTGAGGTTTCCCGCGCGATCGAAGAGCACGCCCATGCGCACGGCTACGGCGTGGTGCGGGATCTTGTGGGGCACGGCATCGGCCGCGCAATGCACGAACCGCCTGAAGTGCCGAATTTTACCGACGCGCGCCTCGGGCGGGGCATGAAGCTGCGGCCGGGCATGACGCTCGCCGTGGAGCCGATGATAAACACCGGGGGCTGGCAGGTGCTGCAGGAAGCCAACGGCTGGACCATCGTCACGGCCGACGGGAGCCTGAGCGCGCACTATGAGAACACCATCGCCATCACCGAAGGCGAGGCGGAAATTTTTACGCTGTGAGGTGGGGCATGGAAGAGTATCTTGGAAGGATCGCGCGCTCCAAAGCAGGGCGCGATAAGGGCGGCCGGTTCTCGGTAATCGGCAGGGCGGATGACGCCCATGTGCTTATCGCCGACGGGGACGTCCATAAGATCGCAAAGCCCAAGCGCAAGAAGCTCATGCACCTCGCATTCGAGCGGGCCCAAATCGCCGACATCGGCGAGATTCTCGCCCGGCCCGGCGGAACGGGGGATGCGGCGCTTCGAAAGGCGCTCAACGATGACCATGAAAATCAAGGAGGGATAGCTTGTCCAAATCAGATGTGATCGAGATCGAGGGCATTGTTACGGATTCGTTTCCGAACGCGATGTTCGAGGTGAAGCTTCAGAACGGGCATAAAATATTGGCGCATATTTCCGGCAAGCTGCGCATGAACTACATTCGGATTTTGCCGGGGGATAAGGTCACGGTGGAGATGTCCCCGTATGACCTGACGCGCGGCCGCATCACGTGGCGCGCAAAGAATTGAGGGAGGCTTAAAATGAAAGTTAGACCCAGTGTGAAGCGCATTTGCGACAAATGCAAGATCATTCGGCGCAAGGGCCGCGTGATGGTGATCTGCGAGGACCCCAAGCACAAGCAGAGGCAGGGCTAAAAAGCCAGGGGACCGTCATGCCGCTGAAAATGACGGATTGGGCAAAAGGCCCAAGGCACGTTTCGAGCCTGACTTTCCCGGGCTCCGTCAGGCGGCGAAGGCCGCCAGACATATTAGAAATCCGCTCCCGAACGGCTGCGGAGTGGGCTTCTAATAGAGGAAACCGCCCGCCGGCGCGGCTGCCGCGGCAAGGACCGCGGTCTCCGGCGGGGACAACGAGCGACTATATTTTGTAAGGAGAAGAATTATGGCACGTATTTCCGGCGTGGACCTGCCCAGAGACAAGCGAGTCGAGATCGGCTTGACTTATATCTTCGGCATCGGCCGCAAAACCGCCTCGGACATCCTCACGGCGACGGGCGTCGACCCCGACATCCGCGTGCGGGACCTGAGCGAGGCCGACGTCACCAAACTCAGGGATTACATCGACCACAACGTCAAGGTGGAGGGCGACCTGCGGCGCGAAACTTCGATGAACATCAAGCGCCTCATCGAGATCGGCTGCTACCGCGGCGTAAGGCATCGCAAGGGCCTGCCGGTGCGCGGACAGAGCACCAAGCAGAACGCCCGCACCCGCAAGGGACCCAAGCGCCAGGTCGGCGGCAGAAAGAAGTAAGGAGGATCAGCGAACATGGCAGCAGTAAAAGGCAAAGTCAAGAAGGCCGGTACCCGCAAGCGTCGTGAGAAGAAAAACATCGAGCGCGGCGCGGCGCACATCCGTTCCTCTTTCAACAACACGATGGTCACCATCACCGACCTGCAGGGCAACGCGCTCGCGTGGGCTTCCGCCGGCGGACTCGGCTTCCGCGGCAGCAAGAAGAGCACGCCGTTCGCGGCGCAGATGGCCTCCGAAACCGCCGCGCGCGCGGCGATGGAACATGGCCTGCGCACGGTCGAAGTTTACGTCAAGGGCCCCGGCTCGGGCCGCGAATCCGCCATCCGCGCGCTCGCGACGACCGGCCTCGAGGTCAACATGATAAAGGACGTGACGCCCATCCCCCACAACGGATGCCGCCCGCCCAAGCGCAGAAGAGTTTAAGGAGGCCGAAGAACCATGTCAAGATATACGGATTCCGTTTGCAAGCAGTGCCGCAGGGAAGGCGTGAAGCTCTTCCTCAAGGGAGACCGCTGCTACAGCGCTAAGTGCGCCATTATCAAGCGCAACACCCCGCCGGGCCAGCACGGCCAGGCGAGGCAGCGCAAGCCCAAGGAATACGGCACGCAGCTGCGCGAGAAGCAGAAGTGCCGCCGCGCCTATGGCGTGAGCGAGAAGCAGTTCCACAAGTACTATGAGATGGCGAGCAACATGCGCGGCGTCACCGGCGAGATCATGCTCGCGCTGCTCGAGCGCAGGCTCGACAACGTCGTGTACCGCCTGGGTTTTGCGCCCAGCCGCCCCATGGCGCGCCAGATGGTCAACCACGGCCACATCCGCGTCGACGGCGCCAAGGTCGACATCGCCTCGTTCCTCGTCAAGGCGGGCCAGGCGATCACCGTGCGCGAAACCAGCCGCGACATTCCCTATCTCAAGGAGCTGCGCGAGCAGGGCGCGAGCAAGCCCATTCCCAAATGGCTTGAGCTCGATGCCGAGAACCTTGCCGGCAAAGTTGCCGCAGAACCCCAGCGCGACGATATCGACCTCACCATCGAGGAGCACCTCATCGTCGAGTTCTACTCCAGGTAAATGGTAATGACCCTACCCGCGGCCCTTATCGACTGACCAAGTATCATGAGAGGGGAGAAAGCTATGATAGAAATCGAAAGACCCAGAATCGAGTGCGAGGACATTACCGAGAACTATGGCCGTTTCGTGGTGGAGCCGCTTGAGCGCGGCTTCGGCACGACCCTTGGCAACTCGCTTCGCCGCGTGCTGCTCTCAAGCCTGCCCGGCGTGGCGGCCTCGTCCGTCAAGATCGACGGCGTGCTGCATGAGTTTACCACCATAGAGGGCGTGAGGGAGGATGTGACCGAAATCGTGCTCAACCTCAAGGAGCTCATCGTGAAGCTCCACGGCGAGGGAAGCAAAAAGGTCATCATCGACGCTTCGGGTGCCTGCGAGGTGAAAGCCGGCGACATCGTCGCCGATGCGGATGTGGAGATCATCAATCCCGAGCTGCACATCGCCACCCTCGGCCCCAATGCCAAGCTCTACATGGAAATCATTTTGGAGCATGGCCGCGGCTATGTCAGCGCCGAAAAGAACAAGAAGTCCGATATGCCCATCGGGCAGATCGCCGTGGACTCTATTTTCACCCCGATCCGCAAGGTCAATTTCCACGTGGAAGATACCCGAGTCGGCCAGATCACCGACTATGACAAGCTCTCCCTCGAGGTGTGGACGGACGGCAGCATCAAGCCGGACGAGGCTGTGAGCCTCGCGGCGAAGATCCTCACCGAGCATCTGCTGCTCTACATCAACCTCACCGAGCATGTTCAGGGCGTGGAAATCATGGTTGAGAAGGAGGAGGACAAGAAGGAAAAGATCCTTGAGATGACCATCGAGGAGCTCGACCTCTCCGTCCGCTCTTACAACTGCCTCAAGCGCGCGGGCATCAACACCGTTGAGGAGCTCGTCCAGCGCAACGAGGAAGAAATGATAAAGGTGCGTAACCTCGGCCGCAAATCGCTCGAGGAGGTCCAGCAGAAGCTCAGCGGCCTGGGCCTGTCGCTCCGGCAGAACGAAGATTAAGTTTAGGAGGATTCAGATATGCCCAACCGTAAGCTTGGCAGGGCGAGCGACCAGCGCGACGCCATGCTCAGGAATTTGACGACGGCGCTGCTGTGGAACGGCAAGATCGTTACCACCGAAGCGCGCGCCAAGGAAGTGCGCCCCATCGCGGAGAAGCTCATCACTTTGGCCGTCAGCGAATATAAAAACACCGTCACCGTCGAGCGCGAGACCCGCAACGAGAAGCAGCAGATCGTCAAGGTCGAAAAGGCCAACGACCTGCCCGGCAAGCTCCACGCGCGCAGGCAGATCATGGCGTACCTTTACAACATTCCCCTGCCCCGCAAGGAGAAGGAGAGCAAAAAGGAATATGCCGAGCGCTCGAAGCTCACGCCCCACCCGGTCGTGGAGAAGCTCTTTAGCGAAATTGCGCCCAAGTATGACGGGCGCAAGGGCGGCTACACCCGCATCTACAAGCTCGGACCCCGCCGGGGCGATGCCTCGGAGATGGCCGTTATCGAACTGGTCTGATTGAACCACAGCGCGGCGCGCCCCAAAGGCGCGCCGTTTTCATAACATCGCATTGAGGTAGTCGCATGCTTTTTTCGGTCCTTGGCATCGCGTTTGCGCTCGGCCTTTCGGTTACGCTCGTTTACGCGTTCATTTTCATGGCGAAGGCGAAAACGCCTGTTCTCAAGCCGCTCTTCGCGGGCGGCCTGTGCATGTTCCTTGGCACGGTGCTCGCGTCCGTGCTGCTGCTGCTTTTGCACGCGGCGCTTGAGGCGGGCGGCAAGGGCTTTCTCGAGGCGGACGTCGCCGGCTTTTATCTCACGCTCATCACAGGCGCGCTGGTCACGGCGGGCATGTTCTTTGCCCTTAAACGGCCGCTTGCGGCGCGCAGGAGCGCCTATGAATCGCTTGCCTTCGGCCTTGGCGTCGCGCTGCCGTTGTTTGTTTACCGCGCGGCGGGCGCGGTGGTGATGAGCGGGGCCTATCTTGTCGCGGGGGCGGGCGCGGCGGATTCTTTGCTGCTGCTGCTCGAAAACGTTGCGGATCTTCTTCTTGCGCTTGGAGAGGCGGCGTGCGCCGTGTTTCTCGCGCATCTGCTGAATCAAAAGAAGCCGGCATTGGGCTTTTTTGCGGCGCTTCTTTTTGAACTCATGCTGCGCACGGCGCTCAGCCTTGAGGCGGCCTTTAGCATCCCCGGCTGGTATGGCAGGACGTTCGGGTTTGCCTTGCTCGCGCTTGCGTGTTGGTATGACTTCCGCGTGTGGAAGCGCTTCCCGCCCCGGCAAGAGCCGCCCCGCAAGCGCGGCGTCAACCAAAACATCCCCTGGCCGGAGCCGGGGGATGACGGGAAATAAAGGCCGATTTTTCTTATGGCGCGCCGTTCAGGCCCGCGGCTTGCGGAGCTTTTGCGGCGCTTTGTTATCGTTTTTTAGCTTTTTGTACCCACGACGCAGCGCTTGATGGCCTCGAAGCTCTCGGGGCTGATGACATGCTCCATGCGGCAGGCGTCGTTGACGGCGGTTTCGCGCGGCACGCCAAGGTCGCGGAGCCAGTCCGAAAGGAATGTGTGCCGCTCGTACATGGTGTGCGCGATGTCGCGCCCCGCGTCCGTGAGCGTGATAAAGCCCGCTTCATCCACCTCGATAAAGCCGTTCTCGCGCAGCTTTTTCATCGCAACGCTCACGCTCGACTTTTTGAAATCGAGCTTGCAGGCCACATCAATCGAACGGACGCGCGGGTCCTTTTGGCTTAGAATGAAGATCGTTTCGAGATACATTTCGGCGGATTCCTGCAATTTCATAACACATGACCTCCTCGCCGTTTTTATTAGCATAGCACAGCCCGCGGCGATACGCAAATGCCGAGAGCCCGGCGTGGAACGACCATTTGGCGGGTGCGGCGGGCTGCGCGGATGATAGCGGCTTCGTGGGTTTATCTTGCCATCTCCCACAAACTTTTGTATGATAGGTAGAAAGACCCGCGAATGAATTTACGGCTTTTGCTGATGGGAGGGCATTATGCACAACCAAGTGGACCAAACCGACAAAAGGGCGAGGCGCGCCTGGTATTTATATGACTTTGGCAACTCCGCTTACGCTTCGGTGGTGCTGTTGGCGGTGTACTCGGCTTATTTTAAGAACGTTGTCGTCGGCGGCGCCGAAGGAACGCGCCTGTGGGGCATTTCGGTGGGCATCGCGGCGGTGATCGTTGCGGTCATGTCGCCGGTTTTCGGCACGATTGCGGACTTCACAAAGTCGAAAAAGAAGTTTTTATTTCTGTTCACCATGATTTCCGTGCTCTTTACGGCGCTTTTGTTCTTCGTGGGCGAGGGCGACGTGGTGCTCGGCATGGTGTTCTTCATCTTCGCGGAGATCGGCTACCGCGCGGCGCAGGTGTTTTACGATGCGCTTTTGACCGATGTTTCCACCCCCGAGTCGATCGGCTTTGTGTCCGGCAAGGGCTGGGCCACCGGCATGGTCGGCGGCATTGTGGCGCTGCTCGTGGTGCTCGTGCCGATCCAGCTCGTCGGCAATTCGGTCATCCCCTATACGTTTTTGATCACCGCCGCAATCTATCTTGCATTCTCCATCCCCTCTTTTATCCACGTGGTGGAAAAGCACGACGCGGAGAAGGTCCCCGCGGGCAAGAACATCATCGTCTATGCCTTTGAGAAGCTCGCCGAGACGTTCCGCTCGATCAAGCGCTTTAAGGAATTTGTCAAATACACTCTCGCCTTCCTCATTTATAACGACGGCATCATGATGCTCATGGACTTTGCGGCCATCATCGGGGCGACGCTGTTCGGTATGAAGCAGACGGAGCTGATCATCTTCGTTATCCTCATCCAGTTCTCGGGCACGTTCGGCGCGCTGATCTTCGGCCGCATTTCGGATAAAACCAGCAGCAAGGACGCCATTTTGATTCCTCTTGTCATTTTGATCGGCGCGGTCGTCTGGCTGCTGTTCGTCAAGAATATCATTTGGTTCTACGTCATCGGTTTCATCGCGGGCTTTGCGCTTACCGCCGTGCAGGCCGTGAGCCGCACGATGGTGAGCCAGCTCGTCCCCGCGGCGCAGTCCGCCGAGTTTTATGGCTTCCTCTCCGTTGCAGGCCGCACCTCTACCTTCGTCGGCCCGCTCGTATTCGGCACGATCTCCTACCGCATGCACAACTGGTACTCGAACCACGGCGTGGGCGCCGAGCTTGCCGAGCAGTATGGCCTCCTTTGGGCCATCGGCTCCATCATCGCGTTCCTCGTGATCGGGATGCTCTTCATGCTGCTGGTCAAGCGCGTTTCCGCCAAGGACCCGGTGAAGTTCTAAGCTTCGATTTAACCGTAAAAGGGCCGCTTCTTTTGGGGCGGCCCTCGGGATACAAAAAAAGCCCCGGACAGGGGCTTTTTTGGTATAGTAAAACAAGGTGATGGAATTGCCGGGCTGCGGTTCAGGCGTTGTTTTTGGGTACGGGCATCGTGTCGTAAAGAATTTCGAGGGCGACCGCCGTCACCTGCACAGGATAGCTTTCGCGAATGACCGGCAAAATGGTGATCAGCCACTGCTGCCCGATCTTGAAATCGTGGAGGGGCGCCTCCATCGCTGCATCGAAACTGACTGAGGCGCGCGTGAAGCCCACATCGTCCACCGTGTTGACGATGATGAAATTCTCGCCGACCTCCTCGATGGTGCCGGTGAATACGATATTTTCAGCCTCCGGTTCCTCTTCTTCTTTGGCCGCTGTTTCGAGGGCGACCGCCGTCACCTGCACGGGGTCGCTTTCGCGAATTTCGGGCAAAATGGTGATCCGCCATACCTGCCCGATCTTGAAATCGCGAGGGACGGCCTCCAACGCCTCGCCGAAGCTGACCGAGGCGCGCGTAAAGCCCACGTCGTCCGTCGTGCTCACGAGGATGAAATCCTCGCCGACCTCCTCAACGGTGCCGGTGAACACGATGTTCCCGGCCTTGGGTTCCCCTTCCTTATCCGGCTCTTTGCCCTTGCAGCCCGTCAAAGGCAGGCACAGCGCCGCCGCGCATAAAACGAACATCGCAATTCTTTTCATTTGGAATTACCTCCCTGTGCCCTGTGTTTATAAAACGGCCGCGCCGGACCCGGGGTTCCCGGCGCGGCCGTTGAGCAGGGCTTTTCGCTCTTTCCAATCCGGAAGAACGGCGGCGAGAAGCTCATAAAAGCGTCTTGAGTGATCGGCGCGCACGAAATGGCAAAGCTCATGCGCCGCAACGTATTCAATGCAGGCCATGGAGTGCTCAACAAGCCGCGCGTTGAGGGTGACGATCCCCTTTTGCACGAGGCAGGAGCCCCAGCGCGTTTTCATATTGCGGATGCGAAGCTTGGGCATAACAACGCCGCGGGCTTCGAGTTTCGCGCACATGCGCGCGAGCGCTTCGGGAAAAACGCGCGCGGCGAGGCGTGCGTAATAGTCCTCTGCGAGCGCTCGCTTGCGCGCGAGGTCGTTTTCATCGCGCACCTGAACAACGAGCCGCCCGCCCTCGCAAAAAACGGTTTCCTCCCGCGCTTCGCGCACGAGGAGCAGAAGGTTCTCCCCAAGCACGGCGAAAACTTCGCCGCTCACATAGCGCCGCGCGTCCGGCGCATCCTTTTCGGCCGCGGCGATCCGCGCCCGCGCGCGGGCGATGAAGCCCGCTTTTCCGGCAACGAACGCGTCGATTTGCGCGAGGGGCACGCGCGGGCTTGCCGAAACGCAAACGCTTTGATCCCGGCGCACGCGCAGGTTTATGTTTTTCACCTTTTTGCGCGTGAACTCGAATAGAATCATTGTTTCGCCGCACGCGGCCGTGCGGAGTGTCGGCAATGCTTGCATGCGCGCTCTCCCTGCGGTTTTTTTCATTATAATACGCATACGCGGCGTCGGGCAAGCAAAGGCATATTTAGAAAGGGCGCCGGCCATATGGCCGACGCCCCGGCGTCCCTTTAATCGGATAGGGAACCGCGCCTAATTCGCGCGCGCGAGCGGCAGCACGGTGTTGCGGAAGAAGTTTGCCGCCTCGCCCGGCATCACGCGGTAATGTTCTTGGCCGAGCACCACGCCGATGCCGGCGTAGGCGCATTGCTTGAGGCAAAAGGTGCTCTTGAGTTCAATTTTGTCGTGGAGATCGCACTCCTCGATCAGGGCAAGGAAAGTTTGCAGCACATTGTAGGCGCCCTTGAGGTGGCAGGAGGTGCCGATGCAAACGCTCAATTCAATCATGTGCGCCCTCCTTTACATAGTCGACGTGCAGCAACTCGTGCACGCGTCCGCGCAGCAGCCCGTTGTAGAGGGACATCATCAGCGGGTTCTCTTCGGAACGCTTGATGCTCGAGAGCTTGTCGGCGCTGTAAAGCTGCTTGCCGCGCGCCTCGCGCTCGGCGCGCATCGCCGCGGGCTGACCCGCGCCGCTCACGCAGCCGCCGGGGCAGGCCATGACTTCGACGAAGTCATAGCGCTCGCCCGCCTTGATGCGCTCAATGAGCGCCGCCGCGTTGCCAAGGCCGCTGACGACGGCGATCTTGAGTTCGCGCCCAAGCGCCGGGATCGTCACTTCCTTCACGCCCTCCATGCCGCGCACGCCGGTGAAGGAGAGGGTTTGCAAAGAGGTCGCGGATTTGTCGTTCATCAGGCGGCGAAGCACGGCCTCGGTCACGCCGCCCGTCACGCCGAAAATCACGCCCGCGCCCGTCATGGTGCTCAGGGGCATGTCGACGCCCTCCGGCTCAAGCTCCGCAAACACGATGCCCGACTCGCGGATCATCTGGATCAGTTCCTGCGTGGTGATGACGTAGTCCACCATCGGTTCGCCATCCACCCGGAACTCCTCGCGCCCCACCTCGAACTTCTTTGCGGTGCAGGGCATGATCGCCACATGCACATGGCGGCGGGAGGAACTGGCGTTTTGGGCTTTTACGACGGAGGCGAACATCTCCATGGGCGAGCGGCAGGTCGAAACGTCGCCGAGCATCTCGGGGTAGGTCTTTTCGCAATACTGCACCCACGCGGGGCAGCAGGAAGTGAACAGCGGCATGTCGTTGCGGCCCTTTTCGATGCGGCGCACAAGCTCCGCGGCTTCTTCGAGCACGCACAGGTCCGCGCCGGTTGCCGTGTCGTAAATTTCATCGAAGCCGAGGCGGCGCAGCGCCGCGACGATGCGGCCCATGGCGCTCGCGTCCTCGCTGCCGCCAAGCTCGCGGGCGACGGCGACGCGCACGGCCGGGGCGATCTGCGTGGTGACCTTCACATTCCGGTCGGAGAGCGCCTGCCAAACCTTGCCTTTGTCGTTTTTCACAACGATCGCGCCCGTGGGGCAAACGGCGGCGCATTGGCCGCAGCCCACGCAGGGGGATTCGGAAATGGGCTTGTCGAACGCGGTGCTGATGGTCATGCGCGAGCCGCGGTGGGCGAAGTCGATCGCGCCCACGCGCTGCACCTCGTT
>CAZJIS010000050.1:0-12199 GCA_964546125.1 uncultured Clostridium sp.
TGTGAACAGCTCTTCGAGGTAGCCGTAGCTCTCCGGGCCGATGAATTCGCCGCGCCCAATCATAGCATAAATCTCCTCGTCCGCGGCCCATTTTGCGCCGCAGGTCTCGTTTTCCTGCAAAACGATGTTCCCGATCGGCCATTCGAGCGGGAAGAGCCACACATCCCGAAAGTCCGGGCAGCAGGGATAGCCTGAGCGATCGCGCCGATCGGCGCGCAGCAAAACGGCCGCCTGGGGGTCAAGCTTTACGCCAAGTTCTTCTTTGGTTTCGCGCACAGCCGCCGCGAGGCTCGTCTCGCCCGCTATGGCGGAGCCGCCTGTCGATTCCCACATGAGGGGAAAATCCTTGTTGGGCGTGCGTTGGGATATCAGCCATTGGCCGAGGCTGTTTCGCATCCAAACGTGCACCACGATGTGGTAAGTCCCCCCGGGCAGGTCGGGCGTGCGCTCGCACACGCGGCCTGTTTTGCGGCGCGCGCCGTCATAAAGGTCCCAAAGTTCGGGCATGGTATTCGCTTCTTTCAGGCGGCGCGTATCCGGCTATTTTAGCAAACGCAGCCGAGCCTTGCCCAGTATACCAAAGATCGCGCGCGCTGAAAAGACAATATATTGCGCAAAGTTAGAAAAGCAGGCCCGTTTTGTATAAAACGGCGGAACTTATGTAAATTAAAAAACTTTTGTAAAGGGCCATTGTGGCAAAAGGGAGTATATGGTAAAATAAAAATGTTGATACTTTGCGGTTCTCATCACGCCAAACCACGATAAGGAGGGGCTTATGAACAGTGTGATCTCAAAGGTTTTGTTGGGCACAACCCTCGCGCTGCTTGTTGCCGTGATCGTTTTGCTTGGCGTGCATTTTGCGCCGGCCAGCTTTTACGGAACCTACTGCACAGGGGAGCAGGTGAGCAGCGAAGATCTCTACATCGTGCTGCAAAAAGATGGTTCCTACACGCTCTACCGGCAGTTCGAACTGCTTGCCGAGGGGACTTATCAGGTCGATCGTACGACGGACGGCGTGAGCATCCTCTCGCTCGCATCCGGCGGCGCGTCCTCAACCGGGCTTGCCATACATGGTGATTCCGTCCTCTTGCTCGACGATTCGGGAGACTCGAACGTTTTTCAAAAGATCAGCGATACGCCCGTGTTCATCAACCTGCAAGGGCTTCGCTAATACGATGCCAACATAAAAGCGGGCGGCCCGTTTGGGCGGCCCGTTTTCGTTTGCCGATCTTTTTGGAGAATATTCTTGATGCGCAAAGCTCACGCATCCTTTTTCGCCCGCGCTTTTTGGGCGATATCGTTCGTGTCGATGCTGTTGCGGAAAACGACGTGTTTGTCGTAGAGGAATTCGGTCACAAAGTTGAGCGCCATATTCAAAAGCGTCACCACATTGCCGTTCCAGTTGAGCTTCCCCTCAAGGTAGCTGCCGCCGATGGTCGTTAGCGGTGTGAATACGCAGTAATAGGCGAACACGAGAAGCATCGCAACGGGCACGTTTGCGGCCGATTGGAAGGTAAAACGCCTGTTGAGCGTGAAGTTCCAAACGACAGAGAGGATGAGCGCAGCTAAATAGCTCACCCAATAGCTCGCGTGGAGCAAGTCGTAAAGCAAAGCGAACGCGCCGAATTGGATCAGCCCCGCGCTCGCCGAAAACAGCGTGAATTTGGCCGTGCGCCAAAGCTCCCTGCGGGCATTCTTTTCCATGTATTAACCGCCGATCTTTTTGGAATATTTGGTTCGGAATATTTTGCGCATCACGATGATGTCCGCAAGGGGCAGCTTCGCGCGCACGCCAAGCGCCCCCGTGTGCAGCGCGCTCACGCAGGCCTTGTGCGCAAGCATGCGCAATGCTTCCGCATCCCCGGCGTTCTCGGCGCGGCAGAGCGCGCCCACGCCCGGAACGAGCACCACCGCGCGGCGGCGCAGCGCGCGAAGCACGGATTTTTCGTCCGCACGCGCGGCCGGGATGTTCCGGCCGATCATTTGCGCGGCGTCGTCGAGCAGCGCCGGCAAGGCTTTGCGGCGGGCGGCGCAGGCGAGGGCGGCGGGGGAACTTTGCGCGATGGCAAAGCCAAACGCGCGCGTTGCGCAGGCGATGAGCCGCCGGGCCAGCGCCTCATTTTCGGCGGGCGGATGTTCGGGCAGGCCCTGGCACGCGCGGCGGCAGAGTTCTTCAAGAAGCAGCGCGCGCTCGAACGCTTCCTCACGGCTTTTTCCCACGATAACCGCGCCGTGGCGCACCATGAGAACGGTCTGCGCGCCCGCGCGGAAGGAATCTTGGGCATTTGCGGCAAGCTCTTCCGTGCCGGGCAGAGCATAGGCGTTAAAGGCGAGGCCGCCGAGCGCCGCTTGTTCCCGCCCGGTGAGTGTGAGCGAGGCGGGGCCGGTGAGCGCGAGGGCCGAGGCGTAGGTTTGGTGCGTGTGGATCACGAACTGCGCCTCGGGGAAGGCGCGGTATGCGGCGATGTGCACGAGTTTCTCGGAAGAAGGCTCGCGCAGCCCTTCCCAAACGCCGTTTGCCATGTCGTAGCAAACGATGTCCTCCTCCGCAATGGCCTCATAATCCATGCCGCTGGGCGTGATGAGCATGCGCTCTTCCCCGATGCGGCAGCTCACATTGCCCCATGTGCGCGCGGCAAGGCGCTTAGCAAGGAGCATCCTTCCGGCCTCGGCGACGAGGCGGCGGGCTTCCCGCTCGCGCTGTGTTTCATGATTGTCCGGCATACTTTGCATAGCTTTCCCCGAGCGCCGCGCTATTCAATGATATAGGCGCGCACGATTTCGCCATAATAGGCGGTGTGAAATGCGCGGTTGGAGCCGTGGAACGCGCCCTCGACCGACTGCGGATAATATCTGCGCAGGTTTTCTTCAGAAATCGCCTGTGCATCTTGCTTTTGGCTGTAGATCACCTTGCATTCAAGCGTGAGCGCAAGCTCGCGGATGCCGGGCACGGGCACAACCTCGGGCGGCTCGAGCGTCAGGCCGAGCGCGGCGATCTTATCGAATGCGCGGCCCGATTGCGTGCCGCAAACCTCGAGGATGCGCCGGTCAAAAGCCCCGCGCGGCACGTTGATTGTGAACGCGGGAACCTGATCGAGGAGGCTTTTTGTAAATCGGCTTTCGCGCACGAAAACCGTGAAGAGGGGCTTGCCCCATTCAATGCCAAGCGTGCCCCAGGAGATGGTCATCGCGTTGACTTTATCCCCGGCCTTGGTCGTGAGAAGAACGCCTGTTTCAACCGCCCGCATGATTTCATTCGCATAATCAAACGGTTCAATCACCCGTTTCATTCGCCGCCCTCCCGTGATGTTCTTTTTTTCTTATCATACGCCCAAACGGGCCTTTCCCGCAAGCGCGCGGCCGCCGGTTGAAGACCCCGCCGCCCGCAGCGACATTTTCGAAAGGGTGTTTTAAGCGCATTCGCCATGTTCAATCAACGTCTCCGGAGGCGGGCCGCAGGCTCAGCCCCCGATTTCATACATCGCCTGCAGCGCCTGATGCGGCGGGCCTTTGGTTTCGGGGTCCTGCGTGAACATAAAATCCTGCAACAGGCGGTAGCCGAATTTCAAAAGCATCCGTTCGCGAATGTCGAAGTTTTCCCCCGGCAAAATATCGATGTGCTCCTTTAGCCCGTCGCGGTAAGCGGGAATCAGCCGCTCATAGTAAGGGCGGATCAGCTCCGCGTCCGTTTCATCGGCAATGAGGCTTGCGATATCCTCGCCCGCATAACCCCAGCCCGCGGTATCCCAGTCGATCAGCCTAACCTCACCGTTCGAGAAAAAGATGTTCTCACTCCAAAAATCGCGGTGGCATAAAACGACCGGCAGGCGTTTCGTGCGCTCGAACAACTCCTCCCTTTGATCGTCCGCATCAATGAGCATGCGCTTGAGGTGCGCGGGGAGGTCGCAGCCTGCGGAGCGCAAAAAGCTATATTCAAACGATTTGCCCTCGCAAAGCCGGATTTCGCCGCGCTCGAGCATCCGCTTTAAAAACACCGGCAGGCGGCATTGCGGGGAGATCAAATAATCGTAGCTGTAAGTCTGGGTATGCCACCTCGCATGCTCTCGCGCCGTATAGCCCGTGTCGCCAAGGCAGGCGATCTTTTGCAGCGCTTCGCGCTCACGGTAAGACCGTCCCTGAAAGCGCCCAAGTTTGCGCGCCGCCTGTTCAAGCATCCCAAGCGTGAGGGCTTTGCCTGAAACGCCGTCGATATACTCGAGCCAAAGCCACATTTCATTTTCTTTGATCTCGGTATAAAAACACCTTGGCGGACGGAATGAATCGGGGAACATGCGATATAGATCCGAGCTATAGAGGTCATATTCTCTGCGCCAGGAAAATGGGTCGCCGGGGCGCTCCCACTTTTGCTGCGTTTTCAAAACGGCGCGATAAGGGAGTTTTTCGCCGCCCGCCGTTTGCGCCATGCCCGAAACGAGCCGCACGTCGCCCAACGTGCCGCCGTGCAGCGGCGCAGCCTGAAAATCCGCCCGCACGATGGGTTCTGCTAGCATGGCGCTCAATGCTTTTTTCAAGGTTTCCATCTTCATTCGCGCACTTCTCCATGTTCCTTTTTCTGCTTACTCCATATCGCGATCGATTTGTGCCGCGCCCGCTTCTCGCTAAGGTAACCCGTTTTATCATCCACAAATTTGTTTTCGCGCTTTTGGGCAAGGTAATGTTCCCAGCGCTCGCGCGGGAGCGCGCCGTCTTCAAGCGCGGCACGGATGGCGCAGCCCGGCTCCGCCTGATGGCGGCAATCGGCAAAGCGGCATTGCGCGAACAATTCCTCCACATCGGCAAAGCCCGCGCCGATGCCCTCGTCCGCGCTGAACAGGCCGATTTCGCGCATGCCCGGCGTGTCGATGACCATCGCGCCGCCGGGCAGCATGAAAAGCTGGCGGTGCGTGGTCGTGTGGCGGCCGCGGCTGTCGTTTTCGCGAATGGCGCGCACCGCCATCACCTCGCGCTCCATGAGCGCGTTGAGCAGCGAGGATTTGCCAACGCCCGACATGCCGAGGAATACGACCGTTTTTTTCGGCTGCAAATAGGCATCCAATTCCGCAAGGCCAAAGCCCGTGCGGCTTGAAACCGCATGCACGGGCACACCGGGGGCCGCAAGGCGCACTTCATCGAGGCGCTGCGCGGCGTTTTCAGCCAAATCGGCCTTTGTCAGCAGCACCACGGGCTGCGCGCCGCTTTGCCAAGCCTGCGTCAGGTAGCGCAGAATGCGGTTGACCTTAAAGTCTAAATTCAGCGAGGAGAGGATGAACACATAGTCGAAATTCGTCGCCACGACCTGCTCGAGAATGGTTTTCACATAGCCCGCCGCGTGCCCGGAAAAATCCGCGCGCGAGAATTTGGAAAAGCGGGGCAACAGGCCCGCGATGCGCGCCGTGCAGCTTTGGTTGTATTCGAGCAGCACGAAATCCCCCACGCAGGGGAAGTCCGCGCGGCCGTTCGCACCATAGTAGAACGCGCCCTTGAGCGCGGCCCCCACCTCGCCGTGCGCGGTGACGACAGTGTAATGTTCCCGCCGAAGCTCCGTCACCCTGCCGGGGATCAGGCCCTCGGGAATCGGTTGGGTTTGGATGTAGCCATATTGGGTTAAATCGATCATGGTCGCCCGGTTGCTCCTTTGAAAATTAAATTTTTGGGGGGGATACAAAAATACCGCGGACAAGCAGCCCCGTCGGAGCTGCTGCGCGGCGTCGCAATCAAAAAAGATACGACCCTGATCGTATCCCGCTTTGGCAGTATGAACGAAAGGTGCTTGTTTGGCACGGCAACAGGCGGGCTTCTCCCGCTTGGCTCGCGCGTGCCGGCTATTCGGTTTTTAAGGGGAAACCACCATATCAACAGCCATCACAACTCAACTCCTTCCGGATGAAAAGATCCTTATTCAAGGGCCGTCCCTATCATAAATCCGCGGGCGGGCCGCTGTCAATCCCCATGGGGCCGCAACGCGAAAAAGGCGCGGCGGCCTCGTGATCGCTGCCGCCGCGCCCCAGTGTGCTTTTTGTTTGATCAGGCGCCCCCTGCGCCGCGTTCGCCGGCCATCAAGAGCCCAAGGCCGCTGCGCGTGGCGTCCTTTTGCGCGATGATATCCATCACTTCGCCCTCGTACATCACAAGGATGCGGTCGGAAATCTCGAGGATCTCGTCGAGCTCGGTGGAAACCAGCAGCACCGCCGCGCCGCGGTCGCGCTCTTCCACGATGCGGGATTGGATATACTTGGTCGCCCCGATGTCGAGGCCGCGCGAGGGATGCACGGCGATGAGCAGGCGCGGCTTGCGGTCGAGCTCGCGCCCGACCACAAGCTTTTGCTGGTTGCCGCCCGAAAGGTTGCCCGCGAATTCGCCCGTGTTGGGGGTTTTCACGTTGTAGCGCTCGCAAAGATCGCCGCAGTAGCGGTCGATTTTGTTCCAATGCAAATAGCCGTGCGTGGAAAAAGGCTCCTGGTCATAGCTCATCAGCGATAGGTTTTCACGCAGGTTCATCTTGGCGATCATGCCCATTTTATGCCTGTCCTCGGGTATGTGCGCAACGCCCTTTTTGAGCACTTCCTTGGGGCCTTTGCCGGTGCAGTCCTCTCCCATAATGAGAACCTTGCCGCACTCTGGCTTGAGAAGGCCCGTGATCGCGCGGATCAATTCCGACTGGCCGTTGCCGTCCACACCCGCAATGCCGAGGATCTCCCCCGCGTGCAGCGTGAAGCTCACGTTTTTCACAGCCTCGAGCCGGCGCTCGTTGAGGCAGGTAAGGCCCTGCACATCGAGCACGGTTTCGCCCGGGTGCGCCTCTTCCTTTTTCGTCACAAGGTCCACGCTCTGCCCGACCATCAGCGCCGCAAGCTGTTCCTTATCGGCGATCTCGCCGATGGGCAGGCCCGCCGCCGCCACGCGCCCGAGGCGCAGCACCGTGCAGCGGTCGCAAATGGTCATGATCTCCGCGAGCTTGTGGCTGATAAAAATCACCGTTTTACCCTCCGCCGTCAGCTGGCGGATCATTACGAACAGGCTGTCCACCTCCTGCGGGGTGAGCACGGCGGTGGGTTCGTCGAGGATCAAAAGCTCCACGTCGCGGTAGAGCGCCTTGAGGATTTCGAGGCGCTGCTGCTGGCCGACCGAGAGCTGCTCCACCTTGGCCCAGGGGTCGATCTCCATGTGGTAGCGGCGCGCCATTTCGCTAAAGCTCTTGGCGGCCGCATTGAGGTCGAGCACCGCGCGGTTGCCCTCATAGCCGAGCACCACGTTTTCGATGACCGTGAGCGCCGGCACGAGCATGAAGTGCTGGTGCACCATGCCGATGCCAAGCTCGATGGCCTGCTTGGGGTCGCGTATGCGCACGGGCTTGCCCTTATAGTAGATCTCGCCCTCGCTCTGGGCGTACATGCCGTAGAGAATGTTCATCAGCGTGGATTTGCCCGCGCCGTTTTCGCCCAAAAGCGCGTGCACCTCGCCCGCGTTGACGCTCAGGTTCACATCCGTATTGGCCGCAACGCAGCCGAAGTTCTTTGAAACATGCCGCATTTCCAACAAAACCATGTCGTGCCTCCTATTCCTTCACGTAGGGGATGGCGCTAGAGGCGGGCTTGTTGCTCCTGCGGATCAGGCCGCACAGCGCGAGGATGGTGATAAGATAGGGCAGCATCAGCAAAAACTGATACGGAATGCCCGTGTTGAGCGCTTGAAGCTGGTACATGAGCGCGTTGCTCGCGCCAAACACGAGCGATGCGCCCATTACGCCAACGGGCGTGTAATTGCCAAACACCACCGCGGCAAGCGCCATAAAGCCGCCGCCGGCGATCATGCCCTCGGTAAAGAAGCTCATCTGCCCCATCGAAACGAACGAGCCCGCAAGGCCCGCCATCAGGCCGCTGAAGAGCACGCTCATAAAGCGCGTGCGCGCGACGTTGATGCCCACCGTGTCGCACGCGCGGGGATGTTCGCCCACGGCGCGAAGTTTGAGGCCCATGTTGGTGCGGAACATCACGAACCACGCGATGGGAACGAGCGCAAACGCGATGTAAACCGGGAAAGGCTGGCGGAACAAAACGTCGCCGAGGATCGGAATCTTGCTTAAAAACGGAATCGCAACCTTATCGAACGAATCGATCTTCGGCGGGCTGGTGCTCGCGCCGAATATGGCGCGGTTTACGGTGATGGTGAGGCCGGAGGCTAAAATATTGAGCCCCGTGCCGATGACCGTCTGGTCGGCTTTGATGATGACCGTAAACAGCGCGAAGATCGCCGAAAAGAGCATCGATACGAGCATGGCAATCAAAACGCCGAGCCACACGCTGCCCGTGAGGTATGAGCCGATCACGCCCGTGAGCGCGCCCACGAGCATCATGCCCTCCGTGCCGATGTTGACGATGCCCGCCCGCTCGCTAAAGACGATCCCGAGCGCCGCAAGCAGCGTGGGCGTCGCGAGCATGATGACGGAAGAAAGGAAGCTCACTGCAATATCCATATTAAACCACCCCTTCTTTGGGCAGCGGCTGCATGGGGTCGGATGGCCCCGTGGGCGCGGGGCAAGCCTTTTGCCGCCTTCTCCATTGGAACATCGACCGGCCCGCGATGAACACGATCACCAGCGCCTGCACGACGAGCACCACCGAAGCGCTCACATCGGTGAGCGTCTGCATCTTGAGCGAGCCGGATTGCAATCCGCCAAAGAGAACGCCCGAGAGGAAGATGCCAAGCGGGTTGTTGCTGCCCATGAGCGCCACGGCGATGCCCGTGAAGCCATAGGTGATGGTGAACGAGGTGAGCATGAGCCGATATTGCACGGCGATGATCTCCACACAGCCGCCAAGGCCCGCAAAGCCGCCCGCGATGAACATCGAAAGCAGGCTCGCGCGCTGGATGCTCATGCCTGCGTAAGCGCCCGCCGAGGGGTTGAGCCCCACAACGCGCATTTCAAAGCCCTTTGTGGTTTTCCAGAGGAAAACATAATAGAACACGATCGCCGCGATCGCGATCAACAAGCCCCAATGCAGGCGGAAATTGCCCGCGAACAAGCGGGGAAGCTGCGCCGAAACCGGCAGCTGCGCCGATTGCGGATAGGAGCTCGAGGCGCTGTCCTTGATGGGGCCGGTCACAAAGAAGCTGATGAGCTGGATGGCGATGTAGTTGAGCATGATGGTCGTAATCAGCTCGCTCGCGCCAAAGCGGTTTTTCAAAAGCGCGACGAGCACGCCGTAGAGCGCGCCGCCGAGGAAACCGGCAAGGAGCGTGAGCGGCAGGTGCACGATCATCGGCAGGCCCGGGAAGCTCACGCCCACGATCGTGGCCATCAGCGCGCCGATGCGGAACTGCCCTTCCGCGCCGAGGTTGATGATGCCGCAGCGCCGGGCGATGGCGAAGCTGAGCGCCGTGAACATGAACGGGATCGCCTTCAACAGCGTTTCATCCCATGCGTTGATGCTGCCAAACGCGCCTTTCAACATGGCGCCGTAGGCGGTAAGCGGGCTGCTCGAGGCGGTGAACAAAATCACCACGCTGCCGATAAGCAGCGAAACCACGAGCGCGGCCACCGGGAAATACAGGTTTTTCAACAAAGAAACGAGCTTTTTAGCAATACCGTCTGAGGCCATGTTTGATTCCTTCCTATGCGGTGCAATGCGGGGCCTTCCCCGCAAAGAAAAAAGAGCCCTGGTAGAAAGAATGCCGGAGCGCGCTTTAGCGCGCTCCGGCATGGAGACGCTTTGTCAGGAAAGATCGATCGTGATCTCGCCCGCGGCGAGCTTCCGGTAGATCTCCATGAGCTGGGTCTTCACATTTTCGGGCACTTCGATGTAATAGTCGCCGATGTAGATGACGCCCTGCTCCGCGCCCATGCGGATGACTTCGTTGGGAATCGTGCCGTCAAGGTAGGACTGGTAGGCGGCCTTGTAGGCGATCGCGGTGTCCTTTACGATGGCGACCACCGCGGCATTGGGGGCGACGGTTTCCTGGTTGAGGCCGGAGCCGATGGCGAGCTTGCCTTCTTCTTGCGCGGCTTCCATCACGCCAAGCGACGCCTGGTTGGCCATCGGGGCCACAACGTCCGCACCCTGGCCGATCATGGTCTTTGCAAGGTTCTTGGCAGCGTTGACGTCATCCATGCTGCCGGTGTTGTTCGAGAGGACCTTCACGCTCGGGTCGACGTACGCCACGCCCTGCGCAAAACCCTTGGCGCCGTTGAGGATGGGCTGAATCTCGAGGCCGCCGATGAAAGCGACCGTGCCGGTTTCGGTGAGCAGCGCCGCGAGCGCGCCCATGAGGAAGCCCTGCTGCGCATCCTGAATGGCAAAGGAGGCCACGTTATCGAGGGTGATGGCCGAGTTGATCATGAAGAACTGGGTGTCGGGATAATCCGGCGCGACCGCGGAGCCCGTATCGGCGTAGCTGCTCGTCGCGAGGAAGATCACGTCGTATTTTTCATCCGCAAAGGTGCGGATGGCGTCGGCCACGGCGGAAGCGGCCACGTTTTCAACGTACTGCACTTCCGCGCCGAGCTCTTTGATTTGCATAAGGCCGTTGTATGCGGTCGCATTCCAACTCATATCGGAGATCGCGCCCTCGAGGATGAGCGCGACGCGGGGCTTGCCGCCCTCGGGGTTTTCCTTCTCGGGAGTTGTGCAGCCGACGAACGCGGCAGCTATCGCCAGCGAGAGGATCAGCGCCATGATTTTAACTAGTTTCTTCATTGCCGTTTCTCCTTTGTGTTGTTGTTGGTTTCGTGCCGGGCGCGCGGGGCGCCCATTCGTAAAACGGCACGGATTCGCCCTTCTACCGTTCGTTGTGCGGCGAAGAAGCGCCCATGCCGCTTCGCTACCAGTTTACCATATAAAATGGCAATATTCCATAAAAATTTTTGGGGACTCAACAATATATTTGTTGATTATCCGCCGGGCTCGGGGAGGCGCGAAGCGCGGCAGGGGCAGCGCGCCCGTGGGCGGTTCATCCTCCGGCCCCCAACAAAACGCAGCGCCCGCCCTTTTATTCAATGCCCCTGCCCGGACTACGTCTGGGTTTTTGCGCCAAACTAAGCTATAATAATCAATAAGATAGCAAAGGGGGATTTTCATGAACATTTGGCACGATATCAATCCCGAGCGCATCAGTCCGAAGGATTTTATTGCGGTCGTGGAAATACAAAAGGGCTCCAAGACTAAATACGAGCTTGATAAGGAAACCGGCATGCTTGTGCTCGACCGCATCCTTTCAACCTCCACCCATTACCCCGCGAACTATGGATTCATTCCGCGCACCTATGCGGACGATGGCGACCCGCTCGATATATTGATACTCTGCTCCGAGCCGATTACGCCCATGACGCTCGTGCGATGCTATCCAATCGGCGTGTTCACGATGCTGGACAACGGCAAAAAGGATCGTAAAATCATTGCGATTCCTTTTTCCGACCGTATTTATAACGTCTATTCGGATGTTTCCGAATTGCCCAAGCACATTTTTCTCGAAATGACCCACTTTTTCAGCGTGTACAAGGTGCTCGAGGGGATCGAAACGGAGGTCGCCGAGGTCGAAGGGCATGAAGAGGCCATCTTAGCCATCACAAGCGAGATCGCCCGGTATAACGACGCCTTTTGCAAATAGCTTCGGCTCCATGCGGGGAAGGCCCTGTTTTGCGGATGTGTTCAAACATCGATTCGCCTGCCCGCGTTCCGCGCCGCCTCCAAAAACTTTTCCGTTTCGGCTCATGAAATCGAAAACTACCGTTGCAGGTTGTTAAGCGCATACGCGAGCCGCTCTTCGAGCATGCCGAGCATGCCGCGCGGGCGAACGCGTCTTGCATTGCCCCCGAGGGTATGATAATATATAACAATCAGAAAACCCCGCATAACCCGTGGATTTATTCGATATTTTTATTTTTACATATAACCCCTCGCTTTTGTTATAGAAATAAGGTGGGCGATCGCGATGTACCGTATCCGCGGAATTTGGCGCGGCTTCGAAGTCGGTTTTGCAGGCGTTTTCTTTTGCTCGCATTGCGGGACGAGTAGGCATTTTCCTTTGCCCGCACTGTGGGACGATATATAAAAAGGAGAAAGAAAAAACGTGAAAAAACTGCTCGCCCTCTTACTGGCGGCCTTGATGGTTGCTGCGCTCTGCACGGCCTGTGGCGATGGGAAGAAGCCCTCCGGCGGCGCCTCGGCGGACAAGGACCCGTTGACAGGCATTGCCTACTCGA
>CAZJIS010000051.1:0-11963 GCA_964546125.1 uncultured Clostridium sp.
AATATCCAATTCCTTTGCCACTTCCTCAACTCGTAAAAACATTTGTCCTGCCATTTCTCGATGGCTGACAGAAGAATTTGATGAGGTCCTTACTCATTCATGGCCTATGAGGAAGCATACAACAATGGCTATCCTCAGGAACTAAGACATTTCATCAATGCTATCAGGAATGGCACGCCAAACGCGCTGGATGGCTCTTTTGGCAGGCGCGTGCTGGAAATTGTGATAGCGGCATACGTTTCTGCGGCGACCGGCACTTGGGTTACGCCCGGGCAGGATTGCCTTTCGTTTCCGGCCGAGGTTTGGATTAACAAGGAATGAGACTAGGTATAGATATCGGCGGAACGCATATAAAGTATGCGCCAGTATCGCCGCACATTGGCCGGGTGCCCATGCGTGAACAGGCGGACACCCCCACAACGCCCGGCGGGCTTGCACGGACCCTCGAAGACATAATATGCAAAAGCCAGCGCGCATACGGCCCTTTCGAAAGGATAGGCATAAGCGCTATGGGCGAGCTGGATGAAAAGCGGGGCGTAATAATAAGCGCGTCTAATATTCCGGGACTCAGCGGTTTCCGGCTGAAGGAATACGTAGAGAAAATATCCGGCGTCAGCACAGCCGTGGGCAATGACGCGCGCTGCGCGCTCATAGCGGAAATGCAGCTTGGCGCGGCGAAATTCTCCGCTTCGTGCGCCATGCTCACCATAGGAACGGGCGTCGGAGGGGCGGCGGCAACAAGAGAAATGCTGGGCAACAACAGCTATTTTGCCGAACTTGGTCATCTGCCGTTGATAACAAACGGACTTGCCTGCACATGCGGCAGAAAAGGATGCATAGAATCATATGTTTCCTGCAAGGCATTGGAGAACGATTATTATTTGACGAGCGGGGGAAAAGAGCTCCGCGCATGGGATATATTGGCCAACTCCGGTTGCGATGAGCAAGCGGCGGCCGTTTCACGCAGATACTTCGGCCATCTAGCCAACGCGCTGCGTATGATACATTCGGATTTTAATGCAGAAACGCTGATAATTGGCGGAGGACTTGCGCAATGGCAGGGCTTTCTTCGTTGCCTTAAAGCCGCCGCCGGTTTGCGACAGGACGCGCCGATGGTTGTTGAACGTGCGGCGTTTGGAAACGATGCGGGGCTTGTGGGAGCCACAATGCTCGAAATGTGAGGATAACGAATGAAAGCTATTAAAAACGCAAAGATCGTTTTGCCGGATAGTGTAAAGGCCGGTTGTGTTCTTTATGATGAGCGCGAGATAATCGCCCTCACGGATTGCGTCCCGGAAAACGTTGAAACAATTGATGCATGCGGCCGCTATGTACTGCCGGGCCTTATAGATACACATGTGCACGGCTGCAAGGGGGCGGATACATGCGACAGCGGACAGGAACCCCTTAATGTGATCAGCCGGGAGCTAATAAGGCATGGCGTAACACGCTTCCTTGCAACTACTTTATCGCAAAGCGACGAATGCCTGGCGGAGGTTTTCAAAAATGTCGGGGGCATTATAGGGAATGAACCGGGCGCCGCCCTGCTCGGCATCCATCTTGAAGGGCCGTTTATAAACCCCGCCAAAGCAGGCGCGCAGAACACCAACTTCATAACGCCGCCGAGGGAAGAGCTCATAGATCAGGGCGAAGGCCTCATTAAAATCATCACACTGGCCCCGGAGGTTGATAAGCGCAACTTCATAAGCAACATGGTCAAACGCGGGATCACCGTCTCCATGGGGCACACGAACGCTACCTATGAGCAGGCGCTTCTGGGCATCAGAAATGGGGTTACGAGAGTGTCGCACTGCTTCAACGCGATGCGCTCATTGTACCACACGGAACCCGGCTCAGTGGGCGCCGCGCTTTTATGCCCGGTTGACGTCGAACTGATAGCCGACGGACTGCATGTGCATCCGGATATATGCAAACTGTTGTACATGATAAAAAAGGCTGATAAAATAACGCTTGTAAGCGACAGCATCCGCATGGAAGGTATGCCATACGGCCACTATGTCCACGGCGGCGTAGAAGTGCATTATACCAAAGACGGCGCAAGAACAATTGATAATAAATTGGCCGGAAGCACGCTTACGCTTGATATCGCCGTAAAAAACATGATGAAGTTCTGCGGAATACCAATTTGGGAGGCCGTGCGAATGGCCACCTATAACCCCGCGCATGCAATAGGGCTCGGCGCGCGCTTAGGGAGCATACGGCAAGGTTGCGTTCCGGATTTTGTCATCGCCGGTGATGATATGCATGTTGAAACGGTCATTCGCGACGGCGTTGTAAAATATGATTCGAAAGCATCCGCATAGCATGCGCTTGCCAAAGCGATCAACATGAAGACCCGCGAAATGCCCGCTTGCTCATAGGGGGCGAGCGGAACGCGCTAAAAGAACTGCGAGGCGTCCCACCCCCGCACAAAAAAGCCGCCCCAACCTTGAGGCGGCTTTTCGCTGAACTTTTTTGCTACAGGACGGCGAGGATGTTGAACACGATGATGCCAAGGTACGTGCCGATGGCATAGCCGAACGTGCCGATGAGCATAGAGGGCCCGATCAGCTTGGTCCAGCCCTGCGAAATGGCCATGGCCGCGGCGGTGGTGGGCCCGCCGATGTTGGCGTTGGAGGCGAGGATGATCTCTTCAAGATCAAACTTGAAGAGCTTGCCAAAGCCGAAGCAGAAGATCATGTTCACCAGCACCATCACGCCGGTGAGCACCAGCAGCAAGGGAGCCTGCTGCAGCAGCGCGCCGATGGAGGCCGGAACGCCGATGACGAACAGGAACATGTAGATCAGATAGGTGCCGATCTCGCGCGAGCCGGAGAGATTTTCAATGCGGCGGCCGCCGAATGTTGCCACCAGAATCGCAAGCGTGGTGATCCAAATGTACTGGCTGCCCAGCAGGTTGTTGAGAAGGTCCAGTATGAAATTGCCGGTGGGGATCAGGCCGCCGATCCAGCCCGCAATCAGTTTGGCAAGGAAAACGATGATGGCGGCAAGGGCGATGTTGACCGCAATGTCCTTGAGCGAAATCTCCTTGCGGCCCCAGAAAGCGGCGGCGCGCGTCTCTTCCTTCTTGAGCGCCTCCGAATCAGCGCCGGCCTGCACTTCATCCATATGGGGATGCGCGTATTTTTTGAAGAAGAAGTTCCAGGCGGGGATGGCCAGCAGCACGAAGAAGTACAGGGCCATTAAAAGATTGTCCGCCACGGTCAGGGAGCCGATGGTGGGGCTGCCCGACATGTATGTTGCGGCAAGCGCCGAGAAGTTGACACCACCGCCGATGTAGGAGCCCGTCATGGTGGCGGCGGAAGCGGCGAGGTCTTTAAGACCCGTACCCCTGAGCAGCACGAAGGCGAGAATCGCGCCCACGATGGTGCCAACGGAGCCGATCAAAAAGATGCCCAGAAAACGGCCCGTGTCCTTCCACATCTTTTTGAGGTTGCACTGCATCAGCAGCAGGGGAATGGCCATCGGCACCGCGATGCCCCAGACAAAGTCGTCAAATACGGGCGCAGAGGTGGGGATGATCTTCAGGTTGACCATGATCAGCGCGCCAAGCAGGGCGATGATCGCCCCGGAAAGCTTGCTCGCCCATTTGTATTTTTGCTCGAGAAAGATTGAGAATGCAACCCATCCACACATCAGCGCCAACAGCGGCCATGTCTGCTCAGCAGTAAAAAGCGTACCGTTTGGAAACATTATGATACCAACCCTCCTAAAAATAATATTTCCTGCAATATGACATGCAGCTTCGTTCCAGGCAGCGTCCCTTTCTTGTTTAGAAAGCAACGCCCGCCCGGAACGAAATCTTGTTATTCAATCGGAAAATCAAAATAGGTGTCGGGATAAGGCTCCGGGTCCACGATATAATGCCACCACTCCTCGTGATAAAGCTTGAAGCCGTTCGCGCACATGGCCTCGCGCAAGATCGCGCGGTTGCTTTCCTGCAAAGGGGAGAGGCCGGCGGCGCCGTGGTGGCTGCGGGCGTCCATGAAGTCGAAAATCGAACCCATGTCCAGCTCCTGGTGCGTTTTCATGTCCACAATGGTCAGATCCACCGCGCAAGCGCGGGTGTGGCCGGATTTTTCGCAGATGTAGCCTTTGGCGAACATAGCGGCCTTTTCCTCGTTGGGATAATGGATGGGTTTCCGGCGCTCATCCGCGAGGTCCGCGCCCCAGCGCACAAAGTCATCCACCGCGCGCTGCGGGCGGTAAGCGTCGTAAAACTTCATCACATAACCCTGCGCGCGCAGCGTTTGCGCGGCCTTGATAAGCCGCACGGCCGCAGCTTCGCTGACCACCACGAGCGGCGCGTGGTAGCCGCAAACGGCGCGGCCGAGGAAATTATCCGTGCCGGCGTATTTCGCGTCCACAATCGAGTCGGGGATCACCTCGTCCACGTACAGGAAGCCTTGCGGCAACCCCTTTTTCGGGATGCCCCTGGTGCTGACGTTCATTTTGTATATCACCTCTTGCATAAATTTATTGTTCATACAAAAGCGGCTTGATCCAAAACGCAGCTTTTCTGTTTCCCGGCGCGCACAAAAGTCAAGGTAAATAAAATGAAGAGCGGCAGTATTCCTGACGTTGACGTTATCATACAACACAATTTATATATATTCAAGTGTATTCTAATCATTCCTAATAACCCCGCCGGCGGTAAAAGCGCGCATACGCACGCTTTTACCGTGGGCGGGGGCGTCCCTTCGCGCCGCACGCGCTTGCTTCGCCTGCTTCACCGCGGTGGGCAGCCGATACCTTTTTTGTTCTGCGCACTCGGCCCCGGGGCAGCTTTGCGGGCATTCTTCGCGCGGCGCGATGCGCTTCGCATTTATCCTATCCTTTTCCGCCCAACATACATCAGATGCTCGGCCCAGCTAAGCAGATCCTCGCGCTCGGCGAGTTTTTCGGCCATGTCGAGCCAGGCGGTGACGATCGGCTCGGGCTGCCCCATGATGTTGCCTTCGCAGGGCGAGGTGATGCCCTCCTGCCCAAAAAAGTGCAGCTTTTCAAGCGGGAATTGGGCCATAAAGGGCAGCACTTCGCGCTGGTCGATGAAAAATGCCTGGGTGAACGCCTCGCCGGCGAAGCTGCGCTTTGCGAGCACCGCCTCATAAAACACCTGCTCGGCCTCCGCGAGGATCAGCTCGGGCCTGAGCTTCATCGCATAGATCATGCCCGCGAACATGTTGATGAACGAAGCAAAAAAGACGCCGCCCGGCTTCAACAGCCGAAGGCTTGCCTTCACGGCCGCGACGCGTTCGCTCTTTGCAAGCAAATGATAGAGCGGCCCCATGAGCAGCACGCAATCAAAAAGCCCGGCGGCCGCCTCGTCCGCCCTGCGCGCATCCCCGGTAAGCGCGGTGAGGGGGAGCCCGCGCTCCGCCGCTTTTTGCTGCGCGAAGCGCACGTTTTCGGGCGAGAGGTCGAGCAACGTCATATCGCACCCCTTCCCGGCCAGCCAAAGGGAATAGCGGCCCGGGCCGCCGCCGATGTCGAGCACCCTGTCGCCCGCTTTGACATAGCGCTCGATGTAGCGGCAGGTAATGAGAAATTCGGGGCGGTTTTCAATGCGCGCCCATTCGGTTTCGACGCCCGCGTCGTAATAGGTCCTGACGATTTCCGTCACATCCGCCATGATACGAGTCCTCCTTCAAAGCTTCAAAATATAAAAAGCGGATGGGAGCTTTTGCCGCTTCCATCCGCCGGTTATCCTAAAAAACGATCCTATTTCATCTTCGGATAACAGGGAACAAAAGCCGCGCAACCGCTCGGATTGCCGGACTTCGCATCACGATTGTTGAAGGTGAAACAGGTCACTATCACAGCTCTCGCCCCTTTCGTAAATTTATACCATTGTAATACCCGCTATCCCAAGGCGTCAAGGAAAAAAAGATGACCGGCGCGCGCCGGTCAGGCGGGCCGGCTTTGCCTTGCGCCCTATTTGTTCATGTCGCCGACAAAGGCGCGGCTTTTCGCGGTCATCTCCACCCAGGCGGGCCGAAAACCGCTTTTGATGGCGTTGCGCGCGGAGCGGATGTTCGACCACGCGCAGCAATAAAACGGCGCTTTGCCCCGCGCGAGGATTTCTAAGGCCAACGCGCTCGTCAGCGCGCAGGCAACGCCCTGCCTGCGGTATTCGGGCAGCACGTCGACGCCGATTTGCCACATGGTTTCGCAATCGGCAGAACATCCCGCAAGCCCGACGAGGGTTTCCCCGCAAAACGCGCCCACCGCGAGCACATCCAGGTGTTTGCGGCGCTCGCACAGCGCGTTGCTCCACGCGTCCTCATAATAAACGGCAAAATCCGCGGGTTCGAGCACTTTGAGAGCGTAAGCGCAGGAGAGCGGCTTTAATGCATTTACGTCGGGCAAAAAATATTCGGCCATGAAGCACACGCGCATGCCGTTTTCCTGCAGCGCGTCGTTCAAAACGTGCAGGTTCGGGGTTTCAAAGCAATGCTCTACGGAGAAGCGGCCGATATAATCCGAAACGGCGGGGGCGATCGATTCGTCGACCGAGGCTACTATGTTATTGCCGTAGGAAACGAGGTTGCAATAGAAAGGCAGCGTCAAATACCTGCGCGCTTTCTCATGCGCGCGGGAGAGGACGACTTTGTTTTTGGGCGAGCAAAAATCCGCGGCGTCGCAGCTTTCGTCGATGGCGGATTGCTCCATGGCGATTTGTAACAGCTCTTGGTTGGTCATCGTTCGTGCGTCCTATCCGGAGCGCGGCGCGCGCGCCCCCGAAGCGATTCTAACACGGCGCGGCGGGCGCCGCAAGGGCGGGGGCAAGCGTGCGCGGCGGGATTGCCATATGCCGCCAACTTTGGTAGAATCACAATATGAAAAAACCGGGCATGATTTTGTTCGACTATGGGTGCACGCTGCTCTATGAACCCGACTACAGCAGCCTGCGCGGGACGGAGGCCGTCATGCAATACGCGGTGAAGAACCCGCGCGGCCTCACGCCTCAGGAGGTGAACGGCTTTGCCGCGCGCCTTTGGGAAGCTGTTATCGGCCCGGTTCGCGAGGCGGGGTTTGATTTGCACAACTGGGCTTTTCAAAGGCTGCTGTATGAGTCGCTGCAAATCGAGTTTTCCCTTTTTCCGGCGGAGGTGGAGCGCGTCTTTTGGGAGAATGCGACGCCCGGCGCGAAAACGGAGCATATCGATGAGCTGCTCGCGCATTTAGAGGAACGCGGCATCCGCACGGGCGTCGTGAGCAACATCAGCTTCTCGGGCCATGCGCTCAAAGAGCGCATCGACCGCCTGCTGCCGATGAACCGGTTCGAGTTCATCGTCGCTTCGAGCGAGTATATGGTGCGAAAGCCCAACCCCCTGATCTTCCAATTGGCGCTGAGCAAGGCGGGCCTGCCCGCCGGCGAGGTGTGGTATTGCGGCGACGACGGGCAAAAGGACATCCTCGGCGCGCATGGGGCGGGCATCTTCCCATGCTGGTATTGCGGCCCGCTTCCCGAGGGCGATCGCGCCGCGCCGCCCGAAAAAGAACCGATGTGCGAGCATCTTCGCATCGGCGATTGGCGCGAGCTGATCGCCGCGCTCAAAAAGCTGCCGTAGGCGGTCAAGGAGCTTTCCAAAACCAAAGCGAAGGGGCCAGGCCCCTTCATTAAAATAAGGAGGAACAAACGAATGTCTTGCTACTATGTGATCGGCGTGCGCATGGATAACCGCGTGGGCAACGCGGCGCGCTTCCAGCAGGTGCTCACCCAAAACGGCTGCATGATCCGCGCGCGGCTTGGCCTGCACGAGGCGAGCGAGGACCTGTGCGCCAACGACGGGCTCATCGTGCTGCAGCCCTGCGGCACGGCCGAAGAGATCGAAAAGCTTGTCGAGGAGCTCAACGCCCTCGAGGGCATCGCCGCGAAGTTCATCGACCTGAACTAAGGACGCTCCCCAAAGAACGACCCTCCCAAGCGGCGGGGCCGGGCCGTCCCGCCGCTTTATGGACCCCCCGCACGGTGGCAGAGGCGCGCCGCCGGGGAATGCGGCGAACCAAGCGCGCCTCTGCTTTCGCGCACGGCCGGCTTGTTTTGTTGTGGGCCGAAACTGTTCTTCAGCCTGCGCTTAGGTTTCCGTCGCCCGAAATGGGGATCGCTTCGCCTAGGTACTTGGGCTTGGGCTTGAAAGGGCACATGAAAAAATCCTTGTTGCGCGCGAGGACCTCGCGCAGGTCGTAATAACCCTGCCCCGCATAGCGCCGAAGATCCGCGCTGACGCCCCACGCCTCAAGCCCGAGCGCGCGCGCCACATACAGCGCGCGGTAGAGATGATACTGCTGCGTCACGATGAGAACGCGCTTTGCTCGGAATACCTCCCGCGCGCGGTAGAGGCTTTCGTAGGTCGAAAAGCCCGCGTGGTCGGTGAATATATCTTGGGAGGGCACGCCCGCATTTTCGGCATAGGCTTTCATGACGTTGACCTCGTCGTAATCCGCGCGGCCGTGGTCGCCGCTCATCAAAAGCTTGTCCGAAGCGCCCGCCTCGTAGAGCGCGAGCGCCGTTTGGAGCCTGTCGGCGAGCATGGGGGAGGCGTACGCGTTTGCGCCCTCGCCCCATACGCCCGCGCCGAGCACGAGGATGCAGTCCGCGTTAAGCCCCGCGGCTTTTTCCGGCGCGAGGATGTAGGCCTGCGCGCGAAGGCGCACATAGCCGCTTAACGCAAACGGCAACAGCGCGAGCAGCAGCAAAATGAGCAGCGCGGCGCGGAGCCGCTTTGGTTTGTTGGGAACCTTTTCTTTGCTTACCATAGAGCCAGTATAGCATTTCACGCGGCGGCGCGCGGTTAACAATTGGAAAACATCGGGCGGCTCCCGCCGCGCTTTCGCCCTCGCGCGGCTTTGGTTTACAGCCGCCGCAAAGCCTGCTATAATCATCTTATTATTAGGAGGCGTGAAATGTATTTCAACTGCGTTCTAAAATCCAACAAGACTCTTCGCTCCGTAGAAGAGGAAAAACGGCGGGACGTTTTGCGGAGCTGAATCAGGGGCATGGCCCCGAGGGTCGCCGGCAATCAGGCTTAGGGAAAGGCGGTTTTGCGCGTGGCGCGGACCTGCCTGTGTTCTTTGCCGTTTGCCGGAGAGGATCGCGTTTCAGGCCGCGGGCGTATCGCCCGCGGTTTTTGTTTTTGGAAAAAAGAAAAAGAAAAGAAGAATTACTCTATGGATATCGGCGATTATGTAACCCACGCAAAAATTTGGGATTGGGGCGGCCGCGACAGGACGTCCGAACATGAATACTGGCTTGCCCATGCGAAAAAATACGGCCCAAACGTGCTCATCCCCATGTGCGCGCTGGGCGAAGCGGGGGCGTATCTTGCGCAGCGCGGCTGTTTTGTCACGGCCTTTGATGTGACGCCCGAAATGATTGCGGAGGGCAAAAAACGCTTTGGCGGCATCAAAAACCTCGATTTGAGGTGCGGCGACATCCGCGGTTTTTGCTTCGATATTCCGCCTGCCGACTTTGCGTTCGTTGAGGATATGGGGCACCTGCACACCATGGGGGAGGTCAAAGCGGCCATCGCCCGCATCGGCGCGCATTTGCGCTTGGGCGGCGCGCTCATGCTCGAGCAGCCGATGCCGCCCAAGGAATCAAGCGAGCGTGCGCGCGAATTTTTCTACCCCGAAGAACAGGTCTACCCCGGGCTTCGGGTCTATAAATCGGGGGAAACGCGGCACGACGCCGATGAGAAGCGCACCTACATCGCGCAGACCGTGTTCATCGAGCACGAGGGCGGGGAAACCGAGCGCTTCGAGCATGTGTTCTATTTGCAATGGTTCGAGCGCGGGGAATTGGCCGCGGCGCTCAACGATGGCGGCTTTGAGCTAAAAGGCGAATATCGAAGCCGGGAGGGGGAGCCCTGGCGCGCGGGGGACGGCCTGTGGATCGCGGAGGCGGTGAAGAAAGGAGGCGGCAAACATGAGTGAACCGTGTGAAATCGCGCGCCTCGACGTAATGCTCGACATGGCCGGCTGCCCCAATCGCTGCCGCCATTGCTGGCTCGGCCGCCACCGTAACGGCAGCATGACGGCCGATGCGTTTTGCGACATTGCCGGGCAATTCAAAAACTGGCGGGATGAGAACGGCCGCAAAATACCCGAACTCGGCTTTTTCAGCTGGTGGCGCGAGCCGGATTATCGCGAGGATTACCGCGCATTGTGGGAGCTTGAGCAAACGCTTTCTTCCCCCGGGCGGGCGCGGCGCTTTGAGCTTCTTTCAACATGGCGGCTCGCGCGGGATGAAAGCTACGCCCCTTGGGCGGCGGCCATCGGCACCAAGGTATGCCAGATCACATTCTTTGGCATGCACGAGAGCACCGATTGGGCCATGCAAAGGCGCGGCGGCTTTGAAGATCAGCTCCTTGCAACACAGCGCTGCCTACAGGCCGGCATCGTGCCGCGCTGGCAGCTTTTTCCCCTCAAGCGAAGCCTCGGGGAGCTGCCCGCCTTCCTCCGCCTCATCGGCGAATTAAAGCTGCACGCGCGCTGCGCGGCCATCGGCGGGCAGTTTGAAATGTTCCTCAACAGCGCCTCGCCCGAGGGCTGCGGCTATGAGTTGGAGGGAGAGCGGCTCACGCAAGGCGACCTTGCGCATATCCCTGCGGAGCTTGCGCGCATGAGCCGGGATGGACTTTGCGGCTTGGGCGAGCCGGAAGCGGCGCTCCTGCCGCGCCTCATTGAAGATGCGGCGCCCCCGCGCATGGGGCAGGGGCTTTGCGCTCTCGCGATCGATGCGGATTACGACGTTTACCCCAACATCGCCGAGCCCGCCCCGTGGTGGCGGCTGGGCAACCTCAGGCAAGAGGGCGTGGACGCCATCCTCCGGGCCTACCGCCAGGGGACGGCGCCCGGCATGGCCGCAAACAACACGATTCCGCTTGGCGAGCTTGCGCGGCGCTACGGCGACCCCAAAGCAGATAAGCTCTACGCCAAAAGCGACTTAATCGCCCGCTTCATGCACCAATGGGGCGAGGATGAGAGGAAGGGAAAAAACAATGTCTGAAAAAATCAAAAACGCCTGGAACGAATGGTCGGATGGCTACTTTTTAAACAATGTCACGCAGGATACGGTAATGCGGCTTAAAGCCGAACCCATCTGGGCGTTTCCCGCCGCCGTGCAAAGGATGCTCAAAGAGGCTTATGCCGATTTTCGCGGGCTGCGCGTGCTCGTGCCCTCGAGCGGCGACAACTGCGCGGCCTTTGCCTTCCACATGATGGGCGCCAGGGTCACATCGGCCGATCTTTCCGAACGCCAGCTTGGGAATGCCAAGCGCATCGCCGACGAATGCGGCTGGGAGATCGAGTTTGTTTGCGCCGATAGTATGAAGCTCGAGGGCATCGCGGACGGCGCGTATGATCTTGTGTATACCTCCAACGGCGTGCACGTTTGGATCGATGATCTCGTGGCGATGTACCGCAATTTTTATCGCGTGCTTAAACCCGGCGGGCGCTGCGTCATGTTCGAGGTGCATCCGATGAACCGCCCCTTTGACGATTCCACCGATGAGATCAGAATTAAAAAAACCTACGATGATATCATCCTCCCGGGCGATCCGGAAAATTACCACTGGCGCGTCAAGGACCTCGCAAACGCCATGCTCGCCGGAGGGTTCAGGATCGATCGGGTAGAGGAATTCTACACCGAGGCCCGCTCGCTGCTTTCCCTTTGGTGGTATCAAACCGCCGCCGAAGCGGAGGCGGACGGCTATAAAAAGCTCGACTGGAAGCGGAATCCGCTGGCGGCGCTGCCGCAGTGGATCGGCTTTTCGGCGCGCAAAGAGCGAACGCCTCTCCAATAAGCGCCGCAGCGCGCAACAAGGCCCCCGCTCCGTTTAAAGCGGGGGCCTTGTTCGTTTGTGCTCAGTTTTTGCCCGAGAGCTTTTCGTGGATCGCCGCCGCGGCCACCTTGCCCGCGCCCATCGCGAGGATGA
>CAZJIS010000052.1:0-3772 GCA_964546125.1 uncultured Clostridium sp.
GAACCCTCAAGAACGGTTTTGGAGACCGCTATGTTACCATTACATCATGCCCCTAGAGTTCAACGTTGCTATTATAGCATCCGCCATTTGCGGTGTCAATGTCAAATCAAACACCGTATATAGTAGCATTTTCGTTGCTCTTTCGAAAAGCTGCGGTTATAATAAGAACGATGAAAACGCTTGACACACAACTTAAGAAAAACCGCGCCGTACCGCCCGGAGAGCTTAAGGAGAGCGCGGACGCTTCCCTTAGGCTTCGCGCAAGGCTTTCCGGGCGCGAAATGACCTATTTTATCGAGACCTACGGCTGCCAGATGAACGAGCACGATTCGGAGAAGCTTGCGGGCATGCTCCATGAATGCGGTTTGAGCGTGGCTGCTGAAAAAGCTGCCGCGGATGTGATCCTCTTTAACACCTGCTGCGTGCGCGAGCATGCGGAAAAGCGATTGATGGGCAATGTGGGCGCGCTCAAAAAGCTCAAGGATGCGCGGCCCGGGTTGGTTGTTTGCGTGTGCGGCTGCATGGCCCAGCAAAAGGATGTGGCCGAAAAGCTCTACCGCCGCTTCCCGTTTGTAGACCTCATTTTCGGCACGCACGAGCTGCACCTGTTCCCGAAGCTGTTTGAAGAGGTAATGGACGGCCGCCGCCTTGCGCGCGTACGCGAGATGGACGGCGAGATCGCCGAAGGGCTACCGGTTTCGCGAAGCGGCGGGGTGTCGCAGTTTGTAACGATCATGTATGGCTGCGATAACTTCTGCTCCTATTGCATCGTGCCCTATGTGCGCGGGCGGGAGCGTTCGCGCACACCGGAGCAAATACTCCATGAAGTTCGTGCGCTTGCGGCGGGTGGCGTCAAGGAAGTGACGCTGCTCGGGCAAAACGTCAACTCCTACCAAGGGGAAAACGGCGTCGACTTCCCGGCGCTGCTCAAGCTTGTGGATGAAGTAGACGGCATCGAGCGCATCCGCTTCATGACCTCGCATCCCAAGGACCTTTCGCCGCGCCTTATCGAGGCGATGGCGGCGCTTGATAAGGTCTGCCCGCACATCCACCTGCCCGTGCAGTCGGGCAGCGACCGCGTGCTCGCCCGCATGAACCGTCGCTATACTTCGGGCGATTACCTTTCCTTAGTCAGCGCGCTTCGCGCAGCCGTGCCGGGCATCGAGATCACGACCGATTTCATCGTGGGCTTCCCCGGGGAAACGGAAGAGGATTTTCTCGATTCGGTGCGCCTTGCAGAGGCTGCGGGCTTCTCCGCCGCCTATACGTTCAAGTATTCTAGGCGCAGCGGCACCAAAGCGGCGGAGTATGAAGAACAAGTGCCCGAAGACGTGAAAAAGGAGCGCCTTGCGCGCCTTAACGCCGCCATCGCCGCGGGGCTGCGTTCCGGGAATGACAAATATGTCGGCACGGCGGGCGGGGTGCTCGTCGAGGGCTGCGACCGGCGCAAGCAGCAGCTCGCTTATGGAAAGCTGCCAAACTTCAAAATGGTATACTTTCCGGGGGATGAGAGCCTTGTCGGCCGAGTTGTCCGGGTGAATATCATAAAAACAACCGCGAATTCGCTCATGGGCGAACTTGCTCTATGAAGAAAGGAACAGATAATGATCATCGAAAAAGCAAAAGAACTCGGCATCGCGCTAAGCGAGTCGGATGAATTCAGGGCGATGAACGACGCCCAGCGCGCCATGGAGGAAGACGAAGCCCTCATGGCGAAACTCAGCGACTTCAACGAAAAGCAGAACCGCATGATGGAGCTGCTCAGCGCCGACGAGGGCGATCAGGCGCAGGTGAGCCTTTTGAGCGCGCAGATGGAAGCGCTTCGCACCCAGTTAATCGAGGACGACACATTCGTCAAAATGCTCGAAACGCAAACCGTTTTTCAGGCGCTGATGAAGCGCGTGAACCGCGCCATCGGCCTTTGCATCGGCGCGGAAATTGAAGATGAGGAAGAAGCCGGCTGCGGCGGGAACTGCTCGGGCTGCCACGGCTGCCACTGAGCCGCATAAAGGCCGCTTATGCCCGCGAACCTCACGCCTATGATGAGCCAATATCTCCGGCTCAAGGAGCAGCATGGCGACTGCCTGCTCTTCTTCCGGCTCGGGGATTTTTATGAGATGTTTTTTGAGGATGCGATCACCGCCTCGCGGGAACTGGAAATCGTTCTCACGGGGCGGGATTGCGGCCTTGAGGAGCGCGCGCCCATGTGCGGCGTGCCGCACCACGCGGTGCACAGCTATATCGCAAAGCTCATCGACAAGGGCTACAAGGTAGCGCTGTGCGAACAGCTCACCGACCCCGCGCTCTCAAAGGGCCTTGTCGAGCGCGACGTTGTGCGCATCTATACCGCGGGCACGGTCATCGAAGAATCCATGCTCGATGAGCGCGCGAACAATTACATTGTGTCGCTCTACCATTTTGACGAGGGCGTCGGCCTTGCCTGCTGCGATGTTTCGACCGGCAGTTTTTTTGTCAGCGAGTTCGAGCGCGGGGGAGATGACCAGGCGCTCATCGATGAGCTCGTGCGCATTTCTCCCAACGAGATCATCGCCAACGACTCGCTATTTTTGCAAGAGGCGCTTGCGCGGCGCATCCAGGCGCTTTACCGCATGCAATGCAGTCGCTTTTTCGACCCCGCAAAGGCCGAAACCCGGCTCTTGCGGCATTTTAACATCACCTCGCTTGCATCCTTTGGCTGCGAGAAGATGGCGCTTGCTATCCCCGCCGCGGGCGCGTTGATGACCTACCTTGAAGAAACGCAGAAGAACGCGCTCGCGCACATCCGAAAGATCGATGTTTTGCGGCGCAGCCTCTTTATGGCGCTCGACGCGGCCACGCGCCGCAACCTCGAACTTACCAAACCCCTGCATTTTGAGGGTTCGAAGCGAAGCACTTTGCTGCATCTCCTGGATCAAACGGGCACCGCGATGGGCGCGCGCATGCTGCGCGTGTGGATCGAACAGCCGTTGCAGAACATCATGGAGATCGACGCACGGCTCGACGCGGTGGGGGAGCTTGTCTCCAACCTGCAAGTGCGCGAGGCGCTGCGAAGTGCGCTCGAATCGATTTATGATATAGAGCGCCTGTGCAGCCGCATCGCCTACGGCACACTCAACGCGCGGGATTGCGTTGCGCTGCGCGCCTCCCTTGCAAAGCTGCCGGAGATCGCGCAGCTTTTAGAAAAGCTTCATGCCGCTGCTTTCCTCCGCGCCGCCTCCCGCCTCGACATAATGGCGGACATCCGCGCGCTGCTCGACGACGCGATCGTCGATGAGCCGCCCGTAGGCGTTAAAGATGGCGGCATCATCCGCGAAGGCTACCACAGCGAGGTGCGCACGCTGCGCGAAGCTTCGAGCAACGGCAAGGAGTGGCTCGCGCGCATGGAGGCGGAGGAGCGGGCGGCAACCGGCATTAAAAACCTGAAGATCGGCTATAACCGCGTGTTCGGCTATTATATCGATGTGACCAAATCCTACCAGCATCTCGTGCCGTATCGCTACCAGCGCAAGCAAACGCTTGCCAACTCCGAGCGCTACGTCACGCCTGAACTCAAGGAACTGGAGGAGACCATCACCGGCGCGGAGGAGCGCCTGATGGAGCTTGAATATGAACTCTTCCTCGGCATTCGTGAGGCGCTCGTCGCCTGCATCGAACGACTGCAAAACGACGCGGCGCTAATCGCCGAGCTCGATGTTTACGGGGCGCTCGCCAAAGCTGCCTTCGACAATGACTATTGCCGCCCGAAAATGCTCACCAACGGCGCGCTCAACAT
>CAZJIS010000052.1:3872-11789 GCA_964546125.1 uncultured Clostridium sp.
GAGGTCGCCAATATCCTCAACAACGCGACCGCGCGCAGCCTCCTCATTCTCGATGAGATCGGCCGCGGCACGAGCACGTTCGACGGGCTCTCCATCGCTTGGGCCGTGCTCGAATATATCGCCGATCCCGCGCGCTGCGGCGCAAAAGCGCTGTTCGCGACGCATTACCACGAGCTCACCGAACTGGAAGGCAGGCTCCCAGGCATCAAGAACTATCGCATCTCCGTCAAAGAGGTGGGGGACGACATCATCTTTTTGCGCAAGATCGTGCGCGGCGGCGCGGACAAGTCCTTCGGCGTGCAAGTGGCGCGGCTTGCGGGGCTGCCGGGCGATGTGATCGCCCGCGCGAAGGAACTGCTCGCCCAGCTTGAAGCGGCGGATATCAACCGGGATATCATGGACCTGTGCGTGAAGGATCAGGCCGATGAGCAGCAGCTCACACTCTTTGGCTCCCCCAAGGCGGATGATATCGTGCAGACCCTCCGTGAACTTGATGTGAATGCGCTGACCCCTATGGAAGCCATGAACACGCTCTACGACCTGCACATGCGGGCGAAGCTGAAAGAATAAACGAAACTATGAGCATACGCGTACTCGATAAATACACATCGGACCGCATCGCCGCGGGCGAGGTCGTCGAACGGCCCGCCTCCGTGGTGAAGGAACTTGTCGAAAACGCGCTCGACGCGGGGGCGACGAGCATTTCGATCGAAACCGTGAACGGCGGGCTCGACTCGATTCGCATCGTGGACAACGGCTCGGGCATCCCGCGCGGCGAGGTAAAAACCGCTTTTTTGCGCCACGCAACAAGCAAGATCGCGAGCACGGAGGATCTTTCCCACATTGAAACGCTGGGCTTTCGCGGCGAAGCGCTCTCCTCGATCGCCGCCGTTTCGCGCACGATTATGCGCACGAAAACGCGCGATGAGCAAACGGGAACGCTGCTTCGCATCGAAGGCGGGGATGTGAGCGAGTGCTCCGAATCCGGCGTGCCCGAGGGCACGAGCATCGAAGTCGCCGATCTTTTTTTCAACGTGCCCGCCCGGTTGAAATTCACGAAAGCCGCGCGCGCCGAGGCCGCCTACATCAGCGATTATGTTTCGCGCATGATCCTCGCGCGGCCGGATGTTGCCTTTCACCTCATGCAATCGGGCAGGACCGTTTTCCGCAGCGCGGGCGACGGATCGCTTGTGAACGCCGTCTTTTGCATCTACGGAGCCGAGGTCATGCCGCATTTGAGAGAGGTTTCCTACGACGACGGCTATGTTTCTTTGTTGGGTTTCATAGGCACGGAACAGATCGGTCGCGCGAACCGCACCGCGCAGTCTTTTTTCATAAATGCCCGCTACATTAAATCCCAAAAGCTGTCGTTCGCGCTGCAAAGGGCCTATGACGCGCGGCTGATGACGGGCAAGTTCCCGTTTTGCGTGCTTGCGATCTCCCTCGCTAGCGAGGAGATCGACGTGAATGTCCATCCAAATAAGCTTGACGTGCGCTTTCGCGCGGAAGAGAGGGTCGTGCGCGCGGTGCTTACCGCCGCAAAAAATGCGCTTGTAGAGCGTGTAGAATTGCCTTTTCCCCCATCGGCCGATCCGGACAAGAGCTTTGCGCAGGAGATCAACTTCGGCCGCCCGGATGAACTTTCGCGCATTCGCCTGGAAGCGCTCCCGCCCGAAATGTTTCGCGCAAAGCCCGTGGAGAGCGTCGTTTTGCGCGACAGCGGCGCGTATTTGCAGCCGGTGGCTCCCTTTGCGCAAGCGCAGGGCGGCGTGCCGTTGCCTGCGGAGCCTTTGAAGGAACAGGGGGAGCCGGCCGAGATCGCGCCTGCCGTTCCCTCGGGAGAACAGCAAAGCCTCGACATGCAAAGCATACGCATCCTCGGGCAGGTGTTCGATTGTTTCTGGGTCGCGCAGGCGGGAGAGCGCGTGTTCTTCATCGACCAGCACGCCGCACATGAGCGCAGGCTTTATGAGGCCATTTTACGCGATGGGGTGAATGCCGATTCGCAGCTTTTGCTCGTGCCGGAGATCGTGCGGCTCACGCCGAATGAATGCGAGCTGTTACTTGCGAACCTCGATGCGTTTGCGGAGCTCGGCTATGATATTTCCGAATTTGGGCCGCTCACAGTGAGCGTGCGCGCGGTCCCCTCTATACTCGGCGCGCCGCAAACGGCCTCTTTCCTTCGCGAAGCGATCGAGCAGCTCGATAAAAAATACCGCCTCAACACGGCGGAACTCAAGCGCGAGGCGCTGATTCGCCTTTCCTGCCGGCGCGCGATCAAGGCGGGCGAGAGGCCGGATGCCATGGAGATCGCGGCGCTCCTCGAGAGCTATGCGCGTGAAGGCATCCCTTTGACCTGCCCGCATGGCAGGCCGGTGCTGATCGCGATGACGAAGCTCGAATTCGAAAAGCTTTTTAAGAGGGTGCTGTGATGGAAAAGCCCAAACTCTTTTTCGTTGTCGGCCCCACGGCTTCGGGAAAAACGGCGGTTTCCATCGAGATTGCGCTGTTGATGGGTGCGGAGATCGTTTCCGCCGATTCGATCCAAATCTACCATGGCCTCGACATCGGCTCCGCCAAGCCCGACGAAACCGAACGGCGCGGCGTTTCACACCATATGCTAGACTTCGTGCCACCCGGAAAGCTCGATTACAGTGTTGCCCGCTACCGGGAAGACGCGCTCGCGTGCATGGCGGACATTTGGGCGCGGGGCAAAACGCCTCTGGTCGTGGGCGGCACGGGGCTATATATTAATGCGCTCGTCTACCCGCTGGCGTTCAACGTGCCTCCCAACGCAGAACTTCGGCTCTACTGGGCCGAACGGGAGGCCGCGCAACAAGGCAGCGCGCACGAAAAGCTCACGGAACTCGACCCTGCGGCAGCCCGAAGGCTGCACCCCAACGACGTCAAGCGCGTGATCCGCGCGATCGAAGTGCATGCGGGGGCAGGGGAAGCGCGCGAGGCGAATTTCACGCGGCGCGATGATGAAAGCCTGCCCTACGTCCCCGTGATGGCGGGGCTGAACCCGCCGCGGGAGCTTCTTTACAAGCGCATTGAGGCGCGTGTGGATGCGATGCTGCGCGCGGGCTTGGAGGGGGAGGTCCGCTCTTTGCTCGAAACGGGCGTTTCCGCCGCCTCTCCCGCCATGCAGGGACTTGGCTATAAACAGATCGCAGCCTTTCTCTATGGCGCATGCAGCCGCGAGGAGGCGGTTCATGCCATCAAGCAGGAAACGCGGCGTTACGCGAAACGCCAGCTCACATGGTTTCGGCGCGAGGAGCGCATCCGCTGGTATGACCCCGCGCAATATGAAAGTTCCACGGCAGCTGCGGCGGCAATCCGCGATGATTTCTTGGAGGTGAACGATGGCTGACAAACTCAATTTGCAGGATCAATTTCTTAGCCGGTTGCGCCGTGAGAAAACGTTCGTTACGATCCATGTGATCAATGGCTATCAGCTCAACCGCCTCGTCGTCACAGGCTACGACAACTTCGTCGTCCTTGCAAAGCGCGAGGACGCGCGCGAAATCATGCTTTACAAGCACGCAATCTCCACCATTACGCCGGAGGGCGCGGCGCAAAAACAGGAAGCGCCGCCCGCGCCGCAAAAGGAGGAGAAGCATGAAACATGACCCAAAGGCCCTCTGCGACGCGCTGGGAGTCGGTTTTGCGGCCTATGAAGCCGTGAACGCGGCGGAAGCCTCGCTTCAAGATGCATTTACCCGCATCGAGCGGATAGAGGAAATCTGCGCCGCGCGCGTGCTGCGCGCGTTCTCCGAAATAGGGATCGCCGCGCGGCATTTTTCGCCCACGACGGGCTATGGCTACGACGATGCGGGGCGGAATGCGTTGGACCGCGTGTTTGCCCTTGCGATGCAAGCTGAGGACGCGCTTGTTCGCCCGCAGATCGTCTCCGGCACGCATGCTATCTACGCGGCGCTTGCCGGGCTCACCGAGCCCGGGGACGCTATTTTGTGCGCCACAGGCTCGCCCTACGACACGCTCGAGGGCGCCATCGGCCTTGCGGGAGACCACCCGCACTCTCTTAGGCGCATGGGCGTTTCATTCGCCTGTATGCCGCTTGGCAAGGGGGGTAAGATCGACATTGCGGCCGTGCTCGCAGCCGCGTCGCAAAGCCGCCCGAAGCTTTTATATGTGCAGCGCTCGCGCGGCTATGCCTGGCGGGATTCGTTTTTGCCAATGGAAGATATGGCGCCGTTGTTTGCGGCTGTGCGGGAAGTCGTTCCCGGGATTTGCATCGTGGTCGATAACTGCTACGGCGAATTCACGGGCATAAGTGAGCCCACGGCCTGGGGCGCGGATGTCGTCGCCGGTTCGCTCATCAAGAACCCCGGCGGCGGGCTTGCGCCCACGGGCGGTTATGTCGCGGGCGGACGCGCTTTTGTCGAGCGGATCGCCGATCGGCTGACCGTGCCCGGCATGGGCCGCGAGATCGGATCATATGCGGGCAGCTATCGGCCGTTCTATCAGGGGTTGTTCCTCGCCCCGCACACCACGGCCCAGGCGTTGAAAACGGCAGCGCTCTTTGCGCGCCTGTTCGAGACGCTTGGCTATGAGACCATGCCCGCGGCGGATGCCGTGCGCTCGGACATCGTGCAGGCCATCCGCTTTGATACGGCCGAGGCGCTCATAGCCTTTTGCAAGAGTATCCAGGCGGCTTCGCCCGTTGATAGCAGCGCCTCGCCGGAACCCTGGGATATGCCCGGCTACGCCTCTCAGGTAATCATGGCAGCAGGCGCGTTCGTGCAGGGCGCAAGCATCGAACTTTCCGCCGATGCGCCCATCCGCGCGCCGTACACGGCCTATGTGCAGGGCGCGCTGACCTATTCGCACGGCAAACTCGCGGCGATGCGGGTTTACGACGCGATCACGCAGGCAAAAAAGCTTTGATCCTTCATCTTCAGTATTTACGGTATAATCCGATCAGCTTGCCGATAATCTCCACATCGGCCCGGTCGACGATGATCGGCTCCATGGTTCGATTCTCCGGTTGGAGGCGCACGGTACCGTTTGCGTTGAGATAAAAGCGCTTGACGGTCGCTTCCTCACGCCGCACGAGAGCGACGATGATATCCCCATTCTCTACGGAAAGACCCTTGTGGATGAGGATGGCATCCCCGTCGTGGATGCCGGCTTCGATCATGCTCTCGCCGGCGACCGTGAGCATAAACACCTCGCCCGCGCCGCCGCCGCGCAGCAAAGCGGGGGAGAGCGTGAAATAATCCTGAATGTTCTGCTCGGCAAGCACCGGCACACCCGCCGCCACGCGGCCGACGAGCGGCACGCGCCGCGCTCCATCCGCACGGGCGTGATCGGGCGCGGTGATGGTGATTGAGCGCTGCTTGTTCGGACTTTGCGCGATGAGGCCCTTTTGGGCGAGGTTTTTCAAATGCGCGTGGACGTTGGAGGTCGACTTAAGCCCGAGCGCAGCGCAGATTTCGCGAATGGTCGGCGTGATGCCGTTGTTTTCATAAAAGCCGCAGATAAAACGATAGACCGCCGCCTGCGTGCTGCCGAATTTGCTCATGCGCGCCTCCCGAATGTGATATAATCATATTTACTATAGCATGTAAACGGAACGGATACAAACATTTGTTCTATTTTTTGGAGGGAGAAATGGACGATAAACGAATTCCTGCGCAAGAGGACGCCCTGGAAAACGATCTGTGCGACCTCGATGCGAGTAAGATATGCGACAATTGCTGCAAGTGCCTGGTGAAGGACGATGCGGATTACTGCGTCATGAGCGCCACGTTCGACCCTGAATCGATGCGCATCTATTATGCCGACGAAGAAGATGAGGAGTTCGACCGCGACCAAAGCGATTTGCCGCCGCTTGAGATTGACCCGGCGCTGTTGCTTGAGTGGGAAGAAAAGCTGCGTCTGGAGGGGCTTGCGGCCCATGCGCGCACAGGGGACGGGGGAGAGAGGCCTCCCCGCCATGACCCGCAGCAGCTTTATGCGAGCCGCAAAAAACGCGAGAGACGCTAACGCTTAATCCTTTTTTAGTTTGACAACCTTTGCGGCAAGCCTGCGCCGGTCCTCGGAAACGGCTGCGTAATGCTTGCGCGTGGTGTTGACATCCTTGTGGCCGAGCACGTCCGCAACGAGGTAAATATCCCCGGTTTCGCGATAGAGCATCGTACCATAGGTGCTGCGCAGCTTATGAGGCGATATTTTTTTCAGGGGCACGGCGATCTTTGCGTATTTTCCAACGAGGTTTTCGACTGCGCGCACGGTGAGCCGCCTTTTTTGCAGCGAGAGAAACAGCGCGTTCTCGTGCCCGGGCGCAGCGTTCATCGTTTCGCGCCCGAGCATGTAGGCAAGCAGCGCCTCGCGCGCCTCCTCGCCGAACACGAGGATATCCTGATTGCCGCCCTTGCGGATAATGGAGAACTCGTTAGCAGAGAAGTTGATGTCGTCCATATCGATACCCACGAGTTCGCTGATGCGGATACCTGTGCCGAGGAACAGCGTTAAAATCGCAAGATCACGCTTTTGCGTAAGTTGATGATAGCTCTTTTGCCGCTCGGTGAGGCCCTCGCCGCTCTCGACGATGTCGAGAAGGTTCGCTACCTCGTCCGGCTCGAGCCGGACGATGGTCTTTTCGCGGATCGTCGGCAAATCGACGAGGGCGGGGGAGTTGCGCGTAAGCTTTTCTTTTTTGATGAAGTATTTATAAAAAGAGCGCACTGCGGAGAGTTTGCGCGCTTTAGCGCGCTCGCTGTTGGTTTTCTCGCGCTCGTTCTCATCCGCATAAAGCGAAACGTAGGCAAGATACATTTCAATTTCTGTTACCGACACCGAATCGAGTTCCGCAAGCGTCAGCGAGGCAGGCTCACGGCCGCGAAAGCGCATAAGCTCAAAGGTTAGGTATTTGAAAAACAGCAAGAGGTCGCCTGCGTAGGCAAAGCGCGTGCGCACGAGCGTTTCGTTCTCGATACCGCGGAAAAATTCCGCGCAATACGGCGGCAGCTCCTTCATGCGCTCCCGCAGCATCAATGTATATTCCTTATATTGCGCGCTTGCATAGTCCGTTGCCATAGCCGGCCTCCGATCATCCGTTTGCGCCGGGGTAGAGGAATCCTGCGTCTAGCCTTTACCCTGGTCATACTATTCGTTAAAGACAAGTTTAGCGAATAGTTAAGGGAAAATCAAGCCTAAATTTTGAAAACTTGCCGAGCTCCTTCATTCGGCCGGAACTTGCGCGCCGAGAGCCTTGATCGCCTCGCGCGCAAGCTTATCGCAGCGATTGTTGAATTCATTGTCGCTGTGGCCTTTGACCTTGATGAACTTGACCTCGTGTTTGTCGGTCAGCTTCAAAAGCTCCATCCAAAGATCCTGATTTTCCACGGCTTTTTTTGAGGTCGTCTGCCAGCCGTTCGCGACCCAACGGTCGATCCATTTTTCCTCGAACGCCTTGTGCAAATATGCGCTGTCCGTATAAAGCTCGACCGAGCAGTTTTCGCGCAGCGCCTCAAGCGCGCGGATCGCCGCCACCAACTCCATGCGGTTGTTGGTGGTTTGCGCTTCGGCGCCGCTGATCTCGCGCGAAGCGTCTTTATATTGCAGCACGGCCGCCCAGCCGCCCGGCCCGGGATTACCCGAACAGGCCCCGTCTGTATATATCGTTACTTTTTTCACAATATGATCGCCCTCGTTCCGAACCGAATTCCTTTTTTGCTACAAAAAGTATACCACATGTTGAAACTATGTAAAACAGGCTCACATAATATAGAAATGCGGCTGCAAAAGCGCGTGCGGCATGCCCGGGATAAAATTTGTTGACAAGCACATTGAAATGCGGTATATTGTTAAGCGTCGCGAAAAGCGGATGCGAATCGGGGTGTAGCGCAGTCCGGTAGCGCACGTGCTTTGGGAGCATGGGGCCGGGGG
>CAZJIS010000053.1:0-11148 GCA_964546125.1 uncultured Clostridium sp.
CGCTCTTAACGAGTTCCTGCACATAGGGCACGCGGGTCGAACCGCCCACGAGGATGACCTTATCAATCTGCGAGTTGGAAAGGCCGGCGTCCTTCATGGCGATGTTCATGCAATCGCGCGTTTTCTCAGCAAGATCGCGGATGAGCTCCTCGAACTTGGCGCGGGTGATGGTGACGTCCAAATGCTTCGGTCCGCTGCTGTCGGCCGTGATAAAGGGCAGGTTGACGTTGGTCTGCACCATGCTCGAAAGCTCGATCTTCGCCTTTTCGGCGGCCTCTTTGAGCCTTTGGAGCGCCATGCGGTCGCTTGCAAGGTCAATGCCGCTATCGGCCTTGAAGACCTTGACGATATAGTCGATCAGGCGCTGGTCGAAATCGTCCCCGCCAAGGCGATTGTTGCCGTTGGTGGCGAGCACTTCAAACACGCCGTCGCCGATCTCGAGGATCGAAACGTCAAACGTACCGCCGCCAAGGTCATACACGAGGATCTTCTGGTTGACTTCCTTATCCATGCCGTAAGCAAGCGCCGCGGCGGTAGGCTCGTTGATGATGCGGAGCACATCAAGCCCCGCGATGCGGCCCGCATCCTTGGTGGCCTGGCGCTGCGCGTCGGAAAAATACGCCGGCACGGTGATAACGGCCTGCTGCACCTTTTCGCCAAGGTAGCTTTCGGCGTCCTGCTTGAGTTTGCCGAGGATCATCGCCGAAATTTCCTGGGGCGTGTAGTCCTTGCCGTCGATGTTCTTCTTGTAGGAAGAGCCCATCTCACGCTTGATAGAGCTGATGGTGCGGTCCGGGTTGGTGATGGCCTGGCGTTTGGCCGCGCTGCCGACGATCCTCTCGTTGCCCTTGAAGCCCACGACCGAGGGGGTCGTGCGCCCGCCTTCCGCGTTGGGGATGACGACCGGCTCGCCGCCCTCAAGCACCGCGACGCAGGAATTCGTCGTTCCAAGGTCTATGCCTATGATCTTTGCCATGATCTATTTCCTCCTCATTGATTTCTCTATTTATTTATTATTTCGCAACTTTCACCATCGTATGGCGGATGATGCGATTTTTAACCTTATAGCCCTTTTGGAGCACTTCGACGATCTCTCCGCTCTCGCGGCCCTCGGCCTCTTCCTGCAAAACCGCGTGATGCAAGTCGGAATCGAACTGGCCCGAAGCGTCGATCTCCTCCATGCCGTTCTTCTCGAGCGTGTCGATAAGCTTCGCGCGGATGAGCCTGAAGCCGCTGATCCACTCCGCGTCCTTGCCCTCGGGCACAGCCTCGAGCGCGCGGTCGAAATCATCGAGCACCGGCAAAAGCGCCTTAACAAGGCAGCGCGCCCCCTCATCCAAGCTCTCGCAGGAGAGGTTGGCGTTGCGCTTGCGGTAATTGTCAAAATCGGCCTGCAGCCGCTGCAAAAGCGCGATGTTCTCGTTCTTTTCCCGCTCGAGCGCCTCAATGCGCTCGCGAACGGCTAAAAATTCTTCTTTGGTGAGCGTGACGCTCTCGGGGATCTCCGCCTCGATCCGCGAAGCTTCGGCCGCGTTCTCGGGCCCGATCTTCGCCTCGCCCGTTTCTTTTACGTTTTTCTTAGTCAATGTTACCTGCGCTCCTCTTCAAACATATTCGTGAGCATCTCGCTCAAGCTCAAGCCAATTTGATTCATCACGGCGAGCACACGCGCGTAATGCATCCTCGTTGGCCCGATCACCCCGAAGGAGCCGATCGGCTCGTCCCCCACGCGGTACTTGGCGGTGACCACGCTGCAATCTTTCATGCCGGCATTTTCGTTTTCGCCGCCGATGGTGATGGAAAATTCCACATCCCCGCGCCCTGTGAGGATGCGATAGAGCAAATCCTCCTTTTCAAAGGCGCCCATAAGCGCCCGCGCGCGCTCCACATCGCTGTATTCGGGGAAGTTCAAAATGTTGCGCGCCCCCGAAAGCTCCACCCGGCGCGGCTTCTCGTCGAGGCTGCCTTTAAGGGAGGCGAGCATCGCGTCGAGAAAATCCTTGCCCGCGGCAAGCTCGCCCGAGAGTTCCCCCATGCGAAGCGTGCCGATCTCCTCAAGCCTGTGGCCCGCCAGCCTGTTGTTGAGAAGGCGCGAAAGCTTTTCAACCTCCTGCGCATCGAGGTTGCGGGGCACGCGGATGAGAAAATCGCGCGCCAGGCCGGCGTCCGTCACGATCACCAGCAGAGCCATGTCGTCGTTGAGCGGCACGATGTGCAAATACCGAAGCCGCGCCGCATGCATGCGCGGGGTGAGCACCATCGAGGGATACTTGGTGATGCTCGAGAGCACATTGGCCGTTTGCTTGACGATATCGTTGACATCGCTATAGCGCTGCGCATAGTGTTCACGGATGACCGTGATCTCATCGCCGGTGAGCGCCGCGCGGCTCATGATGCTGTTGACGTAGAGCCGGTAGGCTTTATCCGAGGGGATGCGGCCCGCCGAGGTGTGCGGCTGCTCAAGGAAACCCATCTCCTCGAGATCGCTCATCTCGTTGCGGATCGTCGCCGAAGAGAGGCTGATATCGGTGCGCTTGGCGATCGTCCGCGAACCGACCGGCGCGGCGGTAAGAATATAGTCGTCGATGATCGCCCGCAGTATGCGCAGCTTTCTCGCATCAAGCTCCATTTGGCCCCCCTTTCCGGACATGCCGCCCTTTTCCGAATGTTAGCACTCGCATCAAACGAGTGCTAAACTATGGGTAAAATATACCGCCCCACACCTTTTTTGTCAAGGCATATCGGGGCGGCTAATGTGACAAAACGGTGATATTAAAATGATTTGTTCCGCGCTACATCATTTCAAGCAGCGCGAGGTTTTGAAAATCGAGCCCCTCATCGGTAAGGCGGTAAAAGCCGCCCTCGGAAACGAGCCAGCCCTTTGCATTAAGCCGCCGCAGCGCCTCCGGAAAGACCTCGCCCATGCTCTTTTGAAAGCGCGCGCGGAAGGTTTCATCCTTGATGCCCTCGGTTTTACGAAGGCCGAGCATGACGGTTTCAAACATCTCCCCGGCGGGCGGGATCTCCTGCGGGTCCCTCGCAAGCGGCCGCTCGCCGCGCGCGGCGCGCTCGATGTAATTCCCAAGCGAAGAAGTGTTTTCAAGGCGCAGCCACTTGCCGTCCACGCGCATCGCCCCGTGGGCGTTGAGGCCGAGGCCAAGGTATTCCCCGTTGTTCCAATAGTTGAGGTTGTGGCGGGATTCAAAGCCGGGCTCTGCGTAATTTGAAATTTCATAGCGCCGGTAGCCGCGCTTTGCAAGAAGTTCAATGCCCGCGCGGTGCATGTCATAAGCCGCGTCCTCATCCGGCAGGCTCTGCGCACCGCCGTTCACGTCCATATAAAGCGGCGTATTCTCCTCGAGAATCAACGAATAGGCGCTGATGTGTTCGGGCGAAAGCGCGGCGAGCGCCTCGATGGTGGAAAGATAATCTTCAAGCGCCTGCTCGGGCAGGCCATACATAATATCGACGTTGATGTTCGAAAAGCCCGCCTCGCGCGCAAGGCCGAAGCTTTCGAGAAAATCTTCGTAGGTATGGATGCGCCCGAGGTTACGCAACAGTTGGTTTTGCGCGCTCTGCAAGCCAATTGAGAGGCGGTTGACGCCCGCCTCCCGATATTCGCAAAGCTTTTGGGGGTCGAGCGTGCCGGGATTCGCTTCGATGGAAATCTCCGCGCCGGGCGCGATGGAAAAGGCCCCAAAAAGCGCCTCGAGAACACGCGCGATTTCACCCTCAGGAAGCACTGAGGGCGTGCCGCCGCCAAGAAAGACCGTATCGTATTCCCGCCAGGGCCCTGCCGCCGCGCAAAGCGCCATTTCGCCGCAGAGTGCACGAATGTACGCCTCGCGCCCCGCGGGATCCGCGAAGGAGACGAAGTCGCAATAGCGGCACTTCGCGGCGCAAAAGGGAATGTGGATGTAAATGCCCGCCATGATTAGTTGATGCGCAGCACGCTCATGAAAGCTTCGCTGGGCAGTTCCACCGTGCCGATCTGGCGCATGCGCTTCTTGCCCTCTTTCTGCTTTTCGAGCAGCTTCTTCTTGCGGGTGATGTCGCCGCCGTAGCACTTGGCTAAAACATCCTTGCGCACGGCGCGCACGGTCTCGCGCGCGATGATCTTGCCGCCGATGGCCGCCTGGATGGGGATCTCAAACTGCTGGCGCGGGATGACCTCCTGCAGCTTCTCGGCGACGGCACGGCCCTTAGCATAGGCCTTATCGCGGTGCACGATGGTGGAGAGCGCATCGCAAAGGTCGCCGTTGAGCAAAAAGTCGAGCTTGACGAGGTCCGATTGGACGTACTCTTTCAATTCATAGTCGAATGAGGCATAGCCGCGGCTGCGCGACTTGAGCTGGTCAAAAAAATCGTAAATAATCTCGTTGAGCGGCAGCTCGTATTTCATGTTGACGCGGCCTTCTTCGATATACGTCATGTCGATGAACTCGCCGCGCCGGCTCTGGCACAGCTCCATGATCGCGCCGACATATTCGGAGGGCGTCATGATGTTGGCCTTGACCATCGGCTCTTCCATAAAATCGATCTCGGCGGCATTGGGCAGGTTCGAGGGGTTGTCGATGGAGAGCACCTCGCCGCTCGTTTTTACCACGCGGTAGATGACGCTCGGCGCGGTCGTCACAAGATCGAGGTCGAATTCGCGCTCGAGCCTTTCCTGCACGATCTCCATGTGAAGAAGGCCCAGAAAGCCGCAGCGGAAGCCGAAGCCAAGCGCCTGCGAGGTTTCCTGTTCGTAGGTGAGCGAGGCGTCGTTGAGTTCAAGTTTCTCAAGCGCCTCCTTAAGGTTTTCGTAATCGGCGCCATCCGCGGGATAAATGCCGCAAAACACCATCGGGTTCACATGCTTGTAGCCCGGCAGCGGCTCTTTTGCCGGGTTCTCAACATCGGTAAACGTATCTCCGACCTTCGTTTCACTCACGGTTTTAATGGAAGCCGCGATGTAGCCGACCTCGCCCGCGGCGAGCGAGTCCGTTGGCCGAAGCTGGGGCATGAACACGCCGACCTCGGTCACGTCGAATTCGGCGCCGCCCGCCATCGAGCGGATGCGCGTGCCTGCGCGCACGCTCCCCTCCTTGACGCGCACATAGCAGAGAACGCCTTTATAATTATCATAAATGCTGTCGAAAATGAGCGCGCGAAGCGGCGCGCTGAACTCCCCCTCGGGCGGGGGCACAAGTTCGACAATGCGCGCGAGCACCCGGTCGATGTTCGTGCCGAGCTTCGCGGAGATCTGCGGCGCATCCTCGGCCGGCAGGCCGATAATGTCCTCTATCTCATGGATGGTGCGCTCGGCGTCGGCGCTGGGCAGGTCGATCTTGTTGATGACGGGCACGATCTCTAGGGCGCTGTCGAGCGCGAGGTACACGTTGGCGAGCGTTTGTGCCTCAATGCCCTGCGTAGCATCCACCACGAGCACCGCGCCCTCGCAGGCGGCGAGGCTGCGTGAAACTTCATAGGTGAAATCGACATGGCCAGGCGTGTCGATGAGGTTGAACATATAGCGGCGGCCGTCGGTATAGGTATAGAACATGCGCACGGGCGAGGATTTAATCGTGATCCCCCGCTCCCGTTCGATATCCATCGTGTCGAGCAGCTGCGCTTCCATATCGCGCCGCGCGACGGTATCGGTCAACTCGATCATCCTGTCCGCCAAAGTGGACTTTCCGTGATCGATGTGCGCGATGATGCAAAAATTCCTGATCAGGTCGCGGTCGTATGCCATGCGTTCCCTCCGGTTGAAGTCTCGTAAAATCATACTTGATGGAAGCGGAATTTGCAAGTGCGGCCGATTTGTGATAGATTTTGTATGCATGATTTTATTCCCGGGGAGGTTCTCTATGTTTTCAAACGATTTCGAACGGCTTAAAAAGAACCTTGAACGCCGCGGTTTCACCGTGCACGCCGTGCAGAACGCCCATGAGGCGCTGCGCGTCGGCCTTGCTCTCATAGGTCCCGACCCTGTGGGCATGGGCGGCTCCGCAACGCTGCATGAGCTTGGCCTCTATGACGCGCTCAAAGCGCAGGGGAACGAGGTGTATTCCCACACCTACGCGCCCGAAAAAGAAAAGGCCGCCGTGCGTCTCAAGGCAACGCGCGCCAAATGGTTTGCGGCCTCAACCAACGCCATCACCGAGGACGGCGTGCTCGTTAACATCGACGGCGCGGGCAACCGCGTGACCGCCATGGTAATGGGGCCGGAGAAGGTGATCCTCTTCATCGGCAAAAACAAGCTTGCAAAAGATATAACTTCGGGGATCGAGCGCATCAAGCGCGTGACCTGCCCGCTCAACGCGCGAAGGCTCGGCCTAAATACGCTCCCCTGCGGGCGTACGGGCCGCTGCGCGGATTGCGCGAGCGCGGAGCGCATGTGCCGCGTGACGGTGATTATAGAGAACGTGTCGCGGCTGATTGAGGAATTCCACCTCGTGCTCATCGACGAGGAGATCGGCTGGTGAGCCGGTGAGCTATTACGCTTACATGCTGCGCTGCGCGGATGGTTCGATCTACTCGGGCTACGCCGCGGATATCGAGCGGCGCGTGCGGGCCCACAACGACGGCCTCGGCGCGAAATATACGCGCGCGCGGCTGCCGGTGGCGCTTGTTTACAGCGAGGCCTTCGTCTCAAAATCCGAGGCGATGCGGCGCGAATGTGCGTTCAAGCGCATGACGCGCGAGGAAAAGCTCGCGCTGTGCGCATCAGGCAAAAACTGATGGTTTTTTAAAAATGGAATGGGCGGCCCAATGGCCGCCCATCGCGTTCCCCACATGGGTTGGACTTGTTTAGCAGCAGCCGCAGTTGTTGTTTCCGCAACCGGTTCCGCAACCGGTTCCACAGCCCGGCCCGCAGGAATCGTTGCCAAAGCAGTTGCTCAAACCGCTGATGAGAAGAAGCGGCACGATGATCGAGCACAGGTCGTTGTCATCGTTGTTGCAGCCGCAGCCGCCAAAACCATTGCCGCAGATCATGAAGAGGATGATGATCCACCACCAATTGTTCCCGCAGTTATTGCCACAGTTGCCAAAAGAGAACATGTTCTTTCCTCCTTTAATTATGCCCAGGGCATTGCTACGATATATTACTCTGGCGGCAAAACTTTTGTGACTTGTTCGCGACCTGGATAAATGATATCATATGATAGTTTCGAATTCATGCAGGAGGATAAGATCATGACACGCTTCTCGATGGATAAGATCGTCGCGTTGTGCAAAAACCGCGGCTTCATCTTCGCCGGCAGCGAAATATACGGCGGCCTCGCCAACACCTGGGATTACGGCCCGCTCGGGGTCGAATTCAAGAACAACGTTAAAAAGGCGTGGTGGCGCAAATTCGTGCAGGAAAGCCCCTATAACGTAGGCATGGATTCCGCCATTCTGATGAACCCGCAAACCTGGGTGGCCTCGGGGCACGTGGTCAACTTCAACGATCCTCTCATGGACTGCAAAGCATGCAAGGCGCGCTTTCGCGCGGACAAGCTCATCGAAGACTATGCCGCGCAGCATGACCTTGCCGACGTGCGTCCCGACGGCTGGAGCCACGCGCAGATGCAGGCCTTCATCGCCGAAAATGGCATTGCCTGCCCCGAGTGCGGCAAGAAGGATTTCACGAACATCCGCAAGTTTAACATGATGTTCAAAACCTTCCAAGGCGTGAACGAGGATACGGCAAGCGAAATATACCTTCGCCCCGAGACCGCGCAGGGCATTTTCGTCAATTTTAAAAACGTGCAGCGCACCACGCGCCGCAAGCTTCCCTTTGGCATCGCGCAGGTGGGCAAATCTTTCCGCAACGAAATTACGCCCGGCAACTTCACGTTCCGCACGCGTGAGTTCGAGCAGATGGAGCTTGAGTTCTTCTGCGCGCCCGGCACGGAGCTCGAATGGTATGCCTATTGGAAGGAATACTGCCGCAGCTTCCTTGTGAACCTCGGCATGAAAGAAGAGAACATGCGCATGCGCGAACACGAGCAGGCGGAACTTTCGCACTACTCAAATGGAACGACGGACATCGAGTTCCTCTTCCCGTTTGGCTGGGGCGAGCTTTGGGGCATTGCTTCGCGCACGGATTTCGACCTCAAGGCGCACATGGCCCACTCCGGCCAGAGCCTTGAATACCAGGATCCTTTCACGAACGAAAAGTTCGTTCCTTTCTGCGTGGAGCCCTCGCTTGGCGCAGACCGCGTGGCGCTTGCATTTTTGTGCGGCGCTTATGATGAAGAGACCCTCGAAGGCGGCGATATCCGCAATGTCCTGCGCCTCCACCCCGCCCTCGCGCCCTACAAGGCGGCGGTGCTGCCCTTGCAAAAGAACAAGCTCGGCGACAAGGCGCAGGAGGTTTACCGGATGCTCGCAAAGCGCTTCATGGTCGATTACGACGATTCGGGCGCCATCGGCAAGCGCTACCGCCGGGCCGATGAGATCGGCACGCCGTTTTGCATTACCATCGACTTCGATACGCTTGAAAACGACACCGTGACCGTGCGCGAGCGCGACACCATGGCGCAAATCCGCCTGCCCATCGCGGAGCTTACCGCCTACATCGATAAGAGGATTGATTTCTAAAAGATTGACCCCCGCACCCAAGCAAAACGGCCTGCGCAAAAAAGCGGAGGCCGTTTGATTAAAGTAAGGGAAAACGTTTTTCAACGCCGGACGACCCCGGCGTATTTTTCGGTGAGCACGCCTGCGATGTTCAACGCAAGCGCTTCGATCTGCTCCGCGCACACGCCCTCAAGCATGATGCGCACGAGAGGCTCCGTGCCCGAAGCGCGCACGAGCACGCGGCCCGCACGGCCAAGCGCTTGCGAAGCTTGCTCAATGCACTCCTTTAACCGCGCGTCCGCAAGCGCCGCTTCCTTATCGCGGGGATCGAGCACGACGTTGACGAGCACCTGCGGGTACGTCGGCACTTCGGCCGCGAGGGCGGACATCGCCTCGTTTTTTTCGCAAAGGATATTCATCACCTGAATGGCCGTGAGGATGCCGTCGCCCGTGGTGTTCAAATCGAGGAAGATAATGTGGCCGGATTGCTCGCCGCCAAGCGCGAAGCCGCCCGCGCGCATGCGCTCCATCACATAGCGGTCGCCCACGATGGTTTCCTCCACATGCACGCCTATCTCTTCCATGCGTTTTTTGAGGCCAAGGTTCGACATGACCGTGAGCACCAGCGTGTTCGCCGCAAGTTTGCCGCATTCCTTGAGGTGGCGCGCACACATGCCCATGATGCGGTCGCCATCGATTTGCCCGCCCGCTTCGTCGCAGGCAATCACGCGGTCCGCGTCGCCGTCGAAGGCAAAGCCCACATCTCCGCCCACGGCGCGCACGAGCGCTTGCAATCGCTCGGGGTGCGTAGAGCCGCAACCGGCGTTGATGTTGAGACCATTCGGCTCGCTGCCCGTGACGCTGACCTTTGCTCCGAGCGCGCGGAACACAGTTTCCGCGATGCCCGAAGCCGCGCCGTTGGCGCAGTCGAGCACGATGTGGCGGCCTTCGCAGCGCGCCGTTGCGCAGGAGAGCAAAAAGGCTTCGTAATCCGCCACGGCGTTCACGGCCACGCCGCAGCGCCCCACCCCCGCCCCTCGCGGGCGCGAAAGCGCGCGGTTCTCATGGACGATGGCCTCGATTTCATCCTCGAGCGCATCGGAAAGCTTATACCCCTCGCCGTCGAACCACTTGATGCCGTTATACTCGAACGTGTTGTGCGAGGCGGAGATCATCACCGCCGCATCGACCCCGTAATGCCGCGCAAGGTACGCGAGCGCGGGCGTGGGGATCACGCCGCAATCGAGCACATCGCCGCCTACCGAGCAGATGCCCGCCGCAAGCGCGCGGGCGAGCATATCGCCGCTTTTCCTCGTATCCTGACCAATGAGTATGCGGGGGCTGTGAGCATTGCGCGTGAGCACATAGGCGCCTGCCGCGCCGATTTTCATCGCCAGCTCGCAGCTAAGATCTTCGTTGGCGATCCCGCGCACGCCATCGGTTCCAAACATCCTTGCCATACGTTTCCTCCAAAAGACTGTTTATATAGTTTACTTGATGGCGCAAAATATATCAACGCGGGAATCGGGCAAAGATACAATCGCATTTCCATGCGGGCGGCAAGATGCTATACTATAGCAAAGAAAAACACGCCGGACGCCCGCGGCGGGCGCGGCGAGGAGGACGCATGAACGAACAGATGCAAAGCCGCATTTATGTGCTGGGCAGCCTCAATATGGACCTTGTCATCCACAGCCCGCGCGTGCCGGAAGCAGGCGAAACCCTGCACGGGAGCGGCTTTCTCACAAACCCGGGCGGCAAGGGCGCAAACCAGGCGGCGGCCTGCGGCAGGCTCGGCGGAGATGTGCGCATGCTGGGCCGCGTCGGCGCGGACGCTTTCGGCAAGGCCCTTGGCGAGGCGCTCGAACGCTGCGGCGTGGACGTTTCCTCGGTGCGCGAGGACGCTTCGCAAAGCACCGGCATCGCCGTGATCGTCGTGACGCAGGCGGAAAACCGCATCATACTCGACGCGGGTGCGAACGCCGCCCTCTCCCCCGCGCAGGCCGAAGCTTTTCTTGGAGACGCGCGGAAGGGCGATCTCTTTCTCGCGCAGCTCGAAACCCCGATCGATACCGTAAAGCACGCCCTTTCTATCGCCAAAGCCCGCGGCATGCGCACGCTAATCAACCCCGCGCCCGCGGGGAAAGAGATCCTCCCCGCCCTCGAAGACGTTGATATCCTTTTGCCCAACGAAACCGAACTTGCGCTGCTTTCCGGCACGCAAGACATCGCGCAGGGCGTGCTTGCGCTCGAGGCGCAGGGCGTCGGCCGCGTGGTGGTGACGCTGGGCAGCCGCGGGTGCGCTTACAGGCAAAATGGCCGGCTCGCGGAGCTGCCCGCCTTCCGCGTGCGGGCCGTGGACACCACCGCCGCGGGCGACACGTTCTGCGGTGCGCTCGCCGTGCGCCTTTGCGCGGGCGACGCGCTTGAGGATGCGCTGCGCTATGCCTCGGCCGCCGCCGCCATCGCGGTGACGCGGCCCGGCGCGCAGCAGTCCATTCCCGATGCGCGCGAAGTCGAGGCGTTCCTCGCCTCGCATTTTGAACTAATTTAGAGCAAACAAAAAAGCTAGATGAACTCTAGCTTTTCTTGTGG
>CAZJIS010000054.1:0-10351 GCA_964546125.1 uncultured Clostridium sp.
TGGTGCCGGTGGTGGGACTTGAACCCACACCCTGTCGCCAGGAACGGATTTTGAGTCCGTCACGTCTGCCATTCCATCACACCGGCGGAACAAGATGGATTTTAGCACAATTCACCGCCATGCGCAACCGGAAGATGTTATAATGCGTTATACTGGTAAAAGTAAGGGGGTTCAATCGCATGAAACGGATATATATTTTGTTTGTATCGGCCCTTGTGATCTTGCTTCTTCTCGCGGGCTGCGCAGCCGGCAAGGGCCTCGCCCGGGATAACGCCTCCGGCGAGGCTGCAGCGCCCGGCGCGCCCACGGCCTCAGCGACGCGCCCGCCTTCCGGCGTCGATACGGGCCTTACCGGCGGCGGTGACTACGGTTCGCCCGACAAGGCGCAGGTCGAGGAGCTGTATGGCGGGCGCAAGGTCATCCGCAACTACAACCTCACCATTCAAACCGATGATTTTGACGGTGTGCTCTCCGCCATCGAGCAGCGGCTCGCCTCTTCCGGCGGCTACTCACAATCGAGCACGATCGATGGCAAAAAACCGAGTTCCTATGGCGACGGCGGCCGCTCTGCCCGGCTCACGCTGCGCGTACCCGCTGAAAACGCGCAAAGCTTCATTAAAGACGTGCAGGGAATGGGCACGCTTCTCAACAGCTACGACAACGCGGACGACATCACCGACGCTTACTTCGACATCGACTCGCGCTTAGGCGTGCTTAAAATCGAACTCGAGCGGCTGCAGAGCATTCTCGTGCAGACGGATAACCTTGCAGATATCATTCTGCTCGAGAGCAGGATCAGCGATGTGATGTATGAGATCGAGCGGCTCACCGGCACGCTCAAAAAATACGACGCGCTCGTTTCCTATTCAACCGTCGAAATCACGCTTTACGAAGAATCGCTGCGCGAGGGACCCGCGGCCACCAAAACATCCGGCCAGCGCATCCGCGAGGGCTTCACCAATTCTCTCTACGGCGTAGGCACGTTCTTCACGAACCTGTTCGTGTGGTTCGTGAGCGCTTTGCCCGTGCTCGCGGTGCTCGCGGTGTTCGTTTTGATCATCGTTTTCATCGTGCGCACCTGCACAAAGCGAAGCGCGCGTAAACAGGCTGAACGGGCCGCAAAGGCCGCCGTTTTGCAGCAGGCGCTCTTCGAGAAACAAAAGGAAGCTTACGCAAAACAGCAAAACGCCGAAGCTGCGGAGGGAAATGAACATGAAAGCAAGTAAACGCGCCGCAATCCTGCTTCTTGGCGCACTGCTGTGCGCGGCGCTTTTGATGGGCGCGTGCAAATCCGAAGAACAACTCGCGCAGGAAGAAAAGCCGCCCACCCTCCTGCAGCCCGAGGTCAACATCACGCAGGAATCGCCGCGCACGCCTGATGCGCTCAACGTTTCGGGCTCGGGCAAGATCGTGCTCACGCCCGACACCGCCACGTTTTACGTTACGGTTTTAACCGAAGCAAAAGACGCCGCCTCGGCGCAGAGCGGCAACGCTGCAAAAACCGAGGCCGTGACAGCGGCCATCCTTGATGCGGGCGTGAAGGAAAAGGATCTGCAAACGCAAAACGTCAACCTCTACGAGGTTTACGATTATGAAAAATCCCCCGCTCCCATCACGGGCTACCGAATGACAACCACTCTGTTCGTCACGGTCTCCCCCATCGAACTTGCGGGCGGCGTCATCTCCGCGGCGGTCGCCGCGGGCGCAAACGGCACAAACGGCCTCGCGTTCACGGTTGCGGATACGAGCAGCGCCTACCAAAATGCTTTGCGTGCCGCCGTGGCGGACGCCCTGGGCAAAGCGGAAGCGATGGCCGAGGCCCTCGGCGTGGCGATCGTGCCTGTGCCGCTTTCGGTGAACGAAAGCAGCCAGTCCAGCCCCATCCCCTATGATTTCGCCCCAACTGCGGCCAGTGAAGCGGACGATAAGCTCTCCGACATGCCTTTAAGCCGGGGAGAGATCACCATTACCGCGCGCGTGAACGTCGCCTATGAAATGATTGCGCCAACCGCGCCCTAAAGAGCATTTCCAAAGCCAGCGCGCCGCCCGCCAAAACCGGGCGGCGTTTTCGTGCGCGCATAGCCGCACACTTTTTTTGCCATACTGATAAAAATAGATCGCCCGGCGCGGCACATATATGGTATCATTTACATAACGCCCCTACGCGGGAGGCGGCCATCATCCAAGGAGGTACATCCAAATGAAACGGCATCTGAAGAACAATGTTTATTGGGTCGGCAAGATCGATTGGGAGCTCGAATCCTTCCACGGCGCCGATTATTCCATCAACCATGGCTCAAGCCAGAACGCCTACCTGATCCGCGAGGAGAAGACGGTGCTCATCGACACCGTTTGGCGGCCCCACTCCACCGAATTTGTGGACAATCTCCAAAGTGAGGTCGATCTGACGCAAATCGACTTCATCGTCATGAACCACGGCGAGGTCGACCACAGCGGTTCCTTGCCCGCGCTGATGGAGAAGATCCCCGATACGCCGATCTACTGCACGGCTAACGCCGTAAAGTCGCTCGTGGGCCAATATCACCACCCCGAGTGGAACTTCAACGTTGTGAAAACGGGCGATGCGCTCGACATTGGCAACGGCAAGAAGCTCGTTTTTGTGGAAATGAAAATGCTGCACTGGCCCGACAGCATGGCGACCTATATGACCGGCGACAACATCCTGTTTTCGAACGACGCCTTCGGCCAGCATTATGCGGTGGAAGAGCTTTTTAACGACAAGGCCGACGCCTGCCTGCTTTGGGGCGAGGCGCAGAAATACTATGCCAACATCCTCAACCCCTTCTCGGCGCTCGTGAAAAAGAAAGTGGAGGAGATCCTCGCGCTCAACCTGCCCATCGACATCATCGCCCCGAGCCACGGCGCGATCTGGCGCGACAACCCGGTGCAGATCGTGGAGCAATATTATGCATGGGCGCAGGCTTACCAGGAAGATCAGGTCACCATCGTTTACGACACCATGTGGGATGGCACGATGCAGCTCGCGCACCGCATCGGCAAGGAGATCTCCGCCCTCTCGCCCACGACGAAAGTGAAGATATTCAATATTTCGAAGAGCGATAAGAACGACATTATGACCGAAGTGTTCAAATCGAAAGCCATCGCCGTGGGCTCGCCCACCGTGGGGCAGAACATCCTCTCCGCCGTGGGCGGCTGGCTTGAATTCCTCAGCGAGCTCAAGTTCAAAAACAAGAAGGCCGCCGTGTTCGGCTGCTACGGCTGGAGCGGCGAGGCGACGAAGGTTTTGCGCGCGCGGCTTGAGGAGGCCGGCTTTGCCGTTGTTGAGCCCGAGCTCCGCTGCAACTGGAACCCCGATGAGGCAGTCCTCGCGCAAGCTTCAGCCATCGCAAAGGCACTTGCCGAATAACGCGGCAAAATGCGTTTAAGGGGGGCAGGCAAGGCGCCTGTTCCCCCTTTTTTGCAATTCGCCGTTAAATATGAAGCTCATTTCCGGTTCCGCGCTTCCGCCCGCGCCCAAAAGAGTCGCTGCGCGCGGCATTAAATACGTTGGAACTACACGCGCGGGTACAGGCGCAGCCCCACGAGCAGGCAGGCTTCCACATAGGGCAGCCCCTGTTCGTTGAGGTAGGCGAAGATCTCCTCGCTCTCCGCGCCGGGTTGGATGACGATGCACTTGAACGGCTTTTTGCACTCCTTCAAGAGGCCGATGCCTTTGGCCGGGTGGATACATAAATCGATGATATCGATCTCGCCCGGCACATCGTTGAGGGAGGCGAGCTCTTTGCCCACGGCGTGCACTTTATAGCCCTGCGCGATGAGGCCCTGTTTGATGCGGTGGGCGTACTTCTCTTCATGAAGCGTATCCCCCACGACGACGAAGCGCCTGTATCCCATGATTTCTTTAAGATCCATATTTGCCCCCTAAAATAAACCCCATGGGCTTCCTAGCTTGCCTGCCCCTCGCTTTGCTTTAAGCGGGCCATTTCCTGCTCGATGTTGAGGAAAAGAACGACAACGATCATCACCACGCCCACGACCGCCGGCGCCCAGCCAAGCAAAATGTTGATGCGCTCGATGGCCTTTGCGGATTGCTCAGGCAGGCTCGCGTCAAGCCCCGCGCGGGAGAGCGTGATGCCGATGAGCTGCACGGCCCCGGCCTCGCCAAGCTTGGATGCGAGGTTATCCGCCGTGCCGATCATGCCGTCAAGCCGCCGCCCGGCGCGTTTGGCGACCAAATCGGAAAGATTGTTGCGGTTGGTGTTGAACATCACGAACGTAATCGTCGCGCCGATGCCCGTGGTGATGGCGCTCACATAAATGGCGCCGAGCGAGTGCGGGGCGATGATGAACCAAACTTTGCCGAGCACCAGCACCGCCGCCGCGAGCAGCATGGTCGCCTTGCGGCCAAGCTTTTGGTCGATGGGGCTGATGAGCACGGAAATGCCCACGGCGCTCACAAGATAGGCGATCTGGATGTTCGTCGCCGCGGCGGTGGAGCCGAGCACATAGGTCGCATAATAATTAAGGCAGCTCATCACAAGCAAAAGGACGAGGCCGTAGCAGATGATGTAGAGCGTGTTCATCAAATAGGGCCGGTAGCCATAGAGCATGCGGAAGGTTTTGAAAATGGAGATCGGCTCCTCCTCCCCTTCGGGTTTCACGCGCTCCTTGGTCGTATAGTAATGCGCAAGACAGCCGACGACGCACAGCACGCCCATGATGCAGGCCACATAGAAGAAACCGCGGCTTGAATATTCGTTGAGGTTGCCGCGCTCATCAAGCCCGCCGAAGAGTTTGAGCAGCGGCAGGCAGGCGACGGAACCGACCGCCATGCCAAAGCTGCTGCCAAGGGTCCGGAACACGTTGATGGAGCGGCGGTCCGCATCGATGTTCGTCGCGAGGCTGCCCATCGTGTTATAGGGGATGGCGACCGCGGTGTTGAAAAGCTCAAACACGAAATAAACAATCGCGGCGACGGCGACCGTCTGCGCGGGGCCGAGGCGGAAGTTCGTGAAAAGAAGCACCGTCGTCACTGCCCAGGGGATCGCATACCAGAGGGCGAACGGACGCACGCGCTCGCCGCTTTTGAAGCGGTGGCTGACCGCATAATAGCCCACGAGCGGATCGTTGATCGCATCCCACACCGTGCCGAGCGCGAGGATGGTGCCCGCGACGGCCACATCCACCATAAGCACATTGGTCAGGAAGAACAGGTAATAGATGTTCTTAAACTGGAAAACGATGTTGGAGCCGAGGGAGAACGCGCCAAAACCCAGCTTCTCCAAAAAGCCAAGCTTCGGGATGGCGGCGGCTTCGTTCATAAACGGCGTTCCTTTCTTGTGTTGGCAGAGAGCAAAAAGGTGAATAAAAGAATGTTTGTGATGTTTTTATTGTAGCCGATAAGGGCGCGCGCTGTCAATGCGCCGAGGCTTTAGCATGGCGCATGCGCGCGGAATGTGGTATGCTTCCCGTGGGAACCGAACGCATTTTGCATACCATGGAGATCGTGATGAGCCTTTACCCTCCCTTTGAACAAACTTCCTCCCCCCGCGCGCCGAGGGGCAAAGACCTCATGCGCTTCGTGCCCAACTATGTGGCCGTAGACCTTGAAACCACGGGACTCGACCCGCGGCGCGGGCGCATCATCGAATTCGGCGCGGTGCGCGTTATAGGCGGCTGCATCGACGAGCGGTTCGCCTCGCTCGTCAATCCCGGCCGCCCGCTCGACCCGTTCATCACCCGCCTCACGGGCATCACCGACGCGATGCTCGAGGACGCCCCCTCGATTGGCGAGGTGCTGCCCGCGTTCCTTACATTTGCGGGGGAAGCTATCATCCTCGGGCATAACGTGAATTTCGACCTCGGCTTTCTTTATGAAGCGTGCGCGCGCGAACTCTCGCGGCCTTTCCCGAATGATTTTGTAGATACGATGCGCCTGAGCCGAAGGCTCTTTCCGCAGTTTGCGCACCATAAACTCTCGGACCTCGTATTCCGCTTCGGCATCGGCGAGGCGGTCGAACACCGCGCGCTTGCCGATGTGATTCAAACGATTGACTGCTACGAACACATGAAAACTTACGCGAGGGCGCGTGGCTTTGGCGACGCGCCGCCGCGGAGCGCAAAGCGCGCGCCCCGCGCGGCGGACATCCGCACCGACCGCGTCGATTTTGACGAAACCTGCGCCTGCTATGGCAAAACATTCGCGTTCACAGGCGAACTCTCGCGCATGAGCCGCACCGAAGCGATGCAAAAAGTCGCCGACCGCGGCGGCGCCTGCACGGACAGCGTCACTCGGCGCACGGGTTTCCTCGTGCTCGGCGGGGGCGATCCGTATGACCTCGCCGGCGGCCCCAAGAGCGCCAAACACAAAAAAGCCGAGCAGCTCATGCTGCAAGGCTTTGAGATCGAGCTCGTGTCCGAAGAGACGTTTTACGAGATGATCGAAGAATGAGGCTGCACGGCGCTGGATAGTGTCAAGGCAAGTTCGCAATTTAGGGGTACTCCGCAAGTGGGTTAAGCCGCTTTGGGCAATAAGGTGCGAACGGATTCTTCGCTGAGGTAAGCTCTGGAAACCGACCAATCTTATCATATTCCATGAGGAACGTGGTGACCAGACGCAGATAGGAGTCTGGGTTGGGGAAAATGTCAACAACCCTTGTCCGCCGCCAAATTATCTCGTTGAGGCGTTCCAACATGTTGGTCGAGGCCATCTTGCGGGCATCCAGTTTGGGAAAAGTAAGCAAGGAAAACCTTGGGCATCATACGGCGGCCTTTACGCTGGATGTTTACGGTCACGTTACGGAGAAAATAAAGCAGGATAGCGCCGCCCGTATGAAGCAATTCATAAAAGGGGTAATAAAGCCGCAGGCAGATGTCGATACGTTGCGGGATATTCATGATTGGAAACAGACCGAACAGGATGCTCCCGCCCCTACCCCTGCATACCTCTTAGAACAATACGAAAATACGCCTGGGATTGGGCCTGCAAATCAAAATCCGGATAGCGGATACACCATTCATAAATGATCCCGCGCATAGCCAGAATCAAATGGTTGGCTAGTACCTCCAACGGAAGCTCCGCCAAAAACTCCCCGCGCCGCATCCCCTTGGCCAATACTTCCATAATGGTTTTGTAGAGCCTCCGGTTGTAGCTTAGGGCGATCTTGCCGTGCGATGGATTTGCCAGCTGGGCCCGGTAGAGCGCTTTCATCCGTGCCAGCCCAATGGCATCCACCATCACATCCATTATTTTTTCAACAAGCCGCAGGAGCATATCCGCTGCCGGCGTGTCGGGCGGGAAAGTATCGATAAACGCCTGATAATCCACATCCACCCGCTCCACAAAATCGGAAATCAGGGTTTCCAGCAGGCTGTCCCTGGATTCAAAGTGCACATAAAACGTGCCCTTGGCGACCCCGGCCTCCTCTACGATCCGATCCACGCTCACCACGTCGAAACCATATTGCGTAAAAAGCGCTTCGGCAGCGGCATACAGACGGGTTTTCGTTGCAAGCGCCTTTTCCTTTCTGGGCCTTCCGGCTTCCTTTTTCATCACTATTCTCCTTGATTTTACATGCAAATATAAATATAATGACTATAGTCATGGACTACGGTCATTTATTGTGTCGCTGCTCTTGATTATAAGTTTAAAACGGCTTCTTTGCAATAGCTGCCGTCCGCGCAACACACAAGGGCGGGGATACACGAAAGGATAGGCTTTATGCAGACAAAAACATCTATCGCTCTTTTATTGGCCGCAGCGCTGGCGCTCATGTTGATGCCCACAGCGGCGCTGGCGGAGGGCGCGCTTACCGTAACGGGCGGTGCCGAAGATATGGATTATAAGTATGAAGACGGTGGTAGAAGGGTAAGGGTGCTTACCGGCACGCAGCTCACAATATCGGGCAGGCCCAGCACCGCAAGTGTGGTCATTCATGCAGGTGTGGAAGCAAACCTGACTTTAGATAATGCTACGATCGAGGCGCCCGCGGGTTCGGCCATCCATCTCTTTAGCGGCTCGAAGCTGAACCTCACGGTGGTGGGCGATAATACACTGACGGGCACAGAGAATTATGCCGGAATTGATGTCGCCGGCAGCCAGATACTGGTGATTACAAAGGAAAGCACCGGAACGCTTAACGTTACGGGCGGCGAGGATGGTGCGGGCATCGGCGGCGGCTGGAGGCAGAGCGGCGGCACGATTATCATCCAGGGCGGCACAGTGAAGGCCACAAGCCCTAGCAGCGGCACGGGTGCGGGCATCGGCGGCGGCTCACTGGGTAAAGGCGGCGTCATTTTCATCGAGGGCGGTACGGTTGAAGCAAAAGGCGGTTGGTGGGGCGCGGGCATCGGCGGCGCAGCTGATGAAGGCGGCCGTATCATCATCAGCGGTGGCTGGGTCAATGCCATAGGCGAGGGAGGCGGCGCGGGCATCGGCGGCGGCATAGGCAGTGACGGCGGGAATATTACGATCAGCGGCGGCACGGTCAATGCCGTGAGCAAGATTGGCGGCGCGGGCATCGGCGGTGGGCTGGATGGTGACGGCGGGAATATCACGATCAGCGGCGGCAGGGTCAATGCCGTGAGCGAGTCGATGGGCGCGGGCATCGGCGGCGGCGGCTGGAACGGGAGCGGCGCCGAACTCAAGATCACAGGGGGCGTGGTATTCGCAGATTCCTCCACAGGGCCGATGGATGTGGGCGCCGGGTTGGCTTACTCAAATCCTGATGTTCCTAGAGTAATCCCTACGGAGGGCTCTCTGGAAATATCCGCAGACGCAGCGCTGTTTCTTAAACACGGCACTTGCCCCACACCCACAACAACCACGCATACAAAGGAAAGTATCACCGGCCATGCAGCTAATTCAGATGCCTATGGCATCTCGGTGGCCTGGGGCGGCAATTTTGACGCTTACCTGCGGCTATGCAAGCTCTCCTACGATCTTAATGGCGGCAGCGGCGACCTACCGGCGGCGGTAACGCAGCACATCGGCACTGTGGCCTCCATTGCGGCGGGCAGCGAGCTAAGCCGCACGGGCCATCACGCCTTCTCAGTTTGGAATACGGCGGCAAACGGCAGCGGCACGGATTTTGCAGCGGGCGAAATCTTCTCCTTTCCCGAAAATGATGTGACGCTGTTTGCCAAATGGACGCCCTATACCTATACGGTGCATTACAACGCCAACGGCGGCCAGGGCAACACCGAGGCGAGCATCCATACCTATGATGTGGAGCGGGCGCTTACTCCAAACGGCTTTACGCGGCCAGGCTACACCTTTGCGGGCTGGGCGACCGGTGCGGTAGACCCGGTAGTCTATAGAAACATGCAAAGCGTTTTAAACCTTACGCCGGAGGATAACGGGGAGGTAACGCTATATTCCCAATGGAAGGTCTACAGCGAGCCAAATCCCACGCCCACGCCCAGGGGAACGATCATAAACTGCCGGAGCTATGTCAACGTGCGCAGCGGGCCGGGTACGAATTATCCCATCTTGGGCTTCGCGCCAAGGAGCGCTGCGTATACAGTCATGGAAAAGGCCGGCGCATGGTATAAAGTAGAGTTCGGCGGTCAAGTGGGGTATATTTCATCGCGCTACCTAGCAGTGCCCGCCCCGGGAGCCGGACAGGGTATGGTCGTCAACTGCAATCATAGCGTCAACGTGCGCAGCGGGCCGGGTACGAATTATCCCATCCTGGGCTTCGCGCCAAGGAGCGCGTCGTATACAGTCATGGAAAAGGCCGGCGCATGGTATAAAGTAGAGTTCGGCGGTCAAGTGGGGTATATTTCATCGCGCTACCTAGCAGTGCCCGCCCCGGGAGCCGGACAGGGTATGGTCGTCAACTGCAATCATAGCGTCAACGTGCGCAGCGGGCCAGGCAGGCGGTATTCGATCCTGGGCTTCGCACCTAGGGACGCAGCATACACGATTATCGCAAAATCTGGATCGTGGTACAAAATAGAATTTAACGGCCATACAGCCTATATCTCAGCGGATTACTTTTTGACGGGGGACGGATAGGCTAAGAAGACGCGGTGATGCGAATAAAAATATCCCCACAGTGAACCCGTTAAGTAAAAGTAGATAGGCAAATCGCATCTCGTTATTAAAGGTATAGCACACCTACGCCAAATCAGGGAGGGGCCGAAATCGGCCCCTCCCTTGACTGTTCGTATTCAGCAATTCATTTAAAGAGTAATAAAACCGTAAGGGGTAGATTAAGGGGTGAACCGCAAAATCAAGAAACTAAAAGCATGAAAAAAGCCCTAAAACACTAAGGTTTCAGGACTTCCATCTTGGCTGCGGAACTAGGATTTGAACCTAGACAATACGAGTCAGAGTCGTAGGTGCTACCATTACACAATTCCGCAC
>CAZJIS010000055.1:0-3435 GCA_964546125.1 uncultured Clostridium sp.
CCGCCCTGCTGGTAACCGCCCTGCTGATAACCGCCCGTGCGCGGCGCGTTGCCGTCGCGCTGCTGGTAGCCGCCCTGCTGATAACCGCCTGTGCGCGGCGCGTTGCCGTCGCGCTGCTGGTAACCGCCCTGCTGATAACCGCCCGTGCGCGGCGCGTTGCCGTCCTGCGGCCGCCTGCTGCGGTCGTATACATTTTGCACCTGGGGCTGGGCCTGGTAACCCTCGTTGCGCCGGGCGGGCGCGGGTTTCTCCGCCTCCCGGGCCGCGGGCGCCTCCGCCGCGGGCGCCTCGGCGCTCGCCGCGGGCGCCTCCGCCGCGGGTTCCGCTTTCACGGGCTCCGCCTTGGCGGGCTCCACGGGCACGGGTTCCACGGGCACGGGTTCCGCTTTGGCGGGCTCCGTTACCGCGGGGGCCGCCTCCACGGGGCTCTCGGCCGGCTCGTCGCTGCCTACGTGGTAGGCATGCTCGTCGGACTCAAGCAGCTCTTTAAGCCGCTCAGCCCGCCCCGCCTCGAGTCTCTCCCTTTCGCGCGCTTTTTCTTTTTCTATGAGCATAGCTTCGAAACGCCGCACCTCCGCGAGCGTGCCGCCCATGTCCGAATGGGACTTTTTGATCCGCTCGAACAGATCTTTCGCCTGCGTTTCAAGCTGTTTTGCCGAATCCATCACTTTCGCTTTTGCCATTCTGTTACCCCCGTGTCGTTTTCCTCTTTTGCCGCGTGCGAGGCGATGAGCTTTGCAAAGCTTTCGTCCGTCACCGCGGCGATCATCCTGCCGGGTTTGCCGATCGAGAAGCCCATCTCCTTGATCTCGATAAGGGGAATGCCCGCACGCGCGCACATGCCCCGGTAGCGTTCGCCCGTGTTCTCGCTCGCGTCACAATCGAGCACCACGAGGCGCGCCCCGCCTCCTTTGATCAGCTTCTCGCAGGCGTAATCACCCGCCGCGCATTTGCCCGCTTTCATCGCAAGGCCGAGTGCGCCGCGCAGTTTTTTCTCATCCGCCAAGACCCAACTCCTTTGCGATGGCTTCGAACACCTCGTCGCCGACCTTATGCTCGAGCGCCCGCTCAAGCGCGCGCGTTTTCTTTGCGCGCTCCAGGCACTCCGCTTTTTTGCACAGGTATGCGCCCCGGCCCGAGGCCTTGCCCGTCGGGTCCGGACGGACCCCGTCCTCAGGCGTGCGCACGATGCGGATGAGCTCTTTTTTCGGCGTCATCTGCCTGCACGCGACACACATGCGCATGGGCGTTTTCTTCCCGGCCATTATTCCTCCATCTGCTCCTCGGACGCCTCCCCGAGGGATTCTTCATAGAGGTCCATCTCGCGCTCGGCCTGCGACTGGCTCTTGATGTCGATCTTCCAGCCGGTCAGCTTCGCGGCGAGGCGGGCGTTCTGCCCCTCTTTGCCGATGGCGAGCGAAAGCTGCGTATCCGGCACAACCACCTTGGCGGCCTTTTCGCTTTCGTTGATATATACCATCAAAACCTTGGCGGGGCTCAGCGCCTTGGCGATGAAGACCGCGGGGTCGCTGTCCCACTCGATGATGTCGATCTTTTCGTTGTGCAGTTCGCTCACGATGCGCTCCACGCGGATGCCCTTTTGCCCGACGCATGCGCCCACGGCATCGACCTGCGAATCGGTCGAATGCACGGCGACCTTCGTGCGGAATCCCGCCTCGCGCGCAATGGATTTCACCTGCACGATGCCGGACATGATCTCGGGCACTTCAAGCTCAAACAGGCGCTTGACAAGGCCCGGATGCGTGCGCGAAACGAGCACCTGCGGACCTTTGCTGGTCTTGCGCACCTCAAGGACGTAAACCTTGATGCGCTCGCTCGTGCCATACTCCTCGCCGGGGATGGTCTCGTTCATCGCAATAAGTCCATCTGTTTTGCCAAGCTCCACATACACGCCGTTCTTCTCGACGCGCTGCACGATGGCCGTGAGGATCTCGTTCTCTTTTTCGACGTATTCCTCGAAGATGACGCCGCGCTCGGCCTCGCGGATGCGCTGCACGACCACCTGCTTCGCGGTCTGCGCGGCAATGCGGCCGAAATTCTTCGGGTTCGACTCCTCTTCGAGCACGTCGCCCGCCTCGAAGAGGGGGTTGATGCGCTTGGCCTTTTCGATGGAGATCTCGATCGTGGGGTTCTCCACGACATCGACCACGGTCTTGCTCGCAAAGATCTGCACTTCGCCGGTGTCCCGGTCGACCACCGCGCGCACGTTGCCGGTCGTATTATAATTGCGCTTATAGGCTGCGACCAGCGCCGCCTCGAAAGCGTCGATAAGCACGTCTTTATTGATGCCGCGTTCCTTTTCTATGGCATTCAGTGCTTCGATGAAATCGGTGTTCATGTATTCCCCTCCAATTATGATTCAAGTTTACGAAAATCGATAAACGGGCGCGCAAGCGCCGTGTTCTTGCGAAGGAAGCTGCGCTCCGCGCCCCCGTCGAACCGGAGCGTGAAGTTCTCGGCGTCGTAGGAAAGGAGCGTGCCTTTGAATTCTTTCTTTTTATCGATGGCGGCATAGAGCTTGATCTCGATTACTTTGCCGAGGTTTCGTTCGAAGTCACGGTCTTTTTTGATCGGATGGTCGAGGCCCACGGAAGAGACGATCAAATAATACGCCTCGCTGATGGGATCCGCCGCGTCGATGAGCGGCTCGATCTCGCGGCTCACGCGCTCGCAGTCCTCAATTTTAACGCCCCCCGGCGCGTCGATCAAAATGACGAGGTTCATCTCGCCGAATTCTTTGACGTATTCGACCTCATAAAGTTCATATCCAAGCGCTTCGATGCGCCCTTTGACGATGGCCGCGACGGTATCTGTCACCCTCATGCGCCGCCGGTCCCCCTCCCCCTCAAAATAAAAGAGCGGGATCACCCACTCTCATCACACAACAACGGCTTGGCCGCCCAACGCATGCTATTATAGCACGGCGCAAGAGCAATAGCAAGCGAATTATAAGGCTTAACGCCGCGCTTTTTGCGGCGTTTTCCCTTGCCGCAAAACGGATGGGCTGTTATACTTTAGAAACATTATACATGGAGGTATTATCATGATCTTTTCGGCTTACAAAAAAGCGCTGCAGATTTTAATCCAAAAACCGTTCCGGCTCTGGGGCATATCGCTGCTCGGGGGCCTGCTCGCCGCGCTCGCGTGCATTCTCGGCATGATCCCGCTGATTGTGCTCCCCATCACGCTGGTGCTGGGCTTTGGCATGATCGCGGTCTACTACCGCGGCTACCACGGCGAAGAGGTCAACGCGGACCTGCTCTTCTCCGGCTTCAAAAACTTTTGGAAAACCGCCGGCGCCATGGGCTGGCAGGCGCTTTGGACATTCATCTGGGGCATGGTCCCGGTGATGAACGTCATCAAGGCCTATTCCTACCGTTTTGTGCCGTATTACCTGATCACGCGGCCCGAGCT
>CAZJIS010000055.1:3535-10224 GCA_964546125.1 uncultured Clostridium sp.
TGCATGTTCGATGAGGTGCAGGAAGCCCGCCGCCTTGACGCCAGCCGCCCCAAGAGCAAGTTCTGCCCCAGCTGCGGCGTCAACACGCCGGTGGACGCGAAGTTCTGCGCGAACTGCGGGCATCATTTCACGGCTGATAGCTAAAAGGGAAAGCGCGAAGAACTAAACGCGTAAAAAAACGGCCCGCCGATTCAAGGGGGCCGTTTTCGTTAAAGGGGGTTCTAGGCGCTTCGCGCGCCGCGCAGGGCGGGGTCGCGCCGGAAGAAGCGCAGCACCAGCGCGATGTTGAGTGCGAAAACCAGCGCCTCGCTCACGGGCGTCGCAAGCCACAGGCCGCGCGCGCCTAAAAGGGCGCTCATCACATAGACCGAGGCCGTCACCACCACGATGCCGCGCCCGGCCGAAAGCGCGAAAGCGCCCGCGGGCTTGCCCATGGCGTTGAAAAAACCGGCGGAAGCCATGTTGAACCCCGCGAGCAAAAATGAAAGCGAGAAGAGGCGAAGCGCGCCCGCGGTGTAACCGAACATCGCGCTCGCGCGCTCGAGGAAGAGCGCCGTGATGTTTTCGGCGAACAGCTGGCAGGCAAGGAAGCTGACGAGCGCGATCACAGCCGTCGTGCGCAGCGCAAGCCCATAGAAACGCGCGCAGGAACGCTTCTCGCCCGTGCCGTGAAAAAACGCGACGAGCGGCTGCATGCCCTGCGTCATCCCCGCCATGACCTGCAGCACGATGTTGTTGACATAGGCAAGCACCGCGTAGCTGACAACGCCATTTTCACCAAGCAGCCGGAAGGCCGCGCGATTGATCAAAAACACCACGAGCGCGAGCGACACCTCGCCCGCGAATTCGGAAAAACCGAGCGCCATGATCTTCCGATAAACGCCGAGGAACGGCTTTTTGAGGCGCACGAAACGAAGTTTTGACCTTTTGCGCGCAAAATGCACGAGAAAAATCGTAAAGCCCGCGCCCTGGGCGGCAACCGTCGCCACCGCGCCGCCGGCGACGCCGAAACCGAGCCACACGACGAGCACGAGGTGCAGCGCGATGTTGATGACAAAGCAGCTGAGCATGCCAAGAAGCGATACGCCCGGGTGCCCGCCCGCCTTGGTGAGCACCTCGAAGCCATAGCCCACCATGAAAAAGAACGTGAACGGCGCGAGGATGCGAAGATAGGTCACCACATAACCAAGCGTACTCCCGCCCGCGCCGAGCGCGCGCGCAAGCGGCACCGTGAAAAGCTCCACAAGAACGCCGAGCACGAGCGAGAGCGCGAGGAGCACGTAGGTGTTTTGGGTGAAGATGCGATCGGCCTCTTCCCGCTCGCCGCGGCCAAGCGCCATCGATACGAGCGTTGAGGTGCCCATCGAGAGAAAGACCGCGAGCGCGAACACCCCGTTGATGTAGGGCATGACGAGGTTGATGGCCGCGAGCGCATATTCGCCTACCGCGTGCGCGAGGAAAACGCCGTCCAAAAGCGTATAGAGCGAATACACGAGCATGGAGGCCACGGAGGGAATCGCAAAGCGAAAAAAGGTCTTGGCATTCGGTTTAATGTTCGTATCCATAGAAAAAGGACGGATGAACCAACGATCCGTCAGCTCCGCGGAAGCCCCTCCTTCGGCTTTGCGCCGCCGAGCGCACACCAGAGTGTGATGGTCACGAGGATGATTGCGCCGCCGATGAGCGCGAAGCGATCCGGCGCTTCGCCAAGGGCAAGCCACACCCAGACCGGGTTGAGCACGATCTCCGCCGAACCGATGATTACGCAGCCAAGCGGAGGACAATGATCGCTCGCGATGCCATAGAGCGCATACGGCAGGCCGAGCATGAAAACGCCCATCGCGGCGACAAACGCAAAGTCCGCGGCCGCGATCTTTGGGGGATAGGGGAGCGTGAACGGGATGCCCGCAAGCGCCATCATCAAAAGGCCCGCAAGCACGCCCGAAAGGCGGCGCGGCCGCTCGGCCTCGCCCATGAGCACATACGCGCCCGCAAGCGTGCAGCCGCCGATGATGGCAATAATATTGCCCAAAGCGCCGCCCGGGGTCAACTCATCGAAAAAGAACAGGGCGACGCCGCCGAGCACGAGCGCCACCGCCGCAAAATCGACGCCGCGGAAGCGCTTGCCAAACAGAATTATGCCAAGCGCCATCATCCAAACGGGCGAGGTATATTGAAGCACGATGGCGTTGGCGGCCGTAGTAAGGCGGTTGGCAAGGATATAGAGCAGGCCCGTCGCGCACACACAGGCGCCGATGAGGGCGGTGCGCCCATCGAAAACGACGCGGTATTTAAGCAGCCGCATCGCCGCATAGAGCGCCGCCGCCGCAAAAAAGCCGCGCCAGCCAGCAAGCACGAACGCGTTCCACGCAATGAGCCTGATCGAAAGGCCGTTGAGGCTCCACAGCAGCGCGCAGGCAAGCATCAGCAATATGCCGATATACGCTTTGTTTTTGACCATCGCGCGCACCCTTGCCTTAAAACGAAGAAAAGGGCGGGATAAGCCGCCCTATTTGACCGCTTTGACTTTTTTTACTCGGGCTGGGGAGCGCCGACAGGGCAAACGGCCGCGCAGGCGCCGCAATCGATGCAAAGATCGGCGTTGATCTCATAGATCGCTTCGCCCTGGGAGATGGCGGCCACCGGGCACTCGGGCTCGCAAGCGCCGCAGCTGATGCATGCATCGGAAATCTTATAAGCCATGTTCAAAATCCTCCGTTCCTAAACTCACAGCTATTCTAGCGCAATCGTCACAAAAAAGCAAGAGGGCGGCTCGTTCCCGTTCCTTCGCGCAAAGGCCGCAAATAAAACGAAAAAACGGCTTATTCCTGTTCGTCGGCACCGGCGTCCGCCGCGCTTTCGGGCGCCGTGCGCGCGCCGTCGCCGCGGCTGCCGCCCTTGGGTTTAAGCTCGCGGAACGGATATTCGCGCACATCAAAGGTTCCGTCGGCAAGCGCCACGCGCACGCGGGTCTTTTCGGTGATGACGTTGTTTTCAAGCACCGTCCCCGCCCCGTCGGATGTGATGACCTCGCGGTTCATGCGCGGCATCTGGCGGCGCATGCTTTCATAGGAATCCTGCTCGTATTTAAGGCAGCACATCAGCCTGCCGCAGATGCCCGATATTTTCGTCGGCGAGAGCGAAAGGTTCTGCTCCTTGGCCATTTTGATCGAAACCGGCGTGAAATCGGCAAGGAATGTTTTGCAGCACACCGGCAGCCCGCAGGAACCGAGGCCGCCGAGCATTTTGGCTTCGTCGCGCACGCCGATCTGGCGGAGCTCGATGCGCGTTTTGAACACGGCCGCAAGGTCCTTGACGAGCTCGCGGAAATCGACGCGCCCGTCGGCCGTGAAATAGAACACGACCTTCGCGCCATTGTAGGAATACTCCACATCCACGAGCTTCATGTCGAGCTTGTGCTCGGCGATCTTTTTGAGGCAGGTCGCGAACGCTTCCTTCTCTTTGGCGCGGTTCTTATCGCGCTGCTCACGGTCGTGCTCGGTGGCGACGCGCTGCACCTCTTTGAGCGGAGCGACGATCTTGTCTTCCTCCACCTGTTGCGGGGCGCCGACCACATCGCCAAACTCCGTTCCGCGGGCCGTTTCGACGATCACGCCGTCCCCCTCTTTAATTTCAAGCTCTCCGGGGCTGAAGAAGTAAGCCTTCCCGCCCTCGCGAAAGCGAACGCTTATCACGGTTTTCATGAATTGATAACCTCCGAAATATCTAAAAAAAGCCGGTTGATCGCCGGTGCGGCGTAATACCGGCCGCCGCCCGCGCGCACGATATCCGCGTTGGCCGCACAAAGCAGTTCTATCATACACGCTAGTTTTCCTATTGTAAAGCTTGCCAAAAAGCCTTTAATTTCATCCGCCCGGTCGGGATTGTCCCGCACGGCGCCGCCGGTTTTCATGCGCAGCATATCGGAAAGGTAGGCGAGCATGAAGGAGAGCGCCTCCCCCGCCTCCTGCGCGAACTTGCCAGCGGCGTTGGCGGGCAGGCCGCCGCGCAAAAGCTCCGCCGTCGCGTCGAGCGCCAAAGCGCGAAACGCGCGGAACGCTTCCTCGCGATAGAGCCGCTCGCCGCGTGCGACGCTCGCGCAGCTAAGCTGCGCATAAAGGCGCGCCTGCGCATCCGGCGCGCCAAGCAAAAGGAGCCTTTCATATACGGCCTCAGATCCCGCCTGCCCGGCGCGCATCACGCAGCAGCGCGAGGCGATCGTGGGCAAAACCCCATCCGCGTTGCCCGTGAGCAAGAACACGGTATTCGCGGGCGGCTCTTCGATGCTTTTCAAAAGCGCGTTTTGCACTTGCCGCGAGAGGGCGTGGGCATTCCACACGGCAATCGCGCGCCCGAAAGCCCCCGTGGGCCTATGGGTAAGCTCGGCGATGATCTCGCGCACGCGTTCGATGCGCACTAAAGCGCCTTCGAGTTCAAAATAATCGGGAGAAGAAGAAAGGGGAAGCGCCGCGTCCTCCCGCCCAAATACCACGATGCGCGCGGCGCGCATGGCCGCCTCGCGGGAGAGCGCGCCGTCCGCGCCGGAAATAAAAAACGCATGGCAAGCACGCCCCGCCTCCAGGGCGCGGGCAAGCCTTGCCTCAATGTTCCGGTATGCCAAAGTCAAAATTTATGGAACTCCCCCACATCCACAATGAACACCGTAGCGCCGCCCAGGGTCACCTGAACGGGCGTGGGCGAACTATCCGCATAGCCGGGCAGCGTGGAGGGGATGACCATGAACTCCTTGCGCATGCTCGATTTGGAGCGGATCAGTTCCAATGTTTCTTCAACCGTTTCATCCTGCACGCCGATCATGAGCGTGGTGTTGCCCCCGTGCAGAAAACCGCCGGTGGACGAGATGCGCGTCACGCTGATGTTGTTTTGCACCAGCGCTTTGATGAGCCTCTTGGAATCATCGTTTTGAACGATGGCGAAGATCAGCTTCATCGATGTCACTCCTTTCGCATAAAAGGTAGGGGTAAAAGAAGTTCGCGAAGTTCGGCGACGCTTTGCGCCGCATGCGTGGGCGCGCAGGCCGCGATCTCCGCCGCGCTGCCGTAACCATAACCCACGCCGATTGAGGCGATCCCGGCCGCGCGCGCGGCATCAAGGTCGAAATGCCGATCCCCCACCATGACGGCGCGCTCTTTGTCGGCTTGGAGCGCCTCGAGTGCGGCGAGCAGAATGGGCAGTTTCTCCGCGCTGCCGCCCGGCGTGCCGCCGCCGACGTAATCGAAATACCGCGCGAGGTCGACGCGCGCGAGGTGGGCGTTTGCGGTGGGCGTGATCTTCGAGGTCACAACGGCGAGCACAAGGCCCGCGTCTTTGAGCTGCCCGAGCAGTTCCCGCACCCCGGGGTAGGGGAAAATGAGGTCCAGCCCCACGGTTCTGGCCGTTTCATGGTAGCGGCGCACAGCCTCCGCGACGCGCTCCTGCGGCACGCGCAAAACGCTGCGGAAGCTATCGGCAAGCGGCGGGCCGACCATGCGGACCATCTCTTCATCCGGCAGATCGGGCAAAGCCATATCGCGCAGCACAGCGCGCGCCGCCGCGAGAATGCCCGGGCCTGATTCTAAAAGGGTTCCGTCGAGATCGAACAAAACGGTCGTATAGGGCAATGAGCGCTCCGGCTCGCGAATAGATAGATCCTGTTTCAATAGTATACCTCAAGCACGCGCTTCATGCAAGAAAAGCGCTCAGTGCACGGCATCCGCGCCGAACTCATCGCGCAGCAGGGCGAGAAGCTCGCCGCTTGGCAAAAACCGCACCGCGCAAAGCTTTTCCCCTTCGCGGTAAACGAGCGTATGGAGGCCGCGGGCAAACGCGCCCGCGAAGCGCTGTGTGCGAAGGAACCCGACGCCCGGTTCATAGGTTTCGCCCGGCGCGAGCAGCGCCACGAACTGCGCGGGCTTCATCACGGCGAGAAGGCGCTTTTTTTTGCCGCTTACGCTCTCAAAAAGGACCGTACCCGGCGCCCACGCCCCCGCCGCGGCCTCATCCGGCTCGCCCTCGGGACGGCGCAGGATGAATGAATAACGGAAATCGCGCACGCGCATTTCATAATAATAGTAGCACACGCCGCCAAGCAAAACGAAGATCGCGATCCGCGCAACAGTGTTCCATGGCGCGGAGAAAGAGGAAAGCGCGTAGAAAATGCGCCTGGCAAAAACGATCACGACGACGAGCACAACCAAAATGGCGGTGTCGATCGCCGTATTCTGGGATGTTCCGCCGGTTCTTTCCTGATGCATAGGCCACCTCTGCCATTTAATACGCTTATAGTACCATCGCGCAGGGACGGGTGTCAAACCACTTGTGAGCGGGACAACGTTCCTGTATAATTATCACAACACGCCGCTGCGCCACGCGCGAAGACGGCGGAAATACGAAAAGGGGGGTAATCACATGCGTTATTCGATCGAGGGCGGGGCGCTGCCCGTCGCCATCATCCAGCTCAATCCCGGCGAGGCAATGATCAGCGAATCCGGCGGGCGCACATGGTCCCGCGGCGCAGTGCTGACCGAGGCCACCAGCGAGGGCGGCGCGGGCAAGGCGCTCGGCCGCATGTTCATGGGCGAAAGTTTGTTTTTAAGCAAGTACACCGCGCAGGGGCCGGCGGAGATCGCGTTTGCCTCCAGCTTCCCCGGGCGCATCGTGGCGCGCCAGCTCGCCCCGGGCGAGAGCAT
>CAZJIS010000056.1:0-10184 GCA_964546125.1 uncultured Clostridium sp.
TCCTCCTCCACCACCTGCTGCACGCCAAGGCCCGTGAGCTGGCGCTGCCAGCCCTGGTAGCGCGTGCCGTCGTATTGGAGGATCATGCGGATGCGCGTCATCGGATCGGTAAAACCTCCCCCCCGGCGGTCTGCAAAAAGCAAAGTTCAATCGTTCCGTCGAGCAAATAAACCGTAACGACGCCCCGTTCGGTGTCGGCAAGAAGCACCGTCACATCCCCCGTTTTTGAAACATCCGAGGGGAAGCCGCCCTCAAGGCTCGCCGCGAGGGCGGGCGCAAGGTCGAGCGGAGCAGCTTGCTCCCCCGCTCGCAGCACAGCTTCAATGGTCGTATCGCGCGCGCCGGCGAGCACATAAAGATCCTCCGCCTCAAGCGCGTAGCCATAAGCGCTGAGCTCGCGGGCAAGCGCGCCGCGCGGGTCTTCGGAGATGCTCAGGCGCAGCACCAAAGCGAGCGCGAGCACAGCCGCCGCCGCGATGAGCACGATGTTGCGGGAGCGCGCGCTCAAAACAGCAGCCTTTGGCCGAAAACGACCGCCGCCGCCATCAGCGCGAGCGAGAGCGCGGCCACGCCATCCCCCGCGCGCAGCTTCAACACATGCATGCGCGTGCGGCCCTCGCCGCCGTGGTAGCAGCGGCTCTCCATCGCCATGGCAAGCTCGTCCGCCCGGCGAAACGCGCTGATAAACAAAGGCACAAGCACCGGCACCATGGACTTTGCGCGCTTGACGAGGTTGCCCGATTCAAAATCCGCGCCGCGCGCCATCTGCGCTTTCATGATTTTATCGGCCTCCTCGATGAGGGTGGGAATGAAGCGCAGCGCGATGGTCATCATCATCGAAAGCTCATGCGCCGGAAAACCGAGCTTTGCAAGCGGCGCCATGAGCTTTTCCATGCCGTCGGTCAAAGCGATGGGCGTCGTCGTCAGCGTCATCAGGCTCGTTCCGAGCAAGAGGAGCGCGAGGCGCAGCGTGATGAACAGCGCCTGGCGCACGCCGCCCCAGGTGATGTGGATGAACTTCCAATCCAACAGCGGCTCGCCGGTTTTGATCATGAAAAGGTTGATGACGAACATGAACACGAGCAGCAGGCGGATGGGCTTGAGCGATTTCAAAACATAGGAAAGCGGCACTTTGGCAAGCGCTGTGCACAGCAGCACAAACAGCGCCGGCAAAATGAAAAGCGGCAGGCCGCCTATGAGGAACACGATCGTGATGTAGGCGATCATGCCAAGCAGCTTCGTGCGCGGATCGAGCCGGTGCACGGCGGAATTCCCCGGGAAATACTGCCCCAAGGTGATGTCTTTCACGTTACATCCCCCCTTTTTGCAAGGAGCTTCCATAAAGCTTCTTCCATCACGCCCCTGTCGTAAATGCCCGCGGGCAGGTCTATGCCGCGCGCGCGAAGGGTGAGGGCAAGGCGCGATATCTGCGGCACGTCGAGGCCGACCGACACGAGAAGCTCGCTCCTTGCAAACACGTTTTCGGTCGTGTCGAGCAGCAGCAGGCGGCCTTCGCTGAGCACCGCCACGCGCTCGGCACGCTCGGCTAAATCGTCCATCGAGTGGGAGATCATCACCACCGCGCAGCCGAGCGTCGCGCGCAGGGAATCGATCGTGTTGAGAATGGCGCGCCGCCCGAGCGGGTCAAGGCCCGCCATCGGCTCATCGAGCACAAGGTATTTGGGCTTCATCGCGATGATGCCCGCAAGCGCCGCGCGGCGCTTCTCGCCGCCGGAAAGCTCGAAGGGCGATTTCGCCGCAAAGCGCGCGGGGTCGAGGCCCACAAGCAGCATTGCCTCCTCGGCGCGCACAAGGGCTTCGGCTTCGGGGACGCCCGTGTTCTTTACGCCAAAGGCGATGTCCTTTGCGACCGTTTCCTCGAAAAGCTGGTATTCGGGATATTGGAACACCATGCCCACGAGCCTGCGCCCGAGCGGGCGCTGCTTCTTTTGGGCCATGTCGTAGCCATCGACCGTCACCTTGCCGGAAGCCGGCTGCAACAGGCCGTTGAGGTGCTGCACGAGCGTGCTCTTGCCGCTGCCCGTGTGGCCGATGAGGCCCAGAAACTCGCCGTCGTGGACGGTGAGGTCAATGTCCCGAAGGGCGGCGTTGTTGAGCGCGCTGCCCTGCATGTAGGTGTAATTCAGCTTTTCAACAACGATCGGCATACCGCTTGCGCCATGTCCTCCACCGTAAGTATGTCCTCCCCGAGGTTTGCGCCCCGGGCGTTTAAATCATCCGCAAGTTCCTTGATTACGGGCACGTCAAGCCGGTGGGCGCGCAGCAGTTCCTTGTGGCGGAACACCTCGCGCGGCGCGCCGGCGAGCAAGAGCCTGCCCTCGCTCATCACGGCGATGCGCTCGGCCGAGAGCGCTTCCTCCATATATTGTGTGATCATCACGACCGTGATCCCTTTTTCCCGGTGCAATCGGGAAACCGTGTCGATGATCTCGCGCCGCCCGCGCGGGTCGAGCATGGCGGTGGCCTCGTCGAGCACGAGCACTTCGGGCTCCATCGCGAGCATGCCGGCAATGGCAATGCGCTGTTTCTGCCCGCCCGAAAGCATGTGCGGCGCGCCGGTGGCATATTTTTTCATGCCCACAGCTTCGAGCGCATCGTCTACGCGGCGGCGGATTTCCGCCGGCTCCACGCCGAGGTTCTCCGGGCCAAAGGCCACGTCCTCCTCGACGATGGTGGTCACAAGCTGGTTGTCCGGGTTTTGGAAAACCATGCCGACCCGCTGGCGGATCGCCAAAGTCTTCGCGGGATCGGACGTATCCATGCCAGCGACCATCACCTTGCCCGAACTTGGCAGAAGAAGCGCGTTGAGGTGCTTGGCGAGCGTGCTCTTGCCGCTGCCGTTGTGGCCCACGACCGCGAGGAATTCGCCTTTTTTTATGGAAAGCGTCACATCCTCGAGCGCGGGGCGGCCCCCGTCCTCATAGCGGTAGGTGACGGATTGTACTTCGATCATCGCCTTGATGCCCTCGTTCTTTCCCAGCCGGATATCCAAAATAATATTATAGTCCAAAAAGCGTGCAAAAGCAACGGCGGCGGCCGGGAGGGGGCGGGGCCCCTGGCAATTCCCGGCCCGCATCCGCTCACAACAGCCGCCGCATGTCCTCGGGCATTTCGGCGCGCGCCTCGACCCACGCGCCCGTGAGCGGATGGCGCAGGCGCACAAGCGAAGCGTGCAGCGCGGGCCGCGCGATGAGGGAGGGGTCTTCCGTGCCGTAGAGCCAGTCCCCCGCGAGCGGGCAGCCGATATAAGCCATGTGCACGCGCAATTGGTGCATGCGCCCGGTGTGCGGCACGAGCCGCACGAGCGACAAGCCGTTTTTTGTTTGCAGCGTTTCGTAGGCGCTAAGCGATGGGGCGCCGTCCGCGCGCACGGCGCGCTTGTAGCGCGAGCCTTCGGCAAAGCCCGTGGGCGCGTCGATCATGCCCGCAGGGGGATCGGGCGTGCCAAGGCAGAGGCCGAGATATTCTTTGTAGAAGCCGGGGCTGTGGAGCTGCCTTCGCAAAAGCTCGTGCACATAACCGGATTTTGCGAACGTCATCGCGCCCGAAGTGCCGCGGTCGAGCCTGCTCACGGGATGGGGGATGATCTGGGCGGGCAGATACCACGCGAGCGCGCCTTCGGCCGAGGGTATGTCCGGTTCGCGCGTTGAAGCATGGGCGGCCATGCCGGCGGGTTTGAAGATGATGATGAGGTCCTCGTCCTCATAAAGCACGGCGAAAGCGGCCTGCTTTGCCGCGGGGCGGCGGGTGGGGTCGTCGCTGACGTTCGCGCGAAGCACATCCCCCCTGTGCACGCGCGCCGTGGTGAATGCGCGCGCCCCGTTGAGCGTGAGGCCGTCCTCGCGGCGCTTAAGGCGGCGCATCAGCGCCTGGGAAACCTGAAGCTCGCGCGCGAGCAGGCTCTCAACGCTGCGCCCGTCCATATTCTCATCGACCGCCAGCATCAGTTCTTTCATGAAAAAAGCATATCATCCGCGCGCGATTTCGTCCAGCGTGCCCAATGTGATGCCCGTGTAGTAGTGCAAAAGGATTTCTTGATAGCTTGCGCCCTCCCGGGCCATGGCGTTCGCGCCATATTGGCTCATGCCCACGCCGTGGCCGTAGCCGCGCGTATCGATGCGCACCGTGTCCTTTGTGAAGCTGATCGTAAACGCGGCGCTCGGCAGGTCGAGGGCCGCGCGAAACGCGCGCCCGGTCACGGTCGCGCCGCCGAGGCGCACTTCGAGCACGCGTCCGCCCGCGGAGCGGGAAAGGATCTTCACCTGCTCCGAAAGCTCGCCCGCTTTGAGCTTTGCTTCGGGGTGTTTTTTGTTGATGGCTTTAGCGAAGGCTTTCGGCGTGAAGGTGAAAGTATCCTCATAATGCGCGGCGCTCTCCTCCCCGGGGCTTGCGACGCTCACGAGGTAGGGAACATCCGCGCCGAACACATCCGAGGCGTTTTCGGTCGCGCCGCCGGAGGTGGAGTGATAGAGCGCGTCGATCGGGCGGCCTGCGTAGAGCGCGACGACGCCCGCGGTTTCGCGCACGGCCTCATCGATCTTTTGCGCATAAAAATCCGCATTGTCGCCCCAGCGCGCCATATGGTCCGCGCGCGAGCGCCACGCCTGGCAGCAGGTGCTGTCGCTGCACATATCCGCGCCGTGCGCGCCGCAGGCCTTGCCGCCGTAGGCGCGAAGGTGCCTTGCGGCATACGTGCGCGCGGAAACCGCCTGCGCCTTGAGCGCCTCGGGGGAGAAGGAGGCCGGCATTTCCGAGGCGACCACGCCAAAGAGGTATTCCTCGAGCGGGAGCGTAAGCACTTTTTCATTTCGCGCGTCGTAAAGCAAAAGCTGCGTGCCGGGGGCATCGGGGGCGGGCGCTGTCCAATCGGCGCGCAGGGCAATGCAGCCGCGCACGAGCGCCGCCGCGAGCAAAAGCGCGAGCGCCAATAGGGGCACTTGGGCGCGCACGGGGGGAAGCGTTCTTCTCATGTGTCAATCTATATCGGAAAAAGGCAGGAATTATGCCCGGTTATGGCTTATATATCGTACAAATGAATAAATCAGGTTGAATTGGGCGTGCGCGAAAAGTATAATATGATATGAATAATTTAGACATTCATCTCGAAAATAGTCGGTTTTGATCGGGGGTGCGGCGGTGAGCGCGGATCGCTCGAAGGCAACGTATTGCGCTCTGTCCTCCAGCCAGATGAACATCTGGAATGCGGAGAGGGCTTTTTCGGGCACCTCCATCAACGCCATTTGCACAACCGTGCGCATTCAGGGCGCGGTGGATATTGCCGCGCTGCAAAAAAGTCTCGATCTTCTCATGCGCGAGGAACCTCAGCTTCGCGCGCGCATCGGCGTTGCCGATGGGAAGCCCTATCAATACATCGCACCCTACGAGCACCGGCTTTTTCCCGTATTCGATTTCACCAAGACCGACAGCATGGGCCTGGCCCATTGGGAGGATATGGTCGCGCGCGAGCCGATCCCCCTTATCGACGCGCCGCTCAACGATTTTCGCATTTTCAGGCAGAGCGAGGCCGAGGGGGGCATCGTCGTCAAAACCCACCACATCGTTTCGGACGGCTGGTCGCAGGTGCTTTTAAGCAACCGCCTCGCCGAAACCTACCTCGCGCTTATCTCCAACCGGGAGGCGCGGGTGCAGGCCGGCCCCGCGTATGCGCTGCATGTGGAGAAGGAGCAGGCATACCTTTCGGCCCGTGCGCATGAGAGGGACGGCGCCTTCTGGCGCGAGAAGCTCCAAGCGTTTGACGGCGCGAGCGCCGTGAAGGAATGCCATGCGGCCGTCGTCAGCCCCGTAGGGCGGCGCAAGACCTACCGCCTCTCCCATATGCTCAACCACCTGATCCACGACTTTTGCGATAAATACCGCGTGGCGCCGTTTGCGGTTTACTATATGGCGCTTGCCATTTACCTCAACCGCACCTCGGGGGCGTCGCGCACGGCCATCGGCGTGCCCGTTTTCAACCGCGCCGACTATCAGGATAAGAATACGCTCGGCATGTTCGTGAGCACGCTGCCGTTTCTTGGCACAATCGATGAGAACTGGTCCTTCGCGCGGTTTAACGAGGAGCTTACCGAGCAGTGGTTCGAGCTGCTGCGCCACCAGAAGCTGCCGTTCTCCGAGATCGCCGCGCTTTCAAAAGAGGTCAACCCCGATTCGGGCCGCCTTTTCCACATTGTGCTCTCCTATCAAACCAGCCGCATCTACCGGAGCGGGGATGCGCTGGTGAGCTTCTCCGGCCGCTGGCATTACAGCGGCTACCAGAGCGAGCATTTGCTCATCCACCTGAGCAGCATGGAGGACGATTACCGCTTCTCGGTCGATTACGATTATTTGACGCAGATTTTCTCCGAGCGCGACATCGACCGCCTGCACGAATATTTGACCAACATTTTAACTTCCGCCCTCTCCGAGCCCGAACTTCCCATTTGGCGGCTGCCGGTCATCGGCATGGAGGAGAAGGGCCGCGTGCTTTTTGCCTTCAACCAAACCTCGCGGCCTTTGCCCTATGCGGACGTGCCCTGCATGCTGCGCGCGGCGGCGCGCGAGAACCCGCAGCGGGTTGCCGTGATCGCCGGGGGTAAGCGCCTCACCTATGGGGCGCTGATGGGGCTTGCCTCCTCCTATGCGCGCGCGATCGACGCGCTCTGCCCCGCGGGCAACGGCACGGTCGCCATTTGCCTGGAAAAGGGCTTTTCCCTCGCGGCGGCGGTGGCGGCGGCGGCGCTTTCGGGCAACGCCTGGCTCACCCTCCCGCCGGACACGCCCTCGGGCCGCCTCAACGAAATGCTCATCGATTCGGGCGCGCGCGTGCTCGTGTGCGAACCCGATGCGGTTCCGCCCGGCTGCACCGTGCCCGTGCTCGAGCCTGAAAAGGCCAAGCTTTACGACAGCGCGCCTTACCCCGACAAACCCTCTTCCGATACGGCGTATATCGTTTATACCTCCGGCAGCACCGGCCGCCCCAAGGGCGTGCTCGTCGGGCAGGAAAACCTCGTGAACCTCGCGATGGCCGTGCGCCGCCTCTATGGGCACGGCGCGGTGCTCTCGCTTTGCTCGACGGGCTTTGACGTGTTCGTCATGGAATGCGCGGTCGCCCTCATGAACGCGCGCACGATCGTGTTCGCCGCATCCGGCCAACAGGAAGACCCCGCGGCGCTCGCCTCGCTCATCCGCGATTATGCGGTGGGCAACCTCTCCCTGCCGCCCTCGCGGCTTGAAGCGTACTTGCGCGAGGAGAAGTTCGCGCGCGCGCTCGCGGGGGTGGAGAGCATCGTCTGCGGCGGCGAGCCGTTCCCGGGGGAATTGATGCAGGCGCTGCGCCTAAATACGGAGGCTGCGGTCTACAACCAATACGGCCCTTCGGAAACGACGGTTGCGGTGAGCTGCAAGCAGCTCAACGACGCTTCGGCCATCACCATCGGCGCGCCGATGGACAACTGCCGCTTCTATGTGCTCGACGCGCACATGCAGCCTCTTCCGGTGGGCGTTTACGGCGAGCTTTACATCGGCGGGTTATGCGTGGGGCAGGGCTACCGCAACCTGCCCGAACTTACGCGCGAAAACTTTTTGCAAAGCCCGTTTGAGCTGGGCGAGCGGCTCTACCGCTCGGGCGACATCGGCTGCTGGACCAACGACGGCGAAATAAGGCTCGGCGGCAGGCGCGACGGGCAGGTGAAACTGCGCGGGCTTCGCATTGAGCCGCAGGAGATCGCCATGCGCCTTGCGGCGCATGAAAAGGTGCACCAGGCGGCTGCGCGCGTCATCAGCCGCGGCAAGGCGGGCTTCATCGCCGCCTACTATACGGCCGATGAATTCATCCCCGAAGCGGAGCTGACCGCGTTTTTGCGGTTGTATCTTCCGGCCTACATGCTGCCGGGCGCCTATGTGCGCCTTGAGGAGCTGCCCGCAACCCGCAGCGGCAAGGTCGATTACCTCGCTTTGTCCGAACCCGAGCTTTTGGGCGGCGGGGCGGAGGCTCAGAACGCGACCGAAGCCGCGCTTCTTGCCGTATTCCAAAAAACGCTCGCGCGCGCCGATATGGATGTGGAGAGCGACTATTTCCTCTTTGGCGGCGATTCGCTCACCGCCATGGAGGCCATCGTCGCCATCGAGGCCGCCCTCGGCGTGAAGCTGAGCGTCGCCGACCTTTATGCCTACCGCAGCGCGCGCAAAATGGCCGCGTCCCTCGCCGGCCGCATCAAAGAAGACCCCTGCGCCCCGCCCGCGCCGATCCCCGTTGCCAAGGACCGCATGCGCTACCCCGCGACCCCCACGCAGGTGAGCCTCTACTTTGAATCGCAGCGCGATCCCGCGGCGCTTGCCTATAATATGCCGGGCGCGTTCCGCCTTCCGGGGAACGCCGACCGCGCGCGCCTACTCGAGGCGTTCCGCTCGCTGATCGCCTGCGAAAAGCTTTTGCGCACCGGCTTTGAAATCGATCGGACCGGCCTTGTGCAGCGCGTTTCTCCCAACGCGGCGTTCGGCGTCGGGGTGCTCGGCGCCGCAAGCTTCGAAGAAGCTTCCGCCGAGTTTGTGAAGCCCTTTGACGTGACGCGCCCGCCTTTGATGCGCGCCGCGTTCTGGGATGCGCCCGGGGGCGAAAGCTGGCTCTTTTTTGATACGCACCACCTCATCGGCGATGGGCTCACAAGCCCCCTAATGATGAAAAAGCTCGATGCGTTTTACGCGGGCCGCGTTTGCGCGCCGGGCGTTGGCTATTGCGACTATGCGCTCTGGCGCGCCGAGCGCGGCGAAAACGAGGCCGCGCGCGCGTTTTGGCGCGAGCGGCTCGCGCATGCGCCGGAAGTGCCCGATCTCCCGCTCGACAGGCGCGAGGGCGGACACTCGCCCTACCCCGGCGGGAAGATCGACTTTGCGCTTGATTGTGAAACCGCGGCTTTGGCCGAAGCCTACTGCAAAAAGAACGACGTTTCGCCTTTCATGCTCTTCATGGCGGCCTATGCGCTGCTGCTCTATAAGCTCACGGGCGAGGAGGATCTTCTAATCGGCGCGCCCGTTTCAGGCAGGACCGCGCCCGAACTGTGGGAGGTCTGCGGCCCGTTCATCCGCACGCTGCCGCTCAGGCTCCGGCTTGGGGCGGATATGAGCGCCGCGCGGCTCGTGCAGGAGGTGCGAAGGGAAACGCTCTCGATGCTCGAGCATCAGGACGTTTCGCTTGAAGAACTTCTTCGCGCCGCGCGCGGGGAAGCGGGCGGGCGTCTCTTCAACGCGCTTTTCTCCATGCGCCCCATCGGCGAGGGGGATTTCAATTTCCTTGGCGAGGTGCTGCACCCTGTGCCTATCGACACGGGCTGGGCGAAGTTCCCGCTCTCCCTCGAGGCGGCCAAGGCCCAGGGGGGCTATGCGTTCACGCTCGAATACGCTTCAAGCCTCATCGACCGGGAGAGCGCCGCGCTCTGGGCGCGCAGCTACCGCGCGCTCGTCGGGGCCATGCTGCGCGCGGACGATGCGCCGCTTGCGCAGATCGACCCCCTCGACCCTGCCGACCGCTACGAGCTTTTTGACAAGCCCGACCGCCTTACCGTGCCCTTTGCGGACATCCCGCTCGATTTTACCATTGCCCACACCGCGCGCCGCGTGCCGCATGCGCCGGCTGTGCGCTTCCGCGGGGAGACGACGAGCTACGCCGCGCTTTTGCGGCGCGCCGAGGGGATCGCGCGCGCGCTTGCCTGCCGCGGGGCGGCACGGGGGGATGTCATCGGCCTCGTACACGAGCGCACGCCCGATCTATTCGCGGCCCTCCTGGGCATTATGATGGCGGGCTGCGTTTATATGCCGGCGCTCGCGGGCTACCCTGCAAAAAGGCTTGCCTACATGGCCGAAACCGCCGGGGCGAAGCTCATCCTCGCCGATGACCGGGCGGCGAAGGCCCTCGATCAAACCCTGCTGCCCTGCCCGGTCGTCCCCCTTACAAGCCTTGAAGAAGATGCGCATGCGCCGCTTCCCACACTCCTCGCGCGCCGTGGGGAGGATGGCATTTACATCCTTTTCACCTCCGGCACGACCGGCAACCCCAAGGGCGCGCTCAACACGCACGCGGCCATCGCCAACCTCTTCGAGGCGATGGCGCCGATTATCGGGCCGCAGGCAAAGACCGTGCTGTGTTCGACCAATGTCACGTTCGATATTTT
>CAZJIS010000057.1:0-5620 GCA_964546125.1 uncultured Clostridium sp.
ACGAACACCGCCAGCACGCAGATGATAATTGGCTCGAGCAGGCTCGCCGCGCGCGAGGAGGCGCTTTCCACCTCCGCGTCGTAATAGTTACCCACGACGCGCAGCGTTTCCTCGAGGGAGCCGGCCTCCTCGCCGACCTTGGTCATTTCGACCAGAAGATCGGGGAAGTCGCCCGTTTGCTCCATGCCCTCGCCGATGCGCTTGCCGCCCTCCACCTCCGCCGCCGCGCCGGCAATGGAGCGGCCAAGGTAGTGGCTGGAGAGCGAGCGCGCGGTCACCTGCAGCGCGCGGATGACGGGCAGGCCAGAGGCAATCATGGTGGAAAGGGTGTTGGCATATTGGCTCGATGCGTTCATCAGCGCAATGCGGCCGAGCACGGGCACCGAAAGATAGAATTTTGAAAGCTTCGTACGCCCGGTCTCCGTACTGTAAAAAATACGAAGTCCCAGCACGATGAGCGCCGTCAGGGCGAGCAGGAGCAAGATGTACTTGCTGAAAAAGCCGCTCACGGCGATGAGCACCTTCGTCGCCCACGGGAGCTCGACGCCCATGCCGGCAAACGTCTGCGTAAAGGTCGGCACGGCATACACCATGATGATGATGATGACGACGACTGCCACCACCACAACGAACGCCGGGTAGGTAAGCGCGGTAATCGTTTTGGATCTTATTTTCGCGCGCTTGGAAAAATACTCCGAAAGGCGGGAAAACGCGATTTCCAGCGAGCCGGACTCCTCGCCCGCGCGGATGGTTTCGATGAAGGTCGTGGGTAGCGTTTTGTTGCGCGCTTCAAAGCTCGCCGCGAGGCTGTAACCCGCCGCCACATCCGCCGCCACGTTTTTGAGCAGCACCTTGAGCGAGCGACCCTCGGTTTGCTCGGCCATCAGCTCCACCGCGCGCACGATGGGGATGCCCGCCGTGAGGATGATCGTAAACTGCTGGCAGATGAGCGCTAGCTCCTTGCCGCTGATTTTACGCTTGGCCGGGTCGTCAAGCACAATGTCCTTTTTTACCTCGCTAAGCGTAAGCACGCTCGCGCAGTTTTCGCGCAGGTGGATGACCGCATCGCCCCGATTGCGCGCCTCAATCACGCCGTTGATCTCGACGCCCGAGTGGGAAATGGCCCGGTATTTGAACGTCGTCATTCCGTCACCTTCCTCATGAAGCCGCCCGGCGTCTTGATGCCGAGCATTTTTCTGATGTAATCCATATCGTAAGCGGCGCCCAAAGCTGTTTCGAGCGAAATGACGCCGTTTTGCACCATTTGCAACAGGCTGTTATCCATAGTGAGGTTGCCTTCCTGCATGGAGGTGGTCAGTGCGTTGGCAATCTGCGGGGATTTGCCCTCGCGGATGTGGTTGCGGATGGCGTTGTTGGGGATCATCACCTCGCAAGCCGGCACGCGGCCTGCGCGCGCCTTGCGCGGCAAAAGCTGCTGGGATACGACGGCCTGCAGGCAGATGGAGAGCTGCATGCGGATTTGCTTCTGCTTCTCCCCGGGGAAGGAATCGACAATGCGGTCAATCGTATCCGGCGCGGAGTTGGTGTGCAGCGTCGCAAACACGAGGTGGCCGGTTTCCGCCGCCGTGAGGGCAACCTCAATGGTTTCCTGCGAGCGCATCTCGCCGATGAAGATCACATCCGGATCCTCACGCAAGAGCGAGTGCAGCCCGCTCGCGTGCGTTTCGGTATCAATACCGATTTCCCTCTGGTTGATCGTGCACAGATCCTGCCGGAAAACATATTCGATGGGATCCTCCAGCGTGATGATGTGCTCGTGCCGCGTGTGGTTGATGCGGTCAAGCAGCGCCGCCACGGTGGTGGATTTGCCAGCGCCCGTCTGCCCCGTGATGAGCACGAGGCCGCGCGTGTAGTTGACGAAGCTTTGCACGATGGCAGGCAGCCCGAGATCCTCCAGCAGCGGGATTGCGCCGTTGAGCAGGCGAATCGCGCAGGAAACGCTCTGCTGTTGGCGAAAGACGTTCGCACGGCAGCGGATATCGGAAAGATTGTAGGCAAAGTCAATCTCTCCGGCGTGCGCCACCCGTTCGTAGCGCACCCCGCACAAGGCTCTCGCGTATAGCTCGCAATCGGCGTCGGTGAGCGCGTGTTCGTCATAATCCACAAGCGTGCCGTCGATGCGAAGGCGCACGGGCCTGCCCAGCACGATGTGGATATCCGACGCGCGCCTATCCCGCGCTTCGAGGATGAGGTCGTCAATGCTGATCATAGCCGCTCCTTACACATCAGTCGAGTGGAGGACCCGGTAGACCTCCTGGGCGGTGGTGACGCCATCAAGCACAAGCCTGATGCAATCCTCCACAATCCTTTGGAAGCCGGAGGCGTCAATCGCGCGCAGCAGTTCTGTGCGCGGCGCTCGCGCATGGAACTTCTGCTTGATGTCGGCGTTCATCACGAGGATTTCAAACACCGCGGTGCGCCCGCGATAACCCGTGTTGAGACATTCGGAGCAGCCTTCGCCGCGGTAGAAATTCCGCGTGCCAAGCGCCGCCCTATCAAGGCCGATGCCGGCCAGCTCCTCTTGCGTGGGGATGTATTCCCTGCGGCAGTTGGGGCAGATTTTACGCACGAGGCGCTGCGAGATAATGCCCTTGAGCGCGCTTGTAATCAGGTATGGCTCCACCCCCAAATCGAGCAGGCGGTCGAGCGTGGCGACGGCATCGTTCGTATGCACGGTCGAGAGCACGAGGTGGCCGGTGATTGCCGCGCGCATGGCGATTTCGGCGGTTTCCCCATCTCGTATCTCGCCCACGGCGACGATGTCCGGATCTTGACGCAATATGGAGCGCAAACCCGAGGCGAAGGTCATGCCGATCCTTTCGTTGATCTGCACCTGGTTGACGCCAGGGAGGTTGAACTCCACCGGATCCTCCAAGGTGACGAGGTTGACCGCCTCGTCGTTGACCGCGGCGATCATCGTATACATGCTCGAGCTCTTGCCCGAGCCTGTTGGCCCGACGATCAAAATGACGCCGCTGGAATTGTGCGTGAGCGCTTCGTATTTTTTAAGGTTCTCCCCCGTGAGGCCGATGCCCTCGGTCGTGAGGAACTCCCGCGATTTCATGAGCAGGCGGATGACGATCTTTTCGCCGTAAATGGTGGGCAGCGTCGATACGCGCAGGTCGATATCGTAGTCTTTGAGCTTTACGTTCGTGCGCCCGTCCTGGGGAAGGCGCCGCTCCGCGATATCCATGTTGCTCATGACCTTGATGCGCGAGATGATCGAGGGCTGCAGGCACCTGGGCACGTTGAGGATGGTGTGCAGAATGCCGTCGATGCGCATGCGCACGACCATGCCCTCCTCGCGCGGCTCGAGGTGGATATCGCTCGCGTTCTCCGCGATGGCGCGCTCGAGGATGGAGTTGACTAGGCGTATGGTTGGCGCGGACTGGGGATCCTCCTCATCGAGCGTGGAGGCGTTGGGCTTATCCAACGTGCCGAAGCCGCCGTTCTCCACCGTAATGCTTTGGGAAAGCTCGTCAATTGCGCGGTTGACGCCCTCGTTGCCATAGAGCGTTACGATCGCGCGCTGGGTGGCAAAGGCGGTGGCTATCATCGGGATGATGCGCTTTTTCGTCGCGGTCTTAACCTCCTCAATCGCCACGAAGTTGAGCGGGTCAACCATCGCCAGATGCAATTCGTCCCCCACGAGCCTTACGGGAACCACGCCGTATTTCTTGGCGATGTTCTTGGGCACCAACTGTGCGAGGGTGCCCGGGATCATGGCCTTGGTCAAGTCCACAAAATCGACGCCAAGCTGGATGCTGAGCACGTCGATGAGCTGCATTTCGGTGATGGTCCTATGCTCGATGAGCACCTCGCCCAGGCGCTTGCCCGTGCGCGCACCCTCCAAGAGCGCCGCCTCAAGCTGAGGCTGCGTGATCATCGCGGTGGAAAGTAAAATGTCGCCAAGTCGTTTATACGCCATGCTGGTCCTCGTTCCGGTTTTTATGTAGGGTAACGCAGGGATCTATAAGTGAAAGTACATTCTCGCGTCATCGAGCCATCCGCATTGGAGATGAGGTATTCTCCTTCGTAGATGTTGGTTGCGCTCTCGTATCTGAGGGTGAAGCCCGTCACCTGCAAGCCGACGTACGCGCCGCTGTTGACCAGCAGCAGCTGCTCGCTGCCGCCTCCGCCCGTGTCGATGTAGAGGAAGCCCTCGCTGTTGGCGATGTGGCCTCGTGAGAGGATGTTGTACTGGTCGTTGGCAAAGAGCACCGCCCCTCCCTCCTCGGTTTGCGTGTAGATGGCAAAGCGCAGCACGTCGGAAAGGGCTGTGTTGAGCGTATCGCAAAGCACGGCGCTGTCCGATTGGAACACGGACTCGCGATAGGTGCGCGTCGCCACGACAAGGCCGCCTGACATCGCGGCCGAAATGAGCACAATCACAACCACGGCCACCGTCATCTCGATGAGGGTGTAGCCCGCGTTCCGATTGGTTTTTTTTAAAGTGTTCGTCCGCCTCATGCCTCTTTCGTACCCTAACGCAGTTTGTAGGAGGTCAGTTCGCCCTCCCCGCCGGTATAAAACACGTCGACCTCGATGCGGTCTTCCCCACCTCCCGCCTCGATGATGATGCTTCCCTCCATGACGCCCTGCTGCTTTTCCGCGGCGCGAAGCTCGTTGACGAACGCTTCGTCGGCAATCGTCGCTGCGTGGTTGACGCGCGCGGCGGTCGTGATCGAGAAAAACAACGTAAGCCCGGAAAAGACGATCACGAGGATCGCCACGATCGACTCGAGCAGCGTTTCGCCGCGCTGTGATCTAAGCTTGCGCTTGAGCTTTGCTGTCATGTTACCTCCCCTTGGCGAGCGTGCCGGGCGCCCAGGTGATGGTTTGGCGATAGGTGGTTTTCTCCACCGGGTAGGGCACGTTTGCCCACACCTCAACCCATTCGCCCTTTATCGGGTCGTACACCATGCCGGGCAGTTTCTCGCGGTGTTCGCAGAATTCGTTTCGGGTCACGACGCCTTCGGGCTGCACGGCATTGCCCGCAATGTTCAGCGTAATCGAGTAGGAGGCGCCGCGCGGGCTTTCGGCCGTAACGGTGATTTTGAGCACATACTCGCGGCTGAGCGTCATGACCGCTTCCACGGAGATGTCCGCAAGCTCGGGCACTTCGGATGTGATCGAAAACGCTCTTTCCTCCGGCGCCTGATTGAACTTTAATATGTAGAGTACGGCCTCGTTGACGTACGGCGCGAGGAACGCCTCCGTGCTGCCGGTAAACCTTGTTCCGTCCGGCTCGCTGTCATCCGCCTCCTCTAGCCCCCACTCGCCCGGAAAATCAAGCGGATCCACATGCTCGCTTTTTTTGTTGCAGGTTGAGGCGGTGGCAATCCGGATGGCCTGGCAGGGCGTCATATCTGCAAAATCCTCCTGCAGCATGCGCGCGGCGGAGAAGGCGGCAAGGTAAACCTGTTCCTCATCCCTTTGCTTTTCGATGCGGCTCATGTTGGCGACCGCCGCCGTTACGATGACAGAGGCTACCATGATGCACACCATGAAGAACAGCAGCGCGATAATCAGCGTTGCCCCGCGGGAGGATTTAAGCTTTTGGTTCCATCTCTGCATGCCGTCGCTCCTGCCGTCAGTT
>CAZJIS010000057.1:5720-8195 GCA_964546125.1 uncultured Clostridium sp.
GGATTAAACGGCCAATTGCCATGGTGCGTCACATCCGCGACAGCATAGGGGTAGGTTGTTCCATTCGTGTTCGTGAAGGGATAAGCGGCGGAGCTTTGAAAGAGCTGGCTCAGCTGCCGGAACGTCTTGGCGTTTGCGTCGGCGGTAAGGGTCTCGTTAAAGCTGCGCGGGGCCGCATCCCGCACCCAATAGCAGCTGCTGCCCGCCGAGGGGCTAAAGCCATAGCGCGTGCCTTGCGAGGGCAGCTTACAAATCGTATAGCTGGTCATCGCATCGCCCTGCTGCAGGAAGCCGTAGCTCGTTTGCGCCGCCTTGATTTCGCCGCATGCGTAGCAGTAGCTAATGCCGCTGCCGCTGAGCGTAAAGCCCGCAGCCGTGCCGCTGTTGCCCGCCGTAATCTCGCAGTTGGCAAAGCATTTCTCAGCATTGCTAAGCGTGCCAGCAAAGCCTGCGGCATCCGCTTGCGCGTCGAGGGCAGCCACGGCAAAGCAATTCCTAAGCGAGCCTGTGGAGGCGGCCGCAAAACCGAAAGCATAGTTGCCGGAAATCTTGACATCGCCGTAGGTTTTTCCGCTATAACTGGTGCCTTTCTCCGCCGGGCCGACATAGCTCCCGCTGATGCTCCCGCCGTTGATGACAACAAAGCCCGCGGCTCGCGTATTGGATGTTACATTGGTATGGATGGCGGCGCAGTTGGTGATCGTGCCTGTGTTTTCGTAGACAAAACCGGCCGCGTCGGCATTGGCTTCAACCGCGCTTGTTTCGACCTTTGTGTTTTCAACGGTGCCGCTGTTTTGAGCAACCGCGAGCGCGCCCGAGGTGCTGCCGGTGAGCGTGAGCTTGCTGCTCTTGATTGTGCAGCCGGATAGAACGCCGCTGTTTTTGCGCGCGAGCAGGGCATGGAAATCATCCGCCCGTTCGAGGCTGCAGTTCGTCAAGGTAACGTTTGAAACCGTGCCTAAATTCTCGAGGATTACCGTGGCGGAAGCATCCGTAATCTTGAGGTTTCTGACTAAAGTATCGCCCGATATTGTTGCCTGAATGCGAGCGAAAATAGGCAGGCGCGCTTCTTCAATCGTGTTGTTGTTGCCCTCGAACACACAGCCCGTGCCCAAATACTCGACATATGCGCTGACATTCTCCCTCTCGGGAGTATAATCGTCGAGATTGAGCTTTTGGCGCGTGAGCGCAAAGCGCTTGCCCAGCGTATAGCGGTTAATGGCATCGAGATGCTCCGGCGTGCGAATCTCCAGAGGCACAGCTTCCACAAGGCCCATCTTGCCGGCTTCCTTGACAAGCGCACGCCCAAAGGCCGGGTTGATGTAAACGGGCTTCGCTTTGATGCGGGCCTCTTCCGGGGGTTCGACGAGGGGTTCCCCCTCCGCCCCAAACCAATACTCCAGCCTCACTTCAACCTCGAGGGCTGTTTGCGGGTTGGGGGTCAGGGCTTCTACGGATTCCTCCGTAAGCGCATACAGCGAATAGCGCACGTTAAACTCATCTTTGAAAACATTTTCGGCAAGCTTCTGTTCGCCGGTTTCAAGCGTGAAGAGGGTTCCGTCCGCCTTTTTGTAAATAGCCCCATAGGTATAGATATCCGACGATACCCGCAGGATGCCATACCCGGCTTGTTTGATGGTGCGATCGTCCTTGGTTGTGCTCGTCGCCACGTTAAAGACGGTGCTCGTTTCCTTGTTGACGTCGTAGAAGAACAGGCCGTAGGTTCCGTCGCTGTATTTTTCGTAGTAGGTAATATACTCGGGCTGCGGCGCGCGCGGGGGCCAGTCCCCATAGTGCACAAAGCGGCTGCCAAGCTCGACAAATGCGGGGAAGGGGTACGCCTGCCCCTTAAGCTTGTCGCTCCACGGGTACGAACGATCCGCCTTTGCAATCGATATGCCACTGAAATTTACGTTTGACAGCGTGGCGTCGTTGGCGTTGGCAAGCTGCTTGTAGTCGCATGCTCCGGTCGTGTTGGCGGGAGTGACGGTGAGGGTGTCTTTGAGGTAATAGCAGTTAGTATAGGAGTCATTGGATATCCGCTTGGTGCCTCCGGCGCCGTAGACTGTGTAATTGGCAGCAGCGCCGGAGGGCGCCGGGCCGATCGTGCAGAACGAGTAGCAGTTGAGGATGCCGAAGCGGAAATTGTTCGTACCGGGCGAGTAGACCGGGCTGTATCCCGTAAGGCCGTTGATGGAGCTTCCCTGGCCCAGCTTGCTCGGATCCGCATGAAGAACCAGCGTGCCGCCCGCATAGCATTGGCTTACCGTGCCGTTGGGCGTGCCGCCGATCAGGCCCGATACGGATACGATTTTGTAGTTTGCATTGCCGCTCATCCTCACGAGATAGCTGACCGCCGAGCAGTTTGTCACATTGCCCATGTTGTAGCCGATCAATCCGCCCACAGCGGCATGGGATGGGTTGAGCGCATTATCCGGGATATATTCCACCCAATAGCCGGAAACGGAGCAGTTG
>CAZJIS010000057.1:8295-10172 GCA_964546125.1 uncultured Clostridium sp.
TAACGGGCGAAAGGTTGTTGAGTTTATATTGAATGCGCACGAGATTATAAATGGAAAGCACGGCGTATCCGTCCTCTACAAGCCGGTAGCCCTGTTCGTCGAGGTCTGCCTGGCTCATGAGGGTGTTCAGGTTCCATGCGGATACGGAAGCCGCATCGTCTCCCTCGCCGGTTCTTGCGTAGCCGTCGGCGTAGTAGCCGTAGCGCACGTCGCTGCCCTTTACGTATTTTTCATAATAGATCAGGGAGGTTTCGATGGTCGCCTCCAGCGGCCAGTCGCCATAGTGCGAGCCGAGCAGCAGGGGGAACGGATAAGCGGTATCCCGCAGCTCAATGGAATAAGGGTGGCTTGAGGCGGGCGCGTTAGGCGGATCCGCCGCGAAGAGCGCGTATGGCTGGGAAGCGATGCCCGCGGGCAGGGTCTGCTTGTCGTAATCGCTGTTATAGCCGTTCTGACGCAGGTACAGGTTTGTGGTGTACGAACCGCCCGCCGCAGAGCCCGCAAATCCGCCCGAGGTGGAGCGGTCTACCGTGCCATCCGCTTTCTTTGTGGTGCCGTAGGCGATGCAGCTCTTAACGCTTCCTCCCGTGACGACGCCCGCAAATCCGCCCGCTAGGCTATCGGCGACCACATCCGCGGTGGTGTAGCAGTTCTCGAGCGCGCCGCCTTCCATGCGGCCAATGAACCCGCCGGCATTGCTGCCGGCCGTGACGTCGCCCGATGCGTAGCAATTTTTGATCGATACCGCGCCCGCTGCGCTGCCGATGAGAGCGCCTGTGTTCGTGCTGCCCAAAACGTTGATGGCGGCAAAACTATTCTCGATGTGCGCGCTTCCCTGAGCGGCGCCCACGAGTCCGCCCACGTTCTGCTTGTTCAACGCGCGGACTCTGCGCTGCGCAAGCCGCTGCTCCATCGCCGCCTCGTCGTAGGGCGCGCCGCTTCGGCTGGCCGTAGAGAGGTATACGCCGCAGTCGACCACAGATCCTCCGTAGAGGCGCCCGACCAGCGCGCCCGTATAGTTCCCGCCCTCGAGGATGGGATCGATCAGGCGTACGTTCGAAATCGCGCAACTGGCGTACGAGAACAGGCCGGTGCGGTCCTTTCCGCTCCCGATTGCCATATCGTAGAGTTCGCTGCCCACGAAGCTTGCCGGGCCGACGATGGCCGAGGAGCCAAAGAGCGCCTCGTTGACCAGCGGCGCAAAGGTCCCCAGCGGATGCTGTGTTTGCTCCCCGCTCATGGGGCACCATGCCTCGCTGCGCCAGTCCGCCATGTCAAAATAAATGGCTTGCGTCTGCACGACGCTGCCGATTGTTTCCGCAGGCGCATAGATGTCGCTTCTGAGGTTGTTGAGGTGGCGCAGCCTTGAAATATAAATCGTCCCCGGCTGCGCGCCTTCTCCGGGTATCACGGAGTCGAACAGGCTGTTGACTGTTTTGATGTTCTGCTCGTACGCGGGATCGTTGCGCACCTCCCGACCGCGATAGTCGTATTGCATCACGACGGTGGCCGTGATATCGTCCCCCGGATGCAAAGCAGGGAACAGCTCATGGAAAGCGCTGCCCGTACGCATGGAATCGAGAAGCACATAAACGCGCAGCTCTCCGCCGGTAATCACTAGCTCCGTACCCGTATACGTCTTTGCCCACACTTCGCCATGCTTATCCGCAAGCGTGAGCGTAAGGCTCAAATGCTGTGAGGTCGCTGCGAACTGGAGCATGCCCGGGCAGGTGATCTCCAGGTAAAGCTCCTCCTCGTTGTGCACGGTAACTTGCGGGCGGAACGAATCGGCTGCGACAGCGGCGCTCAAATCCAATCCGCTGTAATAGCCAATCTGCACGGCCGCGCGGGATTCCGCGTCGCGTTGATAATAAGAA
>CAZJIS010000058.1:0-9784 GCA_964546125.1 uncultured Clostridium sp.
TATGGGTACCGTTTTGACCCGCGCCCGGGAAACCAGAAGTTTTGAAAGCTGGCTTACCTTGCCTTGGAGGCCGCCGCGGCATGCGCCCGCGGTTGAGCCCTTTGCCGCCTTCGGGCGGCTTTTTTAGTTGGATTTTCCGCGCACGCTTGCATTTTTGAAAAAAGCGGTTATAATATGTTATAGTTACTACTTTGTAATTGTTATAAAACCGGATAAATAACAGGAATGATTGAACTATGAAACTTTCGTTTGAAGAGCTCAAACAGGAATTGCAGCGAAAGAACATCAGCCTCTCCCACCAGAGGGTGAAGGTTTTAGAATACCTCGCGCAGAATCACTGCCACCCGACGGCCGATAAGATCTTTATCGAGCTCCAAAAGGAATTGCCCACGCTCTCGAAAACGACGGTTTACAACACGCTGCGGCTCTTGAGTGAAGCGGGCGTCGTGCGCACCGTTTCTATTGACGGCAATGAGATCAGATATGATATTACAACGCAGGATCATGGGCATTTCAAATGCGAATCCTGCGGGGAGGTCTATAATTTCAGCGTCGATATCGACGCTTCGGTCCTAACCGATCTCAGCGCGTTTTGCATCACCGACCGGAACGTATATTTCAAAGGCATTTGTCCGAAATGCCTTTCGGATATAAATCACGACGAATCAAGGAGGTAGATGTTATGGCGGAGTACAAGTGTTCCATCTGCGGCTACATCTATAACGAGGCCGAGGGCGCGCCTGAGGACGGCATCGCACCCGGCACGAGATGGGAAGACCTGCCAGGGGAGTGGGTCTGCCCGGTTTGCGGAGCCTCGAAGGAGGAGTTCGCCAAGCAGGGGGAACCCGCCGCTGAGAAACAGCTAAGCCCGGTGAATGAATCTGCCGACGACACGCGGGAGCTTTCGGCGCTTGAGATGAGCGCGCTGTGCTCGAACCTTGCGCGCGGCTGTGAAAAGCAGTATAAGCCCGGGGAAGCGGCCCTCTTTGCGGAGCTTGCGGGCTTCTTCAAGGCGTCCGCAGCCCCCGCGAAGGACCCGTATTTTGGCGGGCTGCTCGCCCTGATCGAGCGCGATCTTGGCGAAGGCTTTGTCCATGCGAACGCTGTTGCCGCTGAGGCGGGGGACCGCGGCGCGCTCCGGGCGCTCGTGTGGAGCGAGAAGGTAACGCGCATACTCAGGTCCCTTTTGGCGCGCTATCAGAAAGAGGGCGAAGCGATGCTTGAAAATACGGGCGTGTACGTCTGCACGATCTGCGGCTTTGTATACATTGGCGATAAACTGCCTGAGATCTGCCCGGTGTGCAAGGTGCCCAACTGGAAGTTTGAAAAAATCGAAGGGAGGTCATAAGAATGAAATATGCGGTGAGAAACATTCGCCTTTGCACGAAAGACTGCTTGTGCCTCTACGTTTGCCCGACCGGGGCGACGGACACCGAGAACAGCGTTATCGATGTTCTTAAGTGTATCGGCTGCGGCGATTGTGCGGATGCCTGCCCTTCTGGCGCGATTTCGATGGTACCCCACGAATATCCGCCCCAGCAGGAGAAGCGCGAGCCCGTCGCGCGCGCGCTGCAGGCGCTTGCAAAAAGCAAAGTCGAACAGGAAAACATCGCCGCGGGATTGCCGGGCAGGCTTGCCGCCGCGACCGAAAAGTCCAACCGCCTGATGGCGGAAGACCTCATGCGCGAAGCGGGATACATGATCGCGCAGAGCCAAAATGCTAAGCGGTTTTTGCACGCTCTTCTCAAGAGGGAACCGGCCGAGGGTTTCCCGCGGGAAGCTGTGGTAAAACTTTTAGAAATATTCAATAAGGAGGAAAATGAAACCATGAGCGAAAACAAGACCTTGGAAAATTTGATGGAGGCCTTTGCCGGGGAATCCCAGGCCAACAGGAAGTACCTAGCCTACGCGAAGAAGGCTGAAAAAGACGGCAAGCTCAACGCCGCAAAGCTCTTCCGCGCCGCGTCCGACGCAGAAACCCTGCATGCCCTCAAACACTTCGAGGTTGCGGGCAAGGTCAGCACCACAGCCGAGAACCTCAAGGATGCGGTCGCTGGCGAAACCCATGAATATAAGGACATGTACCCCGATTTTGTGAAGGTGGCCGAGGCCGAGGGCAACAAGGCCGCTCTCATGTCCTTCACCTTCGCGATGAAGGCCGAAGAAGTCCACGCGCGCCTCTATCAGGAGGCGCTTGAGAACCTAGAGGAAACCGAAGAGGTGTTTTATTACCTCTGCCCCGTTTGCGGCAACATCGAGAAGTTCCGTCCCGAGAAGTGCAGCATCTGCGGCGTTCCCGGAGATAAGTTCATCCAATACTAAGCGGTTGCCTATGCGCCCCGGATCAAATCCGGGGCGCCTTTTGCCCATTGTGCGGACGGGATATGGAAAAGAACAGCTTTCATCGAGGGCGACCGTTCGGAAGAAGCCGTGCGATCATTACATCAAACAAGGCCGCTTTCGCAACCGCGGGACCGCGTGTTATAATGAGAGCGGCGCGCGGCCTGAGAGCGGCGCGCGCCCGATCAGGGGGAGGATAGACTATGCAATTCAAAATGATCCACGAAAACTACAATGTCGCAAACCTCGAAACCTCGCTCGCGTTCTACGCGAAGGCGCTCGGTCTTTATGAGAAGCGGCGCAAGGAGGCGCGGGATGGCACCTACACCATCGTGTACCTTGGAAACGACGCTTCCCCTTTCGAGCTGGAGCTGACCGCCTTGCGCGACCATCCCGAAAAATACGATCTTGGCGAGTGCGAATTCCACCTCGCCTTCTCGGTTGCGGAGTTTGAGGCTGCGCACAGCCTGCATGAACAGATGGGCTGCATTTGCTATGAAAACCCGGATATAGGCATCTACTTCATCGAAGATCCCGATGGCTACTGGCTCGAGATCGTGCCCGCGCGCCGATGATGGGAGGCGAAGCGAAGATTGCGCGCGTGCTGCGCGTCAACTCCGGGAGTTACAAAAGGGTTATCGTCGTGAGCGATGTGCACGGCAACGCGCATCTTCTCGAGCGGCTTCTCGATGAACTCGCGTTCTCGAAGGAGGATGTGCTCTTTCTCTTGGGCGATTTAATCGAAAAGGGTAAAAACAGCCTTGAAACAGTGCGCCTTGCGATGCGCCTTTGCGAAGCCCGCAACGCGCACGTATTGCAGGGCAATTGCGACACGCTTTGGGACGACCTTGCCTCGGGTCTTTACTGCGTAGATGTCAACGGCTATATCGATTGGCGCAGGGATTCCCTTATCGCCGACATGTGTGCGGAGCAAAAGCTCGACAGGCATGCGCTCGGCTCAAAAAGGGTTTGCGAGGCGCTCAACGCGCATTATGCCGATGTGTTCGCGTGGCTGCGCAATCTCCCGCACATCATCGAAACCGAGCGCGCCGTTTTCGTGCACGCGGGCCTTGACGCGGGCGATCTTTTTGACCAGCAGGCGGAGCGTTGCCTGCGCCGCGATGCGTTTTTGGAAGAGCCCCTGCGCTTTGAAAAACTCGTTGTGTGCGGACACATGCCCACCTGCAATTACTGCCATTTAACGGGGGACAGGCTCTCCTATGTGCCGCTCGCGCTGCCCGGGAAGAACATGCTCGCCATCGACGGGGGCAACGCCGTCAAATCGTTCGGGCAGCTCAACGCCGTTGTGTTCGAGGGGGAGAATGTTTCCTTTTTCAGCGTGGACGATCTTGAAGAGCGCCTCGTTACGGGAGAGCAGGCGGAATCCGCGGATTATGCTTCCATCGTGTGGAACCACAACGAGGTTGAGCTTCTCGAGGAGCGCGGCGAGAGCGCACTGTGCCGCGTGCTCTTTAGCGGCAAAACGCTCTCCATCCCCCGGCGGATGCTTTTCGAGATGGATGGCAGGCTCCGCTCCTATGACTACACGAGCTATTGCCCGCGCCTTGAGCCGGGCGAGCGGGTCAAGCTGCTCGAAGCCGGCGAAACGGTGAGCCTCATCAAGCACGGCGGGATCATTGGCTGGGCGAAAAGCGCAATATTAACATAACGTTCAAGATCAAAACCGCCTTCGGGTGGTATAATCTAGCTAATGGGAATCCCTAGAGTGGGGAAGGAGGTACTTGAATGAAAAAATTGATTGCCGCGATTCTCGCGGCGGTGATGCTTCTCGGCGGCGCCGGCACGGCGTTGGCGGATGAAACCGGAGAGGCGCGCGTGACCATCGGCGCGGACTTGACTGCGGAGCAGGTCGATCAAATTTACGATGATTTCGGACTTCTGCCGGGCGATGTAAAGCAGATCATCGTCACCAACGCGAACGAACGCGAATACCTCGAGGGCATCGCCCCGGAAAAAAAGATCGGCAGCGTGGCGCTCTCCTGCGTTTACATCGAGATCCTCTCCGAGGGCGATGGCCTGGAGATCACCACTAAGAACATCAACTGGTGCACATCCGAAATGTACATCAACGCCCTGATGACCGCAGGCATCGCGGATGCCAAGGTCATGGTCAGCGCGCCCTTCCCGGTTTCGGGCACGGCGGCGCTCACGGGCATTTATAAGGCCTATGAGGACATCACCGGCCAAATGCTTTCCGAGCTTGCAAAGTCCGTGGGCGTTGAGGAACTCATCACCACGGGCGACCTTGCCGAATATATCGGCGGCGAGGACGCGACGCAGATCGTCAATGAGTTGAAAAAGATCCTCGACCAGACGCAGATCATGACCGACGACGAAGTCCGCGCCGAGATCAAAAAGATCGCCGCAGCCTATAACGTCACGATCAGCGACGCGCAGGTCGAGCAGCTTCTCAAGCTCTGCCGAAGCCTTGAAAAGCTCGATGTAGACAGCCTTCGCCAGAAGCTTATTAATCTTGCCGATACGGTCAACAAGGCCAAGTCCGCCTCCGAAACCCTCACGAAGATCGGTGAGAGCGTGAAGAACTTCTTCGCTTCCGTGGGCGCGTTCTTTGCGAACCTCTTTGGCGGCAAGAAGAAATAACGCACCGCGGGGCCGCCCGCAGATATTCGGGATTTTATGTAATGCAAAAGGGGCCCATCGGAGCCCCTTTTAACGTGCGTTCGCACGGTAAGGTTCAAATCGTTTCGAGCGAGACGAGCAGCTCTTCAAAGCTGCACACGAGGCGCTTGACCGCACTGTGGTGGTAGAAGGCGCAGGTGTATTCGTCGCTGTTGAACTCGCGCCCCGTTTCGGACCAGAGGATGATGCGCTTGTTGGAGCGGCTCGCGAGCGCGATGCCAAGCTCCGTGTGCGTGCCGCGGCCGCCGGGCAAAAGGATGAGCACGCAGCCCGAGTCGATCACGGCGAAGGTTTCATTCCCGGCAACGGTGTTGAGCATCTCTACGCCCTTGTCGCGGACGTCGCCGTGCTGCGTCCAATCGTAGGAGATTTCATGGTCAAGCGAGCGGAGCTTTTCGCCCACGAGCTGCACCCTGTCGATGTTCTCAAGCCCGCTTGCAATGTAAAATCTCATGCTTGTCATTCCTTTTCTGTTTCTGTGCTTTTTCCCGCGCGCAGGCCCGGGCCGGGGTCGCCCTCGCGCCAATGCTTCCTGCAAAGGCTGATGTATTTGTCATCCGCGCCGAGCACGACCTGCTCGCCCACTTTTGTGATGCCGCCCTTGCCGTCGAGCCGCGCGTTACAAATGGCTTTGCGCCCGCACCAACAAATGGTTTTAATCTCCTCGATCGTGTCCGCCCAGGCCATCAGCCACAGGCTTCCGGGGAAGAAATTGCCGGAGAAATCAGCGCGCAGACCATAGCATATAACAGGAATGTTATAAATGTCAACAATGTCCGTGAGAAAAAGGACCTCGTCCTTGGTGAGAAACTGCGCTTCGTCGACGATGATGCAATCATACCGCCGCGCTTTCACGGCTTCAATGTCGATCTCATCGAACAGCACGCATGTTTCGGAGATGCCCGAGCGGGATTTCATCGTGTGGACCCCGTCCCGAAGGTCCACGCGGGGTTTCACGAGCAGCGCGTTCTGCCCGCGCTCCTTGTAGTTGTAGTGCACCATGATGGCGTTGGCGGTCTTGCTTGAACTCATCGCTCCGTAGCGGTAGTAGAGTTTTGCCATTGCGTATTCTTGCTCCTTAGATTATCTTGCGCCTTTGTCGTAGGGGATGCCCTCGGCCTTGGGCGCGCGCGATTTTTTAGAGGTGAGCACCAGCACCACCATCGTCACGATGTAGGGCAGCATCAGGTAGATGTATTCGCTTGCCTTCACGCCGGGGAAGCTAGGCAAAAACGGAATGCTCGCGCTCATGGAGCTGACCACTTTGAACAGCGCGAAGAACAGCGCCGCGCCGAGGATGTTGAGCGGCTTCCAGTTGCCGAATATCATCACCGCAAGCGCGAGGAAGCCGTAGCCCATCACCGTGGACTGGAAAGCTGAGCCTGCGGCGATCGTGTAGGCAAGCCCGCCGATGCCGCCGAGGAAGCCCGAGATCGCAACGCCCGCATAACGCATTTTAAACACGTTCACGCCCACGGAATCGGCCGCCTGGGGATGCTCGCCGCACGCGCGCAGGCGCAGGCCAAAGCGCGTTTTATAAAGCAAAACCGTGCCCGCAATGAACAGCACGATTGCCACCGGGAACGTCAGATACAGGCTCTTGAACATGAAATATTGAAAGAAGCTCTCGGGGTTGGGCGTAAGCCCCATTGATGCCGCCGTGATGCGTATCCAGTTGGGAAGGAGGATCGTCGTCTGGCCCTGGCCCTGCACCGCCCAGGAAATGACGATCGCGAGCGCCGGAGCCGCCATGTTGAGCGCCGTGCCGCCGATGGTCTGATCCGCCCGCAAATGGACCGAGGCAAACGCCAGCAGCAGTGAGAACAAGCAGCCGCAAATGGCGCTTACGAGAATGGCCGCGAACATCGCAAGCTGCGGGTGCGCCGGGCCGAAAGAACCCTGATTGAACGCGCGCAGCGTCAGCGTGCCCGCGAGCGCGCCGATGAGCATGATGCCCTCGAGCGCGATGTTAATCACGCCGCTGCGCTCCGAGAACATGCCGCCGAGCGCGACCAGCAATAAAGGCACCGCAAACAGGATCGTGGCGCTTAGGATATCGGCGGTCAGCTTGATCTGAATACTCATGTGGTGCTCCCTCCTTCCGCTTGTTCGGCGTTCTTGCACTTTTCGTTCCCTTGCCCGGCAAGCTCCGTTCCGCCTGGGTCGGGCGGGGGAACCTCCGCATTGATGTTGCCCGCATCCACCCGAATAAAGCGCGCGATGAAACTGCGCATCAACAGCGCGAACGCCGCAAGGTAGATGATGACCGAAACGATGATGTCGATGATCTCCGTCACAAACACCGGCTGCATCGCTTCGCCGCCGACCTGGATGTAGGAGATGAACAGCGCGCTGAAGATCGTGCCGAGGGGATGCGAGGTCGCAAGCAGCGCCACGGGAATGCCGTTAAAGCCCATCGAGAGCAGCGCCTTTTCGATTGTATATTGCGCCGTGCCGTTGAGGTAGAAGATGCCGCCGCCCACGCCCGCGAGCGCGCCCGCGATGAGCATGGAGAAGATGATGTTGCGCTTGGCGTTGATGCCCGCGTAAACGCTCGCGCTGCGGTTGTAGCCGCATGCGCGCAGCTCATAGCCAAAAGTCGTTTTGGTGAGGACGATCCAAACGACGATCGCGAAGAACACCGCGATAAAGATGCTCACGTTCATATAAGAGGAGGCAAACAGCTTATCGAGCCCGAGCTTGGGAATGGCGTACGCTGAGGCGATAGGAAGCGTGCGGTTGCCCACATCGAGGTATCCCGGCATGTTGCTAAAGGCGAGGTTTGTGACGAATAGGCCAATCCAGTTGAACATGATCGAGGTGATGACTTCGTTCACGTTGAACAGCGCCTTGCAAATGCCCGGGAACGCGCCCCAGATCGCGCCGCCGATAAAGGCCGCGAGCAGCGAAACATACCAGGGCAGGTGGAACACCATCGCGCAGATAATTGCGAAAAATCCGCCAAGCGTATATTGGCCCGAGGCGCCGATGTTGAAAAGGCCCGTTTTGAACGCGAAGCCCACCGATAGGCCGGTCATGATAAGAGGAGCTGCCTGGTAGAGCACCTTTGCAAACTTAGCAAGGCTCGCAACGCCCGTGGCGACGATTTTGCCGATGCCCCAGAGCATGTGCGAAGCATCGAAAAAGAGCAGCACGATCATGCCCACGATCAGTCCTACGACGATGGAGGCGAGGGAGGCCATGAAACTCGTGAAGCCCTTGCTGGCGGCCAGTTTTTTAAAGAAAGTCATCGCGCTTACCTCGTTTGGGCCGCAGGGGCCGCTTGCGTGCGCATGGCGCCGGCCATATAGAGGCCAAGCTCCTGCACGCCGGTCGTTTCGGGGTCGAACTCGCCCACAATCTCGCCCTCGTACATCACGAGGAGCCGGTCGCTGGCGTTCATCACCTCGTCGAGCTCGAGGGAAACAAGCAGCACAGCGGCGCCCGCGTCGCGCGCGGCGATAAGCTGGCTGTGGATGTATTCGATCGCGCCTACGTCGAGTCCGCGCGTGGGCTGCACGGCGACGAGCAGGCGCGGCTTCTTATCGAGTTCGCGTGCGACGATCGCCTTTTGCTGGTTGCCGCCGGACATGCTGCGCGCCACCGTCACCGGACCCTGGCCGGAGCGGATGTCGTATTGGGCAATGAGCTTTGCGGCATATTTTCGGACCTCTGCCTTGCGAATGAAGCCGCGCCTTTGGAAAGTGGGCTGCCAATAGCGCTGGAGCACGAGGTTTTCTTCGAGCGTGAAGTCGAGCACGAGGCCGTACTTATGCCGGTCTTCAGGGATGTGGCTCATACCGAGCTTCGAGCGTGCGCGGATCGATGCGCGCGTGATCTCCGTGCCGCAAAGCGCAATGCGGCCCGCGGAGGGCTTTTCAAGGCCGGTGAGCGCATAGATGAACTCTGCCTGCCCGTTGCCCTCAATGCCCGCAAGGCAGATGATTTCGCCTGCGCGCACGTTGAATGAAACGTTTTTCACGGCGTTGTTCTTATGCGCCCTTGAGGGAACGGTCAGGTTGCTGACCTCGAGGATCACCTCGGCGGGGGAGGCTTTGGCTTTGTCGATGTCAAAACACACGTCCCGGCCGACCATCATGCGCGAAAGCTCTTCCTTGCTGGTGGAGGCGATCTCTACCGTGCCCACGCACTTCCCTTTTCGAAGCACCGTGCAGCGGTCGGCCACCTCCATGATCTCGTTAAGCTTGTGCGTAATAAAGAGGATGGACTTCCCCTCGCGGGTGAAGCTGCGCATGATCTCCATCAATTCTTCTATTTCCTGCGGGGTGAGCACGGCGGTCGGCTCGTCGAAGATAAGGATTTCGTTGTCGCGGTAGAGCATTTTTAAAATCTCCACGCGCTGCTGCATGCCAACGGAAATGTTCTCGATGAGCGCGTCCGGGTCGATGCGCAGCCCGTAGCGTTCGCTCAGTTCCATCACAGCCTTGCGCGAGCGCGCCTTGTCAATGAAGCCAAGGTGCGTCGACTCGACGCCGAGCATGATGTTCTCGAGCACGGTGAACACCTCCACCAGCTTGAAATGCTGATGCACCATGCCGATCTTGAGGGCATTCGCCGCGTTGGGATCGGTGATGCGCACTGGCTCACCATTTTTTTTGATGACGCCCGCGTCGGGCTGATAGAGGCCAAAGAGCACGCTCATGAGCGTGGATTTTCCCGCACCGTTTTCGCCCAGCAGCGCGTGGATCTCGCCGTGCCTGAGTTGGAGGGTGATGTCGTCGTTGGCGCGGATGCCCGGAAAATCTTTGGTGATGTTGAGCAT
>CAZJIS010000059.1:0-9602 GCA_964546125.1 uncultured Clostridium sp.
GTGACGCAAAGCTAAAGGGCCTAAGGGCGCAAGCCTATGGCAGCCAGTTGCCGGGGTTTGATTCAGCCTGATTGCAGGCTGGGTTGGCGTATTGGCAGCTGGTGCACAACCGGCTGTTTTTGATTTACAAAAACGGGCCGCGCGCGGCGCGCCCGGGAGGGGATGCGCCATGGACGCAGCAAACCGCAACCATGCGGCGTGATTGGGAGAACCTTGACCCCCGCCTGCTGCGCTTGATCGGGCCGCTTTTGCCAAAGATCGCGGCGCTTGCGGGCGTTGAAAAACTCGTGCTCTACGGCTCCTACGCCAAGGGCACGCAAACCGAGGGGAGCGACGTGGACCTCGCGGTGTTTTTCAGCGAGGCCAACGGATCGCTGCTGCTTGAAGAGTACCGAAGCCTCGCGCACATTTGCGCGACGCCGGAGATCGACATGCAGGTGCAGGCGTTCAGCCTCGCGGAGCTCGACAGCCCCTGCGGCATCATTGAGGAGATCGCGCGCCACGGCGTGGAATTGCCCTTGCGCCGCGCGCCCATGAGTGTTCACAACGCACAGGGAGGACGACCATGAAAAAGCTCGATAAATACCGTTATTGGCTCATGCTTTCGGATTATGATATGGAAACCGTGGAGGCGCTCGCAAAGTCCGGGCGCTGGGTGTATGTGGCCTACCTTTGCCAGCAGGCGGTGGAGCGCCAGCTCAAGGGCATGTATGTGTTCTACCACAACAGCGAAGCGCCCAAGACCCACAACGTCAATTTCCTTTTTTCAAAGCTGCTCGCCAACCCCGATTTCCCCTGCCTCGGTTCCCGCAAGGAAGTGGAACAGCAGCGCGAAACATGCGAGGATTTCCTCATTGACGCGATGTTCTATTACATGAGCGACTATCCGTTCTCCTATAAAAACATCATGAACCGCTTTGTCAAGCGCGAGAACGCGCTCGATCTCTACCGCCGCACGCAGGTCATGCTCGCGTGGCTGCGCAGCTTTCAGCCCAACCCCGCCGCGGGCCTTTTCGAGCAGGAAGAGGCGCTCGCGCAATAACCGCGCGCGCCGTTTGGCGCGGAACGCTTTTTTTCGTCCCTTTTAATTCATGCTTTGTTCATGGTTTTTCCCGTCCGCGCGGTAGAAGCCCGGGCGAGAACGCGCTATAATTTTCTATATGAAAAAGGGTTTCAAAATCGCAATCATCGTGCTTTGCGCGCTGATCTTTGCCACAGCGGCGGGGATCTACGCGTTTTATTTGCATGTGAACGACCCGGCAAACGTTTTCCCCGATAATACGCCCGCGCCGCCCTCGCCGTCCGCGCCTCAGATGCCCGAAACGCCCCAAAGCCCCGCGCCCGGCGTTTCTCCCAATGAGCAGCCCGCCCCGCCGACCCCCGTGCCGACGGAAACGCCGATGCCCGAAAGCGTGCTTGCGGATATGTCGGACGCCGCGTTCATGAAAGGCCGCGTGAACATCCTCGTGCTCGGCGTCGACCGCAGCGCGGAACGCGAAGCTTCCGGTTCGTTCCGCACGGACACGATGATTTTGGTGTCGGTCAACTTCAAATCGCTCGAGGTGAGCATGATCTCCATCCCGCGCGACAGCTACGTAAAGCTCTATGGCAAGGATGGCGCGCTAATCGATCCGCTCGATCCGTTCAACAAGGTAAACGCGGCGTTTTCGCTCGGCGGCGGCCTTAAAAAAGGCGGCTACGCGAGCGCGATGAACACCGTGAGCGCCCTGTTCGGCGGCATCCCCGTCAACTACTATGTTTCTTTTGACATGAGCGCCGTGAAGCTGATTGTCGACGCGATGGGCGGCATCGACTACGATGTGGATATCGAAGTGACCATGAACGGCCGCATGCTTAGCCCCGGCCTGCAGCACCTCGACGGGCAGGCTGTGCTCGACTATTGCCGCCAGCGGAAGGGCAGCTCCGACGTCGCCCGGGCGGACCGCCAGCAGCGCATGCTCATGGCCCTTTTCAACCAGCTTAAATCCACGGGGCAGATTGCGAACCTGCCCAAGATCTATAAAAGCGTGCAGGAGGCGATCGTCACCGACCTTTCGTTCGAGCAGATCTGCTCTCTCTCGCTGATTGCCCTTCGCATGGGAAGCGGCCAGCTCACGCGCCACATGGTAGCGGGCGCCTATGGGCGCGTTTACGAGCGCGACTGCTGGCTTATCGACGAAGCGAAGCTCACCTCCCTCATCACGAAAGTGTTCGGCGCGACAGTCCCGCTCGACCCGCAGATTGACGGCGCGGCCATACTCGCCTTTGCGGAAGAAAACCGTGCGGCCGTCGCCGTGAAGCTCTACAACGCGGCGCTCGTCTACAATGAAGCAAAGACCTTTGCGGATACTTATAAGGGCATGATCGGCTCCGCCATGCGCAACGCCCTTTCGAAACTGCGCGGCCAGCTTGCGACGGCCATCCGCCGCGAATGCGGGCCTTACCTCGAGCTTTATACCTTTGAGCTCAACGAGCAGCTCGAGGCCGCCTACGCCGCGGCGGGCATCCCGCGCACGCCGCCTGCGTTTTTGAGCGAGGGGAGCCTCATCGGCGGCGAGCTTGGCACAATCGGCGGCGGCGGCATCCTCGGCGGGCTGGAGGGCATCGACGAAGGCGGCGGCGAGGCGGACGAAGATCCCGCTAAACTTCCCGGCCCGGGCGGTTGAGCGGGCGCTTTTGCCGTGGTATAATAAAGTTTAATATGGCAACGCTTTCTTTCATCCATTCGATCGACACGCTGCTCGAGGCCAAAGGCCTCGGGTTTTTGCCTGCGCTGATCGACATTGCGCTCACGCTCCTCGTCGCGTTTATGCTCGTACGGACGATCCGCCTTGTCGTGCGGCGCACGCTTAAGGCCGCGCGGCCCGCGGAGGGAGAGCGCGCCAAGCGCTTTGATACGGCGGCGACGCTTGCGATCAGCATTTCAAAATATGTTGTGTATTTCATCGCCGCGGCGGTCATCCTCGGTCAGTTGGGCCTCACCGCCTCGATGAGCTCGCTGCTCACGGCCGCAGGCATCGGCGGCATCGCGGTGGGCATCGGCGCGCAAAGCTTTATTAAAGATGTGGTATCGGGCCTTTTCATGCTTTTTGAAGACCAGTTCGCCGTGGGCGATCTCATCACCGCCGCGGGCGTAACCGGCACGGTGCAGGCGATCGCTTTGCGCACGACCACGCTCAAAAGCTACACCGGCGAGATCACGGTCGTGCCAAACGGCAGCATCACCGCGCTTACCAACCATTCGCGCACCGACGCGCGCGCCGTCGTCGATCTTCCCGTGTGTTTTGGCGAAGATACCGAGCGCGCGCTATCGCTGATGCTCGAAGAGGCCGAAGCCTATTTTGAAGAGCTTGGCCCGAAAGCCAAGGCCAAGCCCGAGATCGCGGGCGTTATCCGCGCCGAGAACGGCGCGCTGACGCTGCGTGTCACGATGCTCGTCGCCCCGCTCGAACATTGGGGCGTGCAAAGGGAGCTTCTCGCGCGCTGCGCCGCCCGCTTTGCCAAAGAGGGCGTCGCGCAGCCGTCTTTGCGCCCGGCCATGGCGGGGGAGGAGCGCGCATGATCGAATCGTTTGAACTCGGAGACCGCATCGTGATGAAAAAACCGCACGCCTGCGGCGCGAACGAATGGGTCCTCACGCGCACGGGCGCGGACGTCAAGCTGCGCTGCACGGGCTGCGGGCGCATCGTGATGCTCGACCGGCTCGATTTTCTCAAGCGCGCGAAAAAGAACCTCGGCCCCGGGGCCGGCACTTCACCCGAAAGGAACCCGTGAACGATGCGCAGCAAGCTTAGCAAAAAGCAACGTAAACGGCTCATCAGCGCCGCGGAGTCCCTCCATGAGAAGGATCCCGCCTACAAGCGCGACGCGGACCGGCAGTTTTACCTCTACCTCGCGGCGGTGGTAATCGCCGCCCTTGCGGTGCGCCTTTTCTTATTTGAACCCGTGCGCGTGGACGGCCTTTCCATGTATGAAACGCTGCAAAACAACGAATACATGTTCGTTGAAAAAATGAGCTATTGGGTCAACGCGCCCGCGCGCGGCGAGATCATCACCTGCTTTTACCCGGGGTATACGGTTTCCTGCGTCAAGCGCGTGATCGCGGTGGCAGGCGACACGATCGCCATCACGAACGGATATGTTTACATCAACGGCAAGAAGATCGACGAATCCGCCTATTGGGAAGGCACGATCTGGGGCGACATGGACCCCCTGACCGTGCCCGAGAAGAACGTGTTCGTCATGGGTGATAACCGGGACGACTCAAAGGACAGCCGCGCCGCCTCGGTCGGGTGCATCCCCTATTACCGCATTGTGGGCAAATGCCGCGCGGTCATCTGGCCCTTTGCGCAAAGGCGGGCCATTTAACATGGAACTGACGCCCCGCACGCGGCAGAATGCGAAGGAATACCGCCGCCTGCGCGCCTACGGCTGGCTGTGGGCGCTGTTTGCGGCGGCGCTCGCGGTGGCGTTCGTGTTCACGGGGCTTTTCACGGCCATCCAATCGGCGGACGCGGGCATGGCCCCCACGATTGAAGAATATGACATCATCCTTTTCGGGAAGCTCGCGCACCATCTGCGCGCCCCGCGCCGCGGGGATATTTTAGCCTTTCAACAACAAAAAGGCGGCCCGATCCAAATCGGCCGCGCGATCGCCCTCCCGGGGGAAACGGTGACGGTGTTTGAAGGCTGTGTTTACATCGACGGCGTGCTGCTCGACGAGCGCGCCTACGCTTCGGATAATTGCCCTGCGATGGAAGGGCTGACCATACCCGAGGGGTATTATTTCATTTTGCCGGACGCGCGGGCGTTGGCGGATATGAGCGACCCGGCGGCGCTTCTTCTTTGCGCGAAGCGCATTGTGGGCACGGCGCGCGTGCGCGTTTCGCCCTTTGCCCGCATCGCCCTATTCGAATAACTCGGCGCCAAACTTCTCGAGCGCATACAAAAGCGGCATGCCGATGCCGTAGCAGGAGATTGCCTGCCCTACGAACACGCCGCCCATGCACATCCAAAGCGGCATGCCCACCTGATAAGCATAAAAAAGCAGCAGCCCCACCACGACCGCGTTGACGGCGACCGCCGGCAGCGGCGCAAGCCATTTGTTCCAGCCATGCTTTTTCATCGCATAGGTGAGGTAGGCTGAAAGCAGCGTCGCCAAACTGCCAAACACCACGTCGAGCGGGATGCTGCCCGTTAAAAGGTTTGCCGCGAGGCAGCCCGCGAAAAGGCCCGGCACGGCCTCGGCGCAAAAATAGGGCAGCACCGCAAGCGCCTCGGAAAAGCGAAGCTGCACCCCCGCGCCAAGCGGGATGCTCACGAGCGTAAGCAACGCATAAAGCGCCCCGATGAGGGCGCTTCGGGCGATTTTTCTCGCGCTCACCTTTATGCTTTGTGGGCGAGGTAGTCGTTGAGCCGGGCGATGAGCTCATCCGGATCGATGCCGTGCACGGCGCAGGCCTGCTCGATGCTCTCTCCGCTGGCCATAACGCAGCCGAGGCAGTGCATGCCGCTTGCCATGAGAATATCCGCAAGGTTCACATCGGTGTTGAGAACCTGCGCGATGGTCATGCTTTTATTTACCATGGTTTGACTTCTCCTTTGTTGGTTTGCATGGGTTTGTGCGCTGATTATAGCATATCCCGCGCGCGGGTTCAACAATGCACCAACAGCGTGCCCGCAAGCGGCGGCAGCACAAGGCGCACAGTCCCGCCGTCGGCCTCACACTGCGCGCCTGTGAGCACGTCGCGCAGGGTTTTGCCGATAAAAAGCTTCCCCGCATCCGGCCCCAAGCTAAAATCCGAAGCGCAAAGCGCAACATGCTTTGCTTTCTCGCCCCTGTTGACAATAGCGAGCGCGGAGGAGCCGCTCGCCTCATCGCTTCTCAAAATGGCGAACACGTTCTCATCGAGCGCTGCAAAGCCGCAAAGTCCGCTGCGCAAAGCCGCGCAGTCGCGCCGGGCCATGGTCAAAAGCTTCGTGCGCGAGAGGATGTGCGCATCCTCCCTCCCCCATGGATAAGGCGCGCGGTTGAAAGGATCCGCCATGCCCATGGCGCCCGCCTCATCGCCATAATAAATGCAGGGCGCGCCGGGGTGGGCCATCTGCACGATCAGCGCAAGAATCAGCCGCGCGCGGCCGCGCGCCAAAGCGTCCGGCCGGGGGGACCAATGCGCCTGCTCCTCGCGGGTGAGCGCATCGCGGTTGGGCGCGCCCGAAAGGGCGGTAAGGATGCGCACCGTGTCGTGGCTGCCGAGTAAATTCAAGCACGCCTCGTAAAAAGGCGCGGGGTAGTTTTCGCGCAGCGAATGAAGGCGAAGGGCGAGGCCCTTTGCATCGGTGCGCAAAAGTAAAAAGTCGATGAGCGCCGCGCGCAGGGGATAGTTCATCGCGCCATCAAGCTCCCGCCCATCGACATAAGCGCGGCGCGCGCCCATGCTCTGCTTGTTGGAGGCATCCTCCCACACTTCGCCCAAGAGCGTGCCTTCGGTATCGTTCTGCTTGATGCGCGCGCGAAGATAGGCGATGAACCCATCGGGCAGTTCGTCGGCCACATCGAGCCGCCAGGAGGTGATGCCAAGCTTTGCATAATGATCGATCACCTCGCCGATGAACGCGCGGTAGGAAAAATCATCCTCGTTCACCTCGGGCAGCGAGCGGAAACCCCACCACGAGCGATAGCTCTCGGGCCACGCATCGAAATGGTACCAATTGAAATAGGGCGAGTTGCGCGTGCGGCAGGCTCCATCGCCCCGATAGACGCCGCGGCGGTCGAAATAGACGCTGTCGTCCCCCGTGTGGGAAAAAACGCCGTCGAGCATCAGCTCAATGCCCATGCCCTTGGCGGCTTTAACAAGCGAAACAAGCGCCGCCTCCCCGCCAAGCATCGGGTCCACGCGCAGATAATCGGCCGTGTTGTAGCGATGGTTCGAGGCCGCCTCGAAAATGGGGTTGAGGTAAATGCATGAAACGCCGAGTTCCTTAAGATGCGGCAGTTTTTCCTCGATGCCCGCAAGATCGCCCCCGTAATAATCGCAGGGGTCATAATCCGCGCCGCCGGCGAGCGCCTGATAGATCACCGGCTCCTCAAAGCTCTCATGCCGGTAAAGCGGCCGCCCCATCGAAAGGTGGTAGCCGTAACGGGAAACATCATCCCGCGCCGAGCGCGCAAAGCGGTCCGGAAAAACCTGGTAGACGAGCGCGCCCCGAAACCGCGCGGGCGTTTCAAACGCGGGATCGTAAACGCTGATCTGCCACGAGGGCGGCGGATAATCATAAACCGCGCCCGCGCCGCCAAGGCCCGGGCTTTTCACGCCGTACCATTTGGTGACATCCCCCAATGTGAGGATAAAGTAATACCAAACAAGCCCCGTTTCCTCGGGTGTGAACGCAAAAACGAAGCGTTCCCCCTCCCGCCTGCCGGGAACGAGGCGTTCCGCCCCGCGCTCCCAGAGCCGGAGCGTCGCCTCCCCTTCGGGAAGCTCGAGGCAAAGCGTCGCCTTTTGCCCCGCACGCAGCGCGCCAAAGGGGCTGCGGCAGGCGAGCCGGTGCGAATCGTGCAGCACATGTTCAAACATCCGCTTTCCTCCCAACGGTTACTCTTCGGGCCGCTCCCGCGGATTTTTCCATCCGCATTTATTTAAGCACATCGCGCCGCCGCGCGCAACCGGCACAGCCGGGTTCTATCTGCCAAAAAGTGCCCGCGCCTGCCTCGCGGCCGGCGCTTTCTAAAGGGAAACCCTTGCTGCACAAGGCTTCGCGCCCTCCCCGCACAGTCCTTTTTTTACTTTTTGCAAAACGGGCGCGCACGGCGTTGACAGCCCGGGCCGAATCATATATTATATATACATTATTTTTTTGAGCCCGTGCCGGCATCGCCGGCGGGGCATCGATCGTATTTGCGGGAGGGTATCACAGTTATGGGCAGCGAGTTAAAAAAGAAATACGGCCTTGCGACCGCCGTAGCGATGGTGGTGGGCATCGTCGTCGGCTCCGGCGTGTTCTTCAAAGCCGAGTCGATCCTCAACCTCACGGGCGGCGACATGGGCATGGGCGTCATCGCCTGGATCATCGGCGGCCTTATCATGATCGCCTGTTCGCTGGCGTTCGCGGTGATGGCGACCAAGTATGAATATGTCAACGGCATCGTCGACTATGCCGACGTGACCGTCGGCAAGAAATACGGCTATTATATCGGCTGGTTCATGGCGTCGACCTATACGCCCGCGCTTACGGGCGTGCTGGCGTGGGTTTCGGCGCGCTACCTGTGCGTGCTGCTCAACTGGAGCATATCGGGCGCGCAATGCCTTATGGTCGCCTCGTTCTTCCTCGTTGCAAACTATGCGCTCAACGCGCTTTCGCCAAAGCTTGCGGGCAAATTCCAGATCGCGTCCACGGTCATCAAACTCGTGCCGCTCGTGCTCATGGCGGTCTTTGGCACGATCTTCGGCCTTGTCAACGGCCTGACGGTTGAAAACTTCACCTCCGCGGCCTCCACGGCCGTGTCGGGAAGTCCGCTCTTCGGCGCGATTGTCGCGACGGCGTTTGCTTACGAAGGCTGGATTATCGCAACCTCGATCAACGCCGAGCTCCGGGATGCGAAGAAAAACCTCCCCAAGGCGCTTCTCATCGGCGCGGGCATCATCATGGTGATCTACGTGTGCTATTACATCGGCATCGCGGGCGCGGTCGACAAGAACGTCATGATGGAAAGCGGGCAGAACGGCGCAAAGACCGCGTTCTCGACGATCTTCTCCAACATCGGCGGCACGGTGCTGTTCGTGTTCATCATCATCTCGTGCCTTGGCACGCTCAACGGCCTGATGATGGGCTGCACGCGCGGCTTCTATGCGCTTGCCGTGCGCGGGCTCGGCCCCTGCCCCAAAATGCTGCGCCAGGTCGACAAAGAAACCAACATGCCCGCGAACGCCTCGATTGTCGGCCTGTTGCTGGCCGCGTTCTGGCTGCTGTATTTCTACGGCGCGATCGTCATCACCATCCCCACCTCCGACGCCGCCGCCCCCGCGCAATGGTTTGGCCGCTTCTCGTTCGACTCGAGCGAGCTGCCCATCGTCACGCTCTACGGCGCGTACATCCCCATGTTCATCCTCTTCATGATTAAGGAAAAAGAAATGCCGCCGCTGCGGCGCTTCGTCATCCCCGCCTTCGCCCTCGCGGGCTCCGTTTTCATGGTGGTCGCCGCGGTGTGGGCGCACGGCATCAACGTCAGCCGCAACCTGTTTGAAATGCCCATTTTCTATTACCTGATCGTGTTCGTCGTTGTTCTGCTCATCGGCAGCGCGTTCGCCAAGCCGAAAAATAAGGCGGATTAAGAGAACGAAGAAGCGGGGGAAACGTTGAGGGCGCCGCCCTCAAACACCCGCTTAGGGCCACAGGCCCTAAGAACCCGTTTTGCGGGGGCCGATTCAATATCGGCCCCTTCATCAAATGCGAAGAAGCGAGGGAACGTTGAGGGCGCCGCCCTCAAACACCCGCTTAGGGCCATAGGCCCTAAGAACCCGTTTTGCGGGGACCGCCTAATCGATGCTAATTGGTAGGGGCGCGGGGGCGAAGCCCTCCGCATTAAAATCTTTCCGTAAAAA
>CAZJIS010000060.1:0-9554 GCA_964546125.1 uncultured Clostridium sp.
GCGCGGCGAATTCATCGGCCCGGAGAGCTACGGCTACCTCGAAGAGCTGTTCACAAAAGGCGCGCGGCTGCTCGAAAATCGGCCTGTTTGGGGCTAAACTTTTGTTGACACCCCATTGTGCCTGTGATAGAATGCTCGAGTGAGCCGCTCCGCGCCGGCTTTTTAAGTGCGGCGAAAGCCGCCGCCGTTTGCGGGCGAGACTGTGATCAGGAGGTAAAATGCGTGTACGCGATCATTCGTACGGGAGGCAAGCAGTACAAGGTCGAAGCGGGCGACGAGATCCTCGTCGAAAAGCTCGAGCTTGAAGACGGCAGCGAAGTCTCCTTTGAAGTGCTGATGCTCTGCGATGGCGAAAACGTCACGGTGGGGAAACCCGTCGTTGAGGGCGTCGCCGCCAAGGGCGAAGTCGTTGAGCAGACCAAGGGCAAGAAGCTTATCGTTTTTAAGTATAAGCCCAAGAAAAATTCCCGCAAGAAGCAGGGTCATCGTCAGCCGTATACCAAGGTCAAGATCAACGCGATCGGCTAAGGGATCCATATGACACAGGTCACTCTTTTCCGCTCCGGCGGGCGGCTTTCCGGCTTCGAGGCGAAGGGTCATTCGGACTACGCCAAGGCCGGTGAAGACATCGTTTGCGCCGGGATCAGCGCCCTCACGCAAACCGCGCTCATGGGGATACGCGAGTATCTCAACATCCCGTGCGCGTGGGAAATGGAGGAAGGATACCTCTACTGCATGCTCTCGGGCAGCGTGGAGGGCCCCGCATGGCGCGAAGCGGAAATCATACTCGAAACGATGGCGCTGGGACTTCGGTCCCTCGCTGAAACCTATGCGACATTCATCAAGTTAATCGAAAGAGAGGTGTAACACGATGATGATCAATCTGCAGCTCTTCGCGCACAAGAAGGGCGTCGGCAGTTCCCGCAACGGGCGCGACAGCAAGGCCAAGCGCCTTGGGCCCAAGCGCGCGGACGGCCAGTTTGTGCTCGCCGGCAACATCCTCGTGCGCCAGCGCGGTACGCATTTCCATCCCGGCACGAACGTGGGCCGCGGGAAGGACGACACGCTTTTCGCGCTGACGGACGGCGTGGTCCGCTTCGAAACCAAACATCTTGGCAAGAGGCAGATCAGCGTCTACGAGCAAGATCAGTCCGCCGCGAACTGAGAAAATTCCGTTGCAAGCTGACGCCGCTCCCCCGGGGGCGGCGTTTGTTTGTGAAAAAGCTTTGTTTCCTAATGGTATAATAGCGCTATGTATACAAGCTATGAAGTAGAAAACGGTGTTTTGACCATCCGCGGCATCGAGCGGCTCGATCTTGCGCGCTCCTGCGCGTGCGGGCAGAGCTTTCGCTGGCAAAGGGACGGCGTGGGTTTTGCCGCGCCCGCTTTGGGGCGCATGGTCTATGCCGAACAAAGCGACGGCGCGCTCATGCTCTCCCCCTGCGCGGAGGCGGACGCGCCGCTGTGGATCCGTTATTTCGATTTGGAGCGGGATTATGCCGCCATCGAAACGCGGCTCGTTGCCGAGCTAAGCCTGCCCGGCTGCATAGAGTGCGCCTCGGGCATACGCATTTTTCAGCAGGAGCCGTTTGAAACGCTGATCACGTTCATCCTCTCGGCGAACAACAACATCCCCCGCATCGCGGGCATCGTGGAAAGGCTGTGCGAAAAGGCGGGCGAGAAAACGGCGTTTCGTTCGCGCGAATATGCGCTCTTCCCCACCCCCGCCGCCATCGCCGCGCTTTCTATCGAGGAGCTCAAGGCCATCGGCGCGGGTTACCGCGCGCCGTATGTGCGCGGGAGCGCCGCGCGCGTCGCCGCGGGCTATGACCTCGCCGCGCTCCGAAATGTGCCGCTCGACGAGGCGCGCCGGGAGCTTCGCGCCTTTCCCGGCGTGGGGCCAAAGGTGGCCGACTGCATTTTGCTCTTCTCCCTCGGCCATGCGGACGCCTTCCCGGTCGATGTATGGATCGAGCGCGCGATGAAGGCGCTTTTCTTCGAGGGGAGTTCCCCACGCCGCGCCGAACTCGAAAAAACGATACGCGCCCTCGGGAGCGAGAGCGGTATCGTTCAGCAATATCTTTTTCACTACGCAAGGCTCACGGGCCTTGGCAAATAGCATCCCCCTCGCGGCCGAGCCTGCCCTGTTCGCGCAGCCACGCGACGGTGTCGGCAATCGTTTCGCGCATCGTAAAGCGCGGCTCATAACCGAGCTCGCGCTTTGCTTTTTCGCGCGAGAAGTTGGCGTTTGAGTTGAGCGTGTAAATCGAATATTTCGTGAATAGCGGCGGCTGGCGCAAAATGCGGTAATAAACTTCCGCAAGCGGCGCGACCGCATTGATGAACCACAGCGGCAAAAAGTTCGTCACGCGCTTTATCCCCGTGGTTTCGTGCAAAATTTCGAGCAGCTCCGGCACGCTCGTGTAGCGGTTGGAGAGGATATAGCACTCGCCGCGCGCGCCTTTCTCGCAGCAGGAGAGCACGCCTTCGGCGACGTCGCGCACATCGACAAAATCATAGCCGCCCTTGAGGCCGCTGGTCAAACGGCGGCGGCAATAATCGATGACGAGCGTGGTTAAATGGCCCCGCCCGTTGTCGTAGGGGCCGCAGATGCCCGAGGGGTGCACGATGCTCGCGTCGAGTCCGCGTTTGGCGGCCTCGAGCACGAGGCGCGTGGCTTCCGCCTTCGTTTTTGCGTAGGCACCCTTGACGAGCGAAGCTTCAAAAAGATCGGTCTCCTCGATGGCATAGCCCACCGGCTTTTCGGGAATGGCGTGGACGGAGCTGATGTATACGAGCTTTTTGACCGCGTGCTTTTCGCAAAGGGAAACGATGTTGCGCGTGCCGGTGACGTTCACGAGCTTGAGCAGCGGCGGGATGCGCGAGGCGATCGAAACAAGGCCCGCCGCGTGGATGACGACGGCCTCCTCCCCCGCGGGGATATCGAAGAACGGCGCAAGGCTCTCCTCATCGCAGATGTTGGCGTAATGCACGCTTTCGCAGCCTGCGGGTACATGCTTCTCGCCCGGCAGCACCAGCGCGCGCACGCGCGCGCCCCGCTCGACGAGCTTTTTAACGAGCACGCCGCCCAAATGCCCCGCGGCGCCTGTGACCAAAAAAATTTCACCCATGCCAAAAACTCCCTCTTTAAAAGTGCTGCATGAATGAAAGAATAATACCTATTTCAGCAATAGTATACCACGTTTTTGGCCACAGTAAAGAAACATTATGGCGCAAAAGAAAAATTGTGCCGGCCGATCGATCCAAAGGATGGATCGCACCGCCCCGCGCCGCCGCGGCCGGCCGCGGCGGCGGCGCGCGCACGTCCTGCGCCCTTGACGCACGGCGCGTCTCCGCCGTGCCGCGGCGCGCTCGGGCGGTGCTCGGCTGTATATAAACGGGCGCACACTTCAATATATGTGCGCCCGCCCGGGTTTGCTATGGGGTGAGAATGCCCGGCCCCTCGGCCGTGGGCGAGGGCGAGGGCTCGGGCGTGATCTCCGGCGTAACATCCCAAGTCGGCTCCGGCGAGGGGCTTGCGCCGCCGATGATGCCGCCGCCCTCCGTCGGCTCGGGCGTGCCCAAGCCCGGCGTGCGCGCGGGCATGGAGGGGTTGGGCGTCATAAGCTCCACGGGTTTAGGCTTTGCTTCGGAGTCGAAGATGAACTCGTTGAGCTTGAGGCTCATCGCGGGCAAGTCGCAGAAGAACACGAAATGCTTTTCCCACTTGCCGTTTTGGAAAAGCCCCTCGACCGGCAGGCGGTAGAAGAGAATGCCGCGCGCCTTCATAGAAAGGGCCGCCATGGCAATGTCGACGATCTCCGCGTTTTTAAGGTTGGTTTCCACCAAAGGCAGAATGTTATAGAGCAAGCTGTATTGCTTCGTCGCGCTCTTTTGCATGAATTGCGCGAACACCGTTTGCAGCAGCGTATACTGCCGGTTGACGCGCACGAACTCGCTGTCGAGGTGGCGGATGCGGATATACCCGAGCGCCTGCTTGCCCGTGAGCAGCACGGGGCCGGCCTCCGCGAAAATGAAGCCATCCCACAGATACGCGACGCCCAATTGCTTGTTGAGGCCCGCGATGTTGTCGTTGGCGGAGCTGATCTCCGCGGCCGTCATCTTGACGGTGACGCCGCCCATCGCGTCGATCACCTGAACGAAAGTGGCAAGGTCCACTAAAACATATTTATCGAGCTTGATATGGAAGTTGAGTTCGATCGTGTCAAAAAGAAGCTGCACGCCGCCGCGCGCCGCCGCCGAGTTGAGCTTGCCGTAACCGTAGCCGGGGATTTCCACGAGCATGTCGCGCATAAGCGAGGTGAGTTTCAGCCGGCTGTGGACCTTGTCGATGGTGGCGATCATCATCGTGTCGGAGTTATAAGCGCCCTTGACCGCGCGCCTGTCCGCGCCGATTAAAAGCACATTCGTATATTGGGCGTTTTGGTTATCCGCAAGGAACTTTTCAAGCTGCGCGGCGCTCAAAACGGTCTGCTCATAAAATTCGCTCACCGGCAGCGGTGAAACGCTCGGCTCGGGGGATGCGCCCGCCGTCGGTTCCGGCGCGGGACTTTTTGTGGGCGTAGGCGTCATGTCGGGCGCTTCGTCCGTTATTTCGGGCAAATCGGACTCCCCGGGCAAAAGCGCGTCGCCCGGGTCGGTGCGGTTGATGCGGTTGAGCAAGCTCGTGCCGAGGATCGCGAGCGCGAACCCCAGCGCGAGCACCACGGCAAGCAAAGACAGGGCGATCTTAGCCGCCGGGTGCAGCTTCTTTTTGCCGCTTTTTGCTTCTTTCTTCATGATCATCACGCTTTCGCGCCTATTCGCGCCGTTATTATTCGAAACCATCTGATTTTATCACGGTGCGCCCCCCCTCTTCAAGCGCCCTTGAAAGCGCCGGGGCTTTGTTGTACAATTGTTTACACCTTATTCAAGAATGGGGGGCATATGCGCTTGTATGGCAGGTTTGCCGCGTTGTATGATAGGCTGATGGGTTCCGTGGACCGCGGCGCTTGGGCAGAGTATGTGCTCGCGCTGCTGCCCGCGGGCCGCCTTGCAATCGCGGACGCCGCCTGCGGCACGGGCGCGCTGACCATTCCGCTCGCGCGGGCCGGACATGCCCTCGTGGGCCTCGACGCTTCGGAAGAAATGCTTGCCGTGGCCGCCGAGAACGCGAGGCTTGCGCGGCTCTCGATCCCCTTCGTGCGGCAGCGCATGGAATCGCTCGCGCTCCACCGTCCGGCGGACGCCATCGTTTCAGCATGCGACGGGGTGAATTATTTGACCTCGCGCGAATCGCTCGACGCGTTTTTCCGGGCGGCGCGCGCGAACCTGAAGCCGGGCGGCCGGCTGCTTTTTGACGTATCGAGCCGGCATAAGCTCGAGCGCATCCTCGCGAACAATACCTTCGCCGAGGAGGAAGACGGGGCTTCATATATTTGGAAGAATGAATATGATGAAGCATCCAGATGCATTCGCATGGAGGTTGTCTTCTTCGAGAGGATGCGGGACGGGCGCTACGAGCGCTTCGCCGAGGAGCACATCCAGCGCGCCCACTCCGAACGGGAATTGACCAACGCGCTTGCGCGCGCGGGCTTTTGCGATATACGGGCCTACGAGGCGTTCACATTCGACGCGCCCGGGGAAGAGAGCGAACGGCTGCAATTCGCGGCCACCGCTCCGGAAAGAGGATAGTGATGGACAACACCAACGAAACGATGCAAACCAACGATAAAATGCTGCGCGGCGTGCTGCTTGAGCGGCAGGCCCGTTTCACCGCCATTTCCGGGCGGGACCTTACCGAAACCGCGCGCGTGCTCCACGGCGCATCGCGCGTGTGCACGGCGGCGCTCGGCCGCGCGCTGATGATGACATCGATGATGGGGACAGCGCTTAAAAACCCGGCCGAGCGCGTGACGACCATCCTCAAAGGCGGCGGCATGGCCGGCAACATCGTGTGTACGGCGGATAGGACGGGCCGCGTCAAGGGTTACATCGAGGACCCGAAACTCGAGCTGCCCCCCGCGCCGGACGGCAAGCTCGACGTGGCGCTCGCGGTCGGCTGGTTCGGGGAACTGACGGTCGTGCGCGACCTTTCGATGAAGGAGCCTTACGTCGGGCGCTCGCCCATCGTTTCCGGCGAGATCGCGGAGGATTTCGCCCATTACTTCACGGTGAGCGAGCAGCAGCCCTCGCTCGTGTATCTTGGGGTGCGCGTGGATATCGAAACGGGGCGCGTACTCTCGGCGGGCGGCCTTCTCATTCAGGCGATGCCCGGCTGCTCGGAGGAGGCGCTCGACCTGCTCACCGCCAAGGAGGAGGCAATTTCGGCCCTCTCCCGCCGCCTCGAGGGCGGCGAAACCCTCGAAGAGGCGCTCGCATCGCTGTTTGCGGATTGCGATATGGAGATCCTCCAGGGCTATTCCCCCGTTTTCCGCTGCGATTGCAGCCGGGAGCGGCTCGAACGCGTGCTGCTGACCCTTGGCGAGGAGGAGCTTGCGGATATGCTCGAAAAAGAGCATGGCGCCGAGCTGACCTGCCATTTTTGCAACACCGTTTACAATTATGACGAAAGCGACCTCACGCGCTTGCTCGATGAGGCCGTAAGGGATAAAAATGGCAGATAAGCTTGCTTTACATAAACACACGCGCCCCGGGAAGGTGCTCTCTTTCGAGCAGAAAGGCGAGTTTTTCTACCGGCGCGGCCTCGACCGGCTCGATCAAAACAAGCTTGCGGATGCGTTGTGCAACTACCGCCTCGCGGGCGAGCGGGACCCCGGAAACGAGGAAATCCTCCTTGCGATGGCCGAAGTGCTCACGGAGATGGAGCGTTTTGACGAATCCAACCGCATCCTCTTCGCGCTCGTGCGGCGCGCCGAGCACGACCCCGAGTGCTATTTTGGCATGGGCTGCAACTTCATGGGCCTCAACGACCTCACCCACGCCAAAGACGCGCTTGAGCGTTACGCCGAGCTTGAGCCCGAGGGCACGTTCACTTACGACGCTTATGATATGCTCGACGCCATCGACGAGGCGGAATACTACCGCATGGGGCCCCCGGGCGCGCTCGTCGCGGTGAGCAAGAAGGACGATGCGTTCGATGCCGCCGAAGAGGGGCGCGAGCTCCTCGAGCAGGAGCTTTACGACCAGGCTGAGGAGAAGCTGCGCCACGCGCTGCGGCTTGACCCCGAGCTTGACTGGGCGCGCAACAACCTCACGCTCGTGCATTTTTGCAGGCGCGAGTATAAGCACGCCTCAACGGAAGCAAAAACCGTGCTCGAGCGCGACCCGAAGAATTTGCAGGCGCTGTGCAACCTCACCATGAGCTACCAGGCCATGCGCGACAAGGCCGCCGCCAACCGCACGGCCGACGCGCTCACCCGCCTCGAGAGCGACGACCCCGACGACCTCAACCGCATGTCCCTCGTGCTGATAGACCTCGGCCGTTTCGGGGAGGCGCTGCCCTTGATGCAAAAGCTTGCGCGCAAATACCCCTATGATGAGGGTACGCTGCACCGCCTCGCGATGTGCGCGTTTGAAACCGACCGCTATGCAGAAGCTATCGCCTGCTACGATACGCTTCTTAAAATCGATTCTTCCGACCTGATCGCCCGCTATTACCGCGGCCTTTGCCGCGCGGCGCAGGCTTCGGGCGGCGCGAGCGCTTCCGTGAAGCGCAAATATATGCTCAACTATCAGGTTCCCTTCGACGAGATGCTCGCGCGCATCAACCGCCTCAACGAGATCGTCGCCCGGCCTAAAGAAGAGCTTGCCGAAGCCTGGGAAAATGAGAGCGAGCTTCGCAGCCTCATCGAATGGGGGTTCACGCTGCCGGACCGGGGCATCAAGCGCGCGCTGCTCGCGTTGATCGCCACATTCGGCGACGCGCGCGGCGAGGAGATGCTGCGCGATTTCCTCCTGCGCCGCCAGCAGCCGGATGAACTCAAGCACGAGGCGCTCGCCTACCTCACGCGGCAAAACGCCAAGGACCCGTTCCTCTCCTATTTGGGCGGCGTGCTCGTGCAAAGCAGGGTGAGCAGCGCCCTTGCGGACGGCGTGAGCAAACCCTACCGCGACGCACTCGTATTGTGCCTCACCAGCATGCACGCGCGGCGGCCCGAGCACATCGCAAGAAGCGCGGTAGCGCTGTGGGAGAAGTTCATCCGCAGCGCCAACGGCGAGTTGCCGCGCCTGACGCGGGCGCAATCCGCCGCGATGGCGGCCGCGCTGGAATACCTTGCGTGCCGCGAAACCGGGGAAAAAGTCACCAGGACCGACATCTGCGCGCGCTACGGCGTGAGCGCGCTGCGCCTGAAAAACGCCATGACGAGATTGGAGCGCGGATTATGATTTTCATTGCAACCTGCAAACTGGGGCTTGAGGCGCTTGTCGCCGCGGAGCTTCGCAAGAGCGACATCAGCGTGCTCGCCGTCGAAGACGCGCGCGTGCGCTTCGAGGGCGACTTTGCCGCGATGGCGCGCGCGTGCCTGTGGCTGCGCACGGCCGAGCGCGTGCTCTTTGAGGCGGCCTCGTTTGAAGCAAAGACCTTCGACGCGCTCTTCGAAGGCGTGCGCGCGATCGACTGGAAGCAATACCTGCCGCGCGACGCGTTCATCCATGTGACCGGAAAAAGCGCGAAGAGCACGCTCTTCTCCGTATCGGACTGCCAGAGCATCGCCAAAAAAGCCATCGTCGAAAACCTTAAGGCCGCTTACCAAACAGCCCTTTTGCCGGAAACGGGCCGCGAGGTGATCATCGAAATCGGCATTTTGCGCGATGTGGTCACCGTGGCGCTCGACCCCTGCGGGGCGGGCCTTTCGCGCCGCGGCTACCGCACCTATAATGTGGAAGCGCCTTTAAGCGAAACGCTCGGCGCGGCGATTGTGACGCTTGCGCGCTATTATGCGGACATGCCCCTGATCGACCCCATGTGCGGCAGCGGCACGATGCCCATCGAGGCCGCGATGATCGCGCGCAATATGGCCCCGGGGCTTGGCCGTTCGTTCGCGGCGGAGAAATGGGCATTCCTCAATCCTTCGATCTTTGCGGCGGAGCGCAAGCGCGCGCTCGATGCGATCCGGCACGACCCGATCGACATCCTCGGGCGCGACATCGACGCGCGCAGCATCGACCTTTGCAAGAAGCACGCGAAGAAAGCGGGCGTCACGGTCAACTGGGAAGTCGCGCCGGTGAGCACGCTTAAAGCCGACCGGCCCGGCGGCATCCTCGTATGCAACCCGCCCTATGGCGAGAGGCTCATGAAAAAGAGCGAGGCCGAAGCGCTTTATCGCGACATGCGCCGCGTTTTTGACGCGCTGCCGCAGTGGAAAATTGCCATCGTCAGCGCCAACCGCGATTTTGAGCAGGTTTACGGCAAGCAGGCGGACAAGCGCCGCAAGCTCTCCAACGGCGGCATGAGCTGCACGCTTTACCAATATTTCGCGGAACACGCGCAATACGTCAAACATGCCCCCAAAAAGGACTTTACAAACTCCGAGCTATAACGTATAATAAACTTCGCGTCCAAACGGGGCTTTAGCGAAGTTGGCTATCGC
>CAZJIS010000061.1:0-7642 GCA_964546125.1 uncultured Clostridium sp.
ACCTTCGTCTCTTACCTATTCTTCTTTCTTGCACTATACAGTTTTCAAGGTGCGTACACGCGTTTCAAGAGCGTGCTTGATTATTCTATCAAAAGGTCTCCAAATATGCAAGCGCAATTTTATGTTTTTTTGAAGTTTTTTTGTTTATTCTTTTTTGCACAATATATGGGGGCATGATATGCATCACGCCCCCGTTTGTTGTTTCACGTTAAATTCAGTCCACCTGTTTGAAAAAGAAGTAGAGCCTGCCCCAGTTGTTGGAATCCTTGTGTTCGTTGCTGCAGGTCGAAACCGTCATGAATCGATCGGCGGCGGTCACCTCGGTGTCGATCGTGATCTCGCTCAGGTCGAGCTGCTTGTTGATCCACTCCTGCACGAGCTCATCCGTATCCTTTAAGCGCGCGTCCTTGCCCCAGCGCCACCAGATGTTGTCGAGCAGCAGCTTATAGTCCTTATCGCCGTTGCCCGTGGTTTCATACATGGAAAACAGCTCCCAGCGCGCCTCTTCGCCAAAAAGCTCCACGGTCCATACACGGTTCGAGTAAATCTTGAAATCCGGCAGGTTCGTGAGTTCCTTGCCGCAGTATTTCTTCTGCGCGCAATGCGCTTGGCCGAGGTTGTATTCTTGAATATGGTGCAGCTGGTGAAACATCGTGCCCGAAGGCCGCGCGTTGTGGCCCGTGAAGGCGACGTTTTTGGGCGCGGGTTTTCCATAATAATAGGCGTAGATCGAGCCGGCCTCGGTCTTGACATGCTCGGGCGTATGGTCGTTGTAATACCAGTTGCCCGTCTTCGCATCGAACATGATCTGGTAGTCGATGTTGGTCTTGGGGATCGCCAACCAGCCCACCGTATCCTCGTTCTTCGAGCGCGCCTGGGCGATGGCCGCATCGTAAATGCCGGTGGTGCGCCGGCCGAACTGCCCGATGCGCGCGGTTCCCGCCAGGTGATCGTTGATGAGCTGCAGGCTTTCCGCCTCGCAGGAGGGCACGCCCAAAAGGCTTGTTTGCAGCTGCGCGGCGCGCAGCACATAGCCCGCCGCATTGCGGCTGTGCGTAAGAATGCCGCTGATGAAGTCTTTATCCGCCTCGTCGATCGCGCCGTTTTCATCCACATCCCCAAGGATGACGACCGTGCCGTAAACGGCGCCGTCGCATTTGACCTGCATGCCCGTGGCGATCGCATCCGTATCCGCAATGGCGGCGCCGGCCTTCTCGAGCTGCACATCCGCAGCGCCCGCGGCGGCGGCGATGAGCGCCTTCGCGTCCCCCGCCGTCGTGCCCGGCTGCAGGCCGCGCACAACATAGGAAGCGTCGGGCAGCTGCTCGAGATACGGGCGCAGGTTGAAGCGGCCCACATCGCATTGGAGATCATCGTTCGCACCATAGGCGGCGGCCGTGCCGTCGCGCCGCATAACGACGACGTGCTTTTCGCCGACCGCCACGCAAAGCGCATCCGTAACGCTCGCAAGATCGGTTTCGCCGTAATCATAATCCGGGTCATAGCCCATGTCGGCGGTGAACTTCGTGACCACCGTGCCGTCCGCGCGCACGCACGCGAGGCCGCAGTCATCCGCGCCGACATCCACAAGGTCGGCGTACCCTTCAAGGCCCGCGCTGTCGATTGTGGCCGCAAGCTTGCCCTCGAAGGTGATGCCCGCCACGGCGGACGCGCCGCCCGCGGCGATTTTTTTGATTTTGGTCCAAGAGGAAACCTCCGCCGGCGCGCCCGGGGTGGCGACGAGGGTGCCGTCTTCCTTCAGCCCCACGGTGAACGCATCGCCGCAGGCGATGGCGACGATATCGCGCCAATCCCCAACGTCGCACTGGCCGCCCGCGTTGTCGCCCGCGGCCAGCACGGTGCCGTCATCGAGCAGCACGGCGATGAAATCATCGCCCGCATCGGCCATGAAAGCGTTTGTGAGCACGCGCAGCCCGTCGGTCTTTTCAAGGTCGAGGCCGTTTGCGAATTTGCCCGCGAGAGAGAGCGTGCCGTCTCTCCGAACGCCGAGGGAAAACGTTTTGCCCGCGGCGATGTGAACGATGTCCGTCCATTGCGCGACCTTGCGCTGGCCGTAAAGGTCATGCCCGGCGCTGAGCACGGTTCCATCGGTGCGAAGGCCAAGCGAGTGGATCGCGCCCGCGGCGACCATGCCCATGCCCTGCGCGTATTCGCGGCGGAGCGCGAGGGGCCCCTCGGAACCGGCGGGCGGCGGGGTAGGCGTTTGCATGCCGATATTGATCGGGTCGGGGCCGTTCACGTCGCCGTTGCACGCGGCAAGGGCTAAAGTCATGGCCAGCACAAGCGCAAGCGCAATGATTTTTTTCATGTTTGCATCATCCTCCAACAAAGGCCGTTTGCGGCCGAATGCCCAAAGCAACGCCAATATCATATCACATGATTTACGCGCGCGGCAAACCGGCCCGTTTTATTTACAAGTATTTTACATTACAACGCACGGCGCGCCCCAAACGTTGCAGGATAAAAAAGGGCGGCCCGCTGGGCCGCCCGCACAAGGGTGAAAAGCGGGGCGCAAAAGCGCCTTCCCGCTCATTTTCCGATTTCGAGGATCTCAATGCGGTTGACGCCGCCGGGGGTTGCAACCTCGACAACCTCGCCGCGCGCGTGGCCCAATAGGCTCCTGCCCACCGGGGATTCGTTGGAGATGCGGTTGTGGTAGGGATCGGCCTCGGCGCTTCCCACGAGCTGGTAGGTGGCCTCGCGCCCGCCCTTGGAGAGGAGCTTCACCTTAACCACCGCGCCGACGTTGACAAGGCTCGTGTTGATCGAGTCCTCGTCGATGAGGATCACGTTTTTGAGCATCGCCTCGATCTCGGCGATCTCATATTCAATGCGCGCCTGCTCGGTCTTGGCGGCATCGTACTCGGCGTTTTCGCTCAAATCGCCGAACGCGCGCGCAATCTTGATTTGCTCGGTGTTTTCGGCCCGCGCCGTGGTCTTGAGATATTCAAGCCGATCCTCGTATTTTTTGACTCCCTCGGCCGTCAGATGAACCTGCGCCATATGTTGTCCTCCGGTTTTGATGATTGATGCTAATATAATAGGAAGAACAAGCAGCGTTCCCCCTTTTGTATTATGTCATTATATGTAAGCGCCGCCCCTTTGTCAAGAAAGGAAACTTTGCTTATAATTTTCAATAAGCTCCATGAGTTCCCGAACATTTTCCGCGGCGTTCACGCGCCGCCGCAGTTCCGCCGCGCCGCGCATGCCCCCGGCGTACCAGGCGACGTGCTTGCGAAGTTCGGCAAACGCCCGGGGTCCGTAGCGTTCGGTGTGCCGAATCGCGTGCGCGAGCGCAAGCTCCATGCGCACCTCCGGCGAGGGCGGCGCATACGGCGCGCCCGCGAGGGCCGCCTTGATCTCCCCGAAAATGAACGGGTTCCCGCGCGCCCCGCGCGCGACCATCACGGCGTCGCACCCGGTGGCTTCGCGCAGGGCGAGCGCGTCCGCACCGGTGAACACATCGCCATTGCCGACGACCGGAATCGACAGCGCCTCTTTTACCCGGGCGATAATCTCCCAATCCGCGCGGCCCTCATACATTTGCTCGCGCGTGCGCCCATGCACGGTAACAAACGCCGCCCCGGCCTCCTGCGCCATGCGCGCGAACGCCACGGCGTTGACGTGCGCATCGTCCCAGCCCTTGCGGAACTTCACGCTCACAGGGACGTTTGAAGCTTTGACCACGGCCTCGATGATGCTTGCGGCGAGGCGCTCGTTTTGCATGAGGGCGCTTCCCTCGCCGTTCTTCACGATTTTGTGCGCGGGGCAGCCCATGTTGATATCTATGACGCTTGGCCGCTGCGCATGACCCACGCAAAGAGTATATGCGGCTTTGGCGAGGATATCCGGCTCGCTGCCAAAAAGCTGAACGCCGAAGGTCGTTTCTTCCGGCGCGGTTTCAAGCAAAGCGCCGGTGTTGGCGCTGCCATAGTGCATGCCTTTGGCCGAAACCATCTCCGTAAACGAAAAATCCGCCCCCATCGCGCGGCAGATGCCGCGAAACACGGCATCCGTAATGCCGGCTAGAGGCGCAAGCAAAACGGGAAAGGCCCCGTTGAGGCCGATGCAGGGAAGGCCGCTCATCCGCCGCCTGCCGGGGATAAAGTCGGGGAAAGCGGCGCGGGCAATGCCGAAGGATCGGGCGTGAGCAGAGAATAATCGGGCGTGGGCTTCGCTTCGACCTCCGGGTTCTCTTCAAGCAGCGTCAGGGCCGCGATATACCAACGGGAACCGTCTTTCACAAACGTCACCCGGTAGCGGCAGGGCGTCCATTCGGGAAGCTCCGGCACATTGCCCTCCATTTCGTGAGGGGCGGCGTTGAGGGCCGCAAGCTCGTCGTCCACGATCATCGTCGCGCGCACATTCCAGGGCAGCACGGAGAATTCGCGAATCTCCACGCGGTAGTCAAAGCCCGCCACGGTGAAGTCGGCATAGGTTCCGGCGTAAAGGGCCGCGTCGTTTGCAATGAAATCTTCGGTGAAAAAGGTCGAAAGCTCCAGCGGCTCCCCGTTTTTGAGTATGGTTTCCGCACGGGCTTCGAGCCCTTCGGTCGCGAGGATGTAGATGTTGCTCATATGCATGCCGCCGATGAACATGCCAAGGCACAGCGCCACGATGCCCGCGATGATGAGCAGCGTGCGCAGCACGAACCAAATCGAACGCCTTGCGATTTTGTATTTGTTGCGGGCCATAGCATCCTCCGGGCTTTATGATAGCACAGCCCGCGTCTTTTTTCAACGACGCGCATGCGGCGCGCGCGGGCAAAACGGCCGCTGTTTGTGTGAGCAAAGCAGCAAAATGTTGGCGTTTACGCTTTCTAAAACAGGCGTCCTGCGGTATAATGTCCCTTGGACAGGGAATCTTTCACAATATGGTCAAGCGCAAAAAGGGAGGCAAAATGCAAGAACTTAAAAAGACCCCGCTATATGAACTGCACCTGGCGCTCCATGGGCGCATGGTGGACTTTGGCGGTTGGGCGCTGCCCGTGCAGTATACGGGCATCGTCGAAGAGCACAGGGCCGTGCGCGAGCGCGTGGGCCTGTTCGATGTATCCCACATGGGCGAGGCGCGGGTGAAGGGCGAAAACGCGTTTTCCTACCTGCAAAACATCCTCACCAACGACATCAAGAGCCTCGCCCCCGGGCGCTGCCGCTATTCGATGGTGTGCTATGAAACCGGCGGCGTCGTGGACGACGTGCTCGTTTACAAATACGCCGAGGATGATTATCTTCTCGTAATCAATGCGGGCAACACCGAAAAAGACCTCGCGTGGCTGCGCGGGCATGCGGTCCCGGGCGTTGAGATCATCGACGAAAGCCCGCTGTGGGCGCAGCTTGCGCTGCAGGGCCCGCGCTTTATGGATGTGCTCCGGGCGGCGGGCGCGGGGGAGCTGCCCGAAAAGAACTTTTCATTCGTTAAAGAAACCACGGTGGCCAACATCCCCTGCATGGTTTCGCGCACGGGCTACACGGGCGAAGACGGCGTGGAGCTCTACTGCAAGGCGGAAGACGGCCCCGCGCTGCATACGGCGCTGCGCGAGGCGGGCGTGCCTTTCGGCCTGCTGCCCTGCGGCCTTGGCGCGCGCGACACGCTGCGCTTTGAGGCGGGCATGCCGCTCTATGGGCACGAGATGGACCAAACCGTCACCCCGCTCGAAGTGGGCGTTGACTTTGCGGTGAAGCTCAACAAAGAAAACTTCATCGGCAAAGAGGCGCTTACGGCGCCCGTCGCGCGCCTTCGCATCGGCCTGCGCCTCATCGACCGCGGCATCATGCGCGAGAGCTGCGCCGTGTATTGCGAGGGGGAGCTTGTGGGCCGCACGACCTCCGGCATGCCCGTGCCGACGCTCGAGGGAAGCTACGCGATGGCCCTTGTAAACGCGGCGCACGCCCGCCACGACACATTCGAGGTGGAAGTGCGCGGCAAGAAGCTGCGCGCCGCGCGCGTGGAGATCCCGTTCTACAAAAGAGGCTGACGTTACATTATTATATATACAACCGAACCAACAAATAGCATCAGGAGGAAAAAGTCATGACACCAAACGACCGCAAATATTCCCGCGACCACGAATGGATCCTCATCGAGGGCAACCTCGCGCGCATCGGCATCAGCGACCACGCGCAAAACGCTTTGGGCGACATCGTGTTCGTCGAGCTTCCCGCCGTGGGGGATACGATCACGGCCGGCGCATCGTTTGCCGTGGTGGAGAGCGTCAAGGCCGCAAGCGAGATCTACACGCCGGTCGGCGGCAAAGTGGTCGAAGTCAACGAAGCGCTTGAGAGCGAACCCGAGCGCATCAACGCCGATCCCTACGGCGCGTTTATCGCCGTGGTGGAAGTTTCGGAAATCGACGAGGCGGGCCTGCTTGACGCCGACGCTTACGACGCTTTCGTCGCCGCGGAGGGTTAAGGCCCCATGAGAAGCTACGTTCCCAACACGGCCGAGGAGCGCTGCGCGATGCTCGAGACCCTCGGCCTCGATTCGATGGATGCGCTCTATGAGGACATCCCCGAACAGGTGCGGCAAAAGCGGCCCATCGACCTGCCCCGCGGCAAGAGCGAGAGCGAGGTGCGCCGCCTTTTTGAGGCGCTCGCGCGCGGCAACCGCACCGATCTTGTGATATTCCGCGGCGCGGGGGCCTATAACCACTTCATCCCCGCGGCTGTGGCGCAGCTTGCTTCGCGCAGCGAGTTCTATACCGCTTACACCCCCTACCAGGCCGAAATGAGCCAGGGCATGCTGCAGGCGATCTTTGAATTTCAAACGCTCATCTGCCGCCTGACGGGGCTCGACGCCGCGAACGCCTCGGTTTACGACGGCGCAACCGCCGCGGCCGAAGCGATGAACATGCTCACCGCCGCCAAACGCAAGAATAAGGTTCTTTTCAGCGCGGGGCTTCACCCGAACGTCGCCGCGGTTTTGAAAACCTACGCGCGCTTCACGGGAACCGAACTCGTTGAAGTGCCCCTCGATCAAAGCGGGCTGACCGACCCGGCCTCGCTCGGGGCGCTCGGCGCGGACGCGGCGGGTTTCATCGCCGCGCAGCCCAACTTCTTTGGCTGCATTGAAAACGTTGCGGCCCTTGCGGAGGCGACCCATGCCTTTGGGGGGCTGTTTGTAAGCTATGTTTACCCGCACGCGCTTGGCGTGCTCGCGCGCCCGGGGGACCTTGGCGCGGACATCGCCGTGGGCGAGGCGCAGTCCCTCGGGATGCCGCTTTCCTTTGGCGGGCCGTATTTGGGCTTTATGGCGGCGACGCAAAAGCTCATGCGCAACCTCCCCGGCCGCATCGCAGGCGAAACGGTGGATGCGGAGGGCAACCGCACGTTCGTGCTCACCCTGCAGGCGCGCGAGCAGCACATCCGCCGCGAAAAGGCGAGCTCGAACATCTGCTCGAACCAATCTCTTTGCGCGGTGACGGCCTCTATCTACCTTTCGCTGATGGGCCCCGAGGGACTTGCGGAGGCCGCGAACCATTCCCTGCAAAAGGCGCATTATCTTGCGGAGGGCATGAGCCATATCAAGGGCATCCGCCTGCGCTATCCCGAAACGCCCTTTTTCAACGAGTTTGCGGTCGATTATGAAAAGGACGCCGCGGTGGTCAACGCCGGGCTCAAAA
>CAZJIS010000061.1:7742-9503 GCA_964546125.1 uncultured Clostridium sp.
CCCGAACACAGCAAGAAGAAAACCGCCCTGCCTTTGCCGGAAGTGGCCGAGGTGGACGTCGTGCGCCATTATGTGAACCTTTCGCGCCGCAACTTCGGCGTCGACAACGGCTTCTATCCCCTGGGCAGCTGCACGATGAAATACAACCCCAAAATTAACGAGGAAGTCGCCGGCTGCTTTGCAGGCCTGCATCCTTTGGCGGATGCGGACTGCGCGATGGGCGCCGTGCGGCTGATGGCCGAACTCGAGCGCGCGCTTTGCGCGGTGACAGGCTTTGATAAGTTCACCCTGCAGCCTGCGGCGGGCGCGCACGGGGAGCTCATCGGCCTGATGATCATCAAGGCTTACCACGAAATGCGGCAGAGTCCCGAACGCAAGGTCGTCATCGTGCCGGATGCGGCGCACGGCACAAACCCCGCTTCCGCCGTGATGGCGGGTTTTGAAATGCGCGAGCTCGCCTCCGCGCCGGATGGCGGCATCGACCTTATGGCGCTGCGCGCGGCCTGCGGGCCGGATACGGCGGCGCTGATGCTCACGAACCCCTCGACGCTGGGCCTCTTTGAAAAGAACATCGCCGAGGTCGCAAAGATTGTGCACGAGGCGGGCGGCCTGCTCTATTACGACGGGGCGAACCTCAACGCCGTGATGGGCGCCGTGCGCCCGGCCGACATGGGGTTTGACGTGATGCACATCAACCTGCACAAAACATTTTCCACCCCGCATGGCGGCGGCGGCCCCGGCAGCGGCCCCGTGGGCGTGAAGGCGGAGCTGATCCCCTACCTGCCCTACCCGGTGGTGATGGCCGAGGGCGGCGCCGCCTCGCTCGATTACGACAGGCCCCTTTCCATTGGCCGCGCGATGGGCTTTTACGGCAACTTCGGCGTGATGGCGCGCGCCTATGCCTACATTTTGAGCCTGGGCGGCCCCGGCCTCAAGGAGGCGAGCGAAAACGCCGTGCTTAACGCCAATTATGTGTTCCACGCATTAAAGGATGTTTATGCTGTGCCGCATGATCGTATCTGCATGCACGAATGCGTGATCGCGCCCACCGAACAGATGCTCGCGCGCGGCGTGCGCACGACGGACATCGCCAAGGCCCTCATCGACTACGGCTACCACCCGCCCACGATCTACTTCCCGCTGATTGTGCACGAGGCGATCATGATCGAGCCGACCGAAACCGAGAGCCGCGAAACGCTCGACGGGTTCATCGCCGCCATGCGCGAAATTGCGCGCACGGCTCTCGAAGCGCCCGAAAAGCTGCGCGCCGCCCCGGTGACGACCCCCGTGGGCCGGCCCGACGAGGTGCAGGCTGCAAGGAAGCCCGTGGTTCGGTTCTGCAACTGAAAAGCGCTCCTTCCAACGAACAAACGGCTTGCGCTTCTCTTGGCGCAAGCCGTTTTCCTTTTAAGGCAAAGCGGCCCGCGCACCACCGCGCGGACCGCCTTGCTATGTATTGGAGGCTGGCAAAGGAAAAAAGGCTTCGGGCTGAAAAATTCAGCCCTTGCCGCCGAGGTAGGCGCGTTTGACCTCCTCGCTCTCAAGGAGCGCGCGGCTCCCGCCCGAGAGCGTAACGCGGCCGGTTTCGAGCACATAGGTGCGGTCGGTCATGCGCAGCGCCTTGTTGGCGTTCTGCTCCACGAGCAAAATCGTCGTGCCCGCGCGGCGCAGTTCGGCGATGATCTCGAAAATCTGCTCCACAAGAAGCGGCGCAAGGCCCATCGACGGCTCATCCATCATCATGAGCTTCGGTTTGGACAT
>CAZJIS010000062.1:0-9436 GCA_964546125.1 uncultured Clostridium sp.
GCCTCAAGCAGGAGGGCATCACCTACATCGCCTGCGCGGAACTGCCGGCGGTGATTGTGAACATGATGCGTGGCGGGCCGGGCCTTGGCAACATCGCCCCCTCGCAGGCCGATTATTTTCAGGCGACGCGCGGCGGCGGCAACGGCGATTACCGGACCGTGGTGCTCGCCCCCGCCACCATTCAGGAAGCCGCCGACTTCACACAGGAAGCGTTTGATATCGCCGACGCCTACCGCATCCCCGTCGTTGTCCTTGCCGACGGCATGATCGGCCAGATGATGGAAGCCATCGAGTGGCGCACGCCCGCGCCGCGCGCTTTGCCAAAAAAGGACTGGGCGACCGACGGCATGAGAGGCCGCCGCGCCCACAACATAGTTAATTCCCTGTTTATCGACGCGCGGGATTGCACCGTGCAAAACCAAAAGCTCCAGGAGAAATACGACCGCATCACCGAAAACGAGATCCGTTTTGAAGAGTTCATGGCGCAGGACGCCGAGGTGCTCTTCGTTGCCTACGGCACGACGGCGCGCATCGCCCGCGCGGCGGTAATTGCCCTGCGCAAGCAAAACGTGCGCGCGGGGCTGTTCCGTCCGATCACGCTCTGGCCGTTCCCGGAAAAAGCGCTCTATGAGCGCGCGGCGCAAGAGTCTCTTCGCGCCGTTATCACGGTTGAAATGAGCATGGGCCAGATGATCGACGACGTGCGCATCGCCGTCAACGGCGTAAAGCCCGTGCACTTCATCGGCACGGGCGGCGGCACGATCCCCACGCCCAACGACCTCGTGATGCAAGCAATGAAAGCTTTGGGGAGGGAACAAGCATGAAAACCGTTTATCAGCGCTCCAAAGGGCTCACCGATGTGAACATGCATTACTGCCCGGGCTGCACCCACGGCGTGATCCACAAGCTCGTGGCGGAATCGCTCGCGGAGCTCGACCTCATTGACCGCGCGGTGGGCATCGCGCCCGTCGGCTGCTCGGTGTTTGCTTACAAGTATTTTGCCTGCGACATGCAGCAGGCCGCGCACGGGCGCGCGCCAGCCGTCGCGACGGGCATCAAGCGCGTGCACCCGGATCTTGCGGTGTTCACCTACCAGGGCGACGGCGACCTTGCCGCCATCGGCACGGCAGAGATCGTGCATGCGGCCATGCGCGGCGAAAAGATCACGACCATCTTCGTCAACAACGCCATTTACGGCATGACCGGCGGGCAGATGGCGCCCACGACCCTCGTCGGCCAAAAAGCGACGACCGCGCCCTTTGGGCGGCAGCGGGAGCATTACGGCTCCCCGATCCGCATGGCGGAGCTGCTCTCCACCATCGACGGCTGCGTATACGCCGAGCGCGTGACGGTCGTGGATGTGCCGAGCATCCTCAAAGCAAAGCGCGCGATCAAAAAGGCGTTTGAGCTTCAGTTGGCGGGCGCGGGTTTCACGTTTGTGGAAGTTCTTTCTACCTGCCCCACCAACTGGGGTATGACGCCGCTCGAGGCCACCGGATGGCTGCGTGAGAACATGGTGCCCTATTTTCCGCTGGGCGTTTACGCCGACCGCGCGGAGGTGAAGTAAGATGACGCATGAGATTATTATTTCCGGCTTTGGCGGACAGGGCGTGATGGCCATCGGCAAGACTTTGGCCGAAGCGGGCATGAAAGAGGGCCTCGCGGTGAGCTGGCTCCCGAGCTACGGCCCCGAAATGCGCGGCGGCACGGCCAACTGCTCGGTCGTGCTCAGCCCCGAAGAGATCATCTCCCCGATGGTGCAAAACCCCACGGAGCTGATCGCGATGAACAAGCCTTCGCTGCTCAAATTCGAGCCGCTGCTCGTGCCGGGCGGCACGCTGCTCGTCAACAGCAGCATTATCGAAATCAAAGCTTCGCGCGCGGACATTGCCGCCCACTATGTGCCCTGCCTCGAGATCGCGCAGGAATTGGGCAACATGAAGGTGGCGAACATGGTGATGCTCGGCGCATATATCCGCGCGACGGGCTTTTTGCGGCCCGACACCATCGCCCAAATGCTTGCCCACATGTTCACCGGCCCCAAGGCGGCGCTTGTGGAGCTGAACCTCGAGGCGCTGCGAAGAGGCGGGGCCTGCATTGAAAAGGAGGCATAATCATGGCAATCGATATTCCGATTATCAGAACCGAATCCCCGAAGCCCAAGTGCGCGGATGCGCGCACGCTCGGCTTTGGCACGATATTCACCGACCACATGTTCGTCGCCCGCCACGATGGGAAGCGCGGCTGGCATGACGCGCGCATCGTGCCCTACGGCCCGCTCGCGATCGACCCGGCCTCGCCCGTGCTGCACTACGCAACCGAAGTTTTCGAGGGCCTCAAGGCTTACCGCTATGCAAATGGCGAAGTGGGCCTGTTCCGCCCCGAGGAAAACGCCGCGCGCATGAACCGCAGCGCCCGGCGCATGTGCCTGCCCGAGATCGACGAGGAGCTGCAGCTCGCGGCGCTTGAAACGCTCGTCGACCTCGAGCGCGATTGGGTGCCCGACGCGCCTGACACCGCCCTCTATCTGCGCCCCACGATGATCGGCGACGGCTGCCGCCTCGGCGTGCACGCCGCGCAGGAGCACATCTATTTCATCATCTGCTCCCCCTCGGGCTCGTTCTACGCCAATGGCATCAAGCCCGTGCGCATTTATATTGAAGACGCCTTCGTGCGCACCGTGCGCGGCGGCACCGGCAACGCGAAAACCGGCGGCAACTACGCTGCAAGCCTGCTTGCCGCGGTCCGCGCCAACGAAAAGGGCTTCGATCAGGTGCTCTGGCTCGACGGGCGCGAGAACCGCTATGTCGAAGAGGTCGGCGCGATGAACACGATGTTCGTCATCGACGGCACGCTCGTCACGCCCGCGCTCAGCGGCAGCATCCTCGAGGGCATCACACGCAAGAGCGTGCTCGAGCTTGCGCAAGACTTCGGCCTCAAAACCGAGGAACGCGCGCTGCCCGTTGACGAACTCTTCGAAGCCCACCGCGCGGGCCTTCTTAGCGAAGCCTTCGGCGTAGGCACGGCGGCGGTCATCTCCCCCATCGGCGAACTCGCCTACAAGGGCGAGAGCATTCATCTTGGCGCCGAGATCGGCCCCGTTGCAAAGCGTTTTTACGACACGCTCACCGGCATCCAAACCGGCCGCCTGCCCGATACGCGCGGCTGGACGCGCGTGGTGGCGCGCAGGTAATGGGCGGGACGCCCCTAACACCCGCTTAGGGCCGCAGGCCAAAAAACCATTTGAGGGAACGAATTCAAGGGGCCGATATTGAATCGGCCCCTTGAACGACGTCGGTCGGTTTTAGCCCGTTTTTATCCGCCGTTATTCTTCTTCAAGCCGGCAAAAAGCTTTTTAAGGCCCCCGCGCTTGCCGTTGCACAGATCCGAAAGGCCCTCGACGGCCAGCTCGGAAACAAGACCCCCGGTGTGCCCCGCAAGCGCGCGCAGCGGCAGGTCGCGCACGGCGCGCGCAATCATCGCCGGGTTCTCCGTGCCGATGGCCATGAAGCCCGCGGCGATCAAAATCAGCCGGCGCGCAACGCGGCCCGCGCCCGTGCAGGCGATCTGGTCGACGGTGGCGTTCGGGCCGATCTCGCCCTTTATGATCGGCGTGTTTTCGGGGAGTTCCGCGCCGTAGAGCGCGGCGAACTGCGCCCGGGGGATTTCCTCCCCCATGGCGGGGTCGTAATACCATGGCGAAACTTCGCGAAAATCCGGCAAGGGCGCATCCGGTGCGGCGCTCAGGACGCGTACCGTGCCCGAAAGAACAATGTCGCACGAGGATGCGCCCACAAGAATGCGGTACGCGCCGCTTTCAACATGCCAACCGGAGATTCGGGTGTTGTAATAGGCGAACGCGCGCGCGTCGAGCGCGCATTCGACGCGCCGTTCTTCGCCGGGCTGCAAAAAGACCTTTTGAAAGGCGCGAAGCTCCTTTTCGGGGCGAAACACCGCGCAAGCGGGCGGCGCGACATAAACTTGAACGACCTGCGCGCCCGCGCGCTCCCCCGCGTTCCTCACGGTGAACGAGAGGCGGAGCTCTTGCCCTTCGGAAATTTCCTGCGCGCTGAGGGAAAGCTCCGCATACTCAAACTGCGTGTAGGAAAGGCCGTGGCCGAATGGGTACCGCACGGGCTTTTTCGCCGCATCAAAATAGCGGTAGCCGACGAAGATGCTCTCCCGGTATTCAACCGTGCGCGGCCCCATGGGGAAATAGCGCGAAACGACGTTGTCCGCCTCGCGCACCGGCCAGGTTTCCGCGAGCTTGCCCGAAGGGTTCACCGCGCCAAAGAGCACATCCATCGCCGCCTCGCCCCCCGCCTGCCCGCCAAGGTACAGGTTGAGGATGGCGCGCGCGTCCTTTTCCCATGCACCGAGCACGACCGGCGCGCCGCCCGCGAGCACGACGATGACATTGGGGTTCGCCTTGCAAAGCGCCTGTACGAGCGCGTCGTGCGCGCGCGGCAGCCGCATGTGCGCGCGGTCGAACCCCTCGCTCTCATAATCATCCGTAAGCCCGATAAAGGCGAGCACCGCATCCTTACCCTGCGCGGCGCGAACGGCTTCTTCGATGAGCCTTTTGCTGTAACCGTCGCCTTCAAGGCGGTAGCCGGGCGCATAGGCAAAGGGTTTACCGGCGGCCTCCATAGCTTGGGCGAACGACACGGTGCGCGTCGGGTTGATGTGGCTCGAGCCGGAGCCCTGATATCGAAGCTTCCTGGCGAGCGCGCCGACGACGGCGATGTTCTGCGTGCCCCGGAGTGGGAGCGCGCCGTTCTCATTTTTCAAAAGGACGGCCGATTGTGCGGCCGCGCGCCTTGCAAGCGCATGGTGCGCCTCAAAATCGACTGGGTCGCCCGCCCCTTCCCGCTCTTTGCACGCGAAGGCAAAGGCGATGAGGCGCAGCGCCGCGCGATCGAGCTGCTCCATTGAGAGCGCGCCGCTTTGGACGGCGGCGACGATCTTGCGGTCGTTCACGCCGAAGCTTGCCGGCATCTCGAGGTCCATGCCCGCGCGAATGCCGGCGACACGGTCGTTCACGCCGCCCCAATCGCTCATAACAAGCCCGTCAAAGCCCCATTCGCCGCGCAAAACCTCCTCGATCATGCGCGCGTGCTCGGAAAGATACGTGCCGTTGAGGCGGTTGTAGCTCGTCATAACCGTGCGCGGGCGCGCGGTTTTGACGATATGCTCGAATGGCGCGAGGTAGATTTCACGCAGAGCGCGCTCGTCCACGCGCGCGTCGACGCTCATGCGCAGGCTTTCCTGATTGTTGGCGCAGTAATGCTTGAGGCTCGTGAAAACCCCGCCTTCCTCCACGCCGCGCACATAGGCGGCGCCCAGGCGGCCCGCGAGGTGCGGATCTTCGGAAAAATACTCGAAGTTCCTGCCGCAAAGCGGGCTTCGCTTGATGTTCACCCCCGGGCCGAGCAGCGTTGTGACATTGAGCGCGCGGGCCTCCGCGGCGAGCGCGCCGCCGACTTCTTGGATCAACTCCTCATCCCAACTGCACGCGGTGGTGGCGGCGGGCGGGAAGCAGGTCGCCGGCTCCGAAGGGCGCATGATGTTCGTGCCGCCCTGCTCGCGTTCGCGGCGCAGGCCGTGCGGGCCGTCGCTCATCCATACGGCGGGGATACCAAGGCGCGCCACAGGCTGCGTGAGCCACGCGGTCGAGCCCGAACAGAGGGATGCTTTTTCCTCAAGCGTCATGCGGCCGAGAATTTCCCTGCATTGCGTCAATGTCATTTTGCTTTCCTCCCGCGCAGTTTCATTGCACTTTCCGGCCTTCGAGCAAACCGCAAAGTTCGTTGAAGAGTTCTTCCCGGTTTTCCGGGGTGATCGTGAAGCATAAGGCCTTCGAGTGTCCGCGCACGGCGCGCAAAAAGGGCGTATCGCGGGTTTTGACGGCGCAGAGGGCAAAATTGTCCCCGTCGAGCACGGCGAGCACCGCGCGGCAAAAGACGAAAGCTTCGTTTTCCATCACGCCGAGCTCATCCATCACGACGATGCTGCCCTTTGGCGGGTTTTCGAGGAGGTAGGCGTGCCGGTCGAACGCCGCCGGGTCCCCCACGCCGCCGGCGGGGCCGCACACGCCCACGCGGTTTTCTTCTGCGCGGCGATAAGGCCCCGCGGCCGGGTAAAGATACACGGCCTCGCCCGCGCCATCCGCGGGTTCTTTTTTTGTGATGAAGCCGCAAACGGGCTTTTGCTGCGTTTCAACCAGGCGGCGGATGAGCGTCGATTTGCCCGCGCCCGGCTCGCCGGCGATGAGGATGTGCATAGGCGCTCCCTTGGACTTTTTACCATCTTATCACAGCGGCTTGCGCCGCGCAATCGCGGGCGGCATGCAAAAACCGCGCCCCTCCCCAAAGGGGAAGAGCGCGGCGAAAGCATGTTTGTTGCGATGGCTTCCGCTTACAGCGCGCCGTTGTGCGCAAGGTAGGCTTTGGCGGTTTCAAGGCAGAGCTTCGCGTGGCCCTTCGCGCCGTAAGCCGCCATGCTGTTGAGGTTTGGAAGCTCAATCGAGATCGGAATATCCGGCAGCGCGCGCACATAACCCGCAAGATCGATCGCGCCCATGCCGGCATACTCGCGCGCCTCGCGCGCCACGCGCAGCATTTCAGGGTCGTCGATCGCGGGGATGGGCGCGGGCCCGTCGCACAGGTGCATCATGCTAAAATACCCCTTCGGGCAGGCGGCAACCTCCCCGGGCGCGACGAGCGAGCGGTAGGCATGCAGCGTATCGACCATGCAATAAAGGTTGGGCCGCGCAAGGTTATCCACAAGCGCCGTGCATTCGCGCAAGGTCCTAACGCCCGCCCACGTCAAAAACTCCACGTTATAGCTGAGGTTATAGCGCGCGGCAAGGTCCGCGACGCGCGCCACGCCCTTTAAACAAAACGCCTCATCGCGGCTCCAAACGCTGCCGAGCACCGCGCGCGCGCCAAGCTCGGCGGCTTTCTCAAACGCCGGCTCGTATTCCTCCGCATCGAGGTCCTCGCGAACGCGCGCAAGCTCAATGTCAAGAAGCGGCATTTGATATTCCGCAAGCGCCTGCCGCACGGCGCGAAAGAGCGCTTCGTCTTTATGCAGCAAGAATTCCGGCTCGTTTGGCAAATGCATGGGGATCGTGCGCAGGCTTACAAAATCATAGCCGCACTCCGCCGCGATGCGAATCTGGCTCACGGGGTCCGTGCCGGGTATGGTCAAATAGGCAAGCGAAAATTCTCTCATGTGCGCTCCTTTCAAGCTCTCTTGCAACGCTCTTGGTTACTTGTGTGATTTACCGTGCGAGGGCGCATGGTATTCGCCCTGCTCATCCGGCACGAGCTTGCCCTCGCGCACACAGGCTTTGGGGGTGTAAATATCGTTGATGTTCCAGCAGCCGGGCGTAGGCACGGCGATGTTCTCCATCGGCACGTCGATCAGATACGGCCTGTTGGAGGCGACCGCCCGTTCGAGGGCCGCCCGGAAATCCTCCGCGCGCTCGACGCGCTCCGCTTCAATACCGTAGGCCCGCGCGAGCGCCGCCCAGTCGGGCGAATAACTGCAGCCGTCGGGCCTGGTGAAAACCGTGCCAAAGCGCGTGCCGTAATTGCTGTAGGAAAGCCCGGCGATCGTACCGAAAGCGGCGTTGTTCATCACAACCCAGATGACGGGGATGCCTTGCTCCACGGCCGTGGCGATGCAAGCGGGGTTCGTGCCAAAGCCGCCGTCTCCCACGAGCGTGACGACGACCTTATCGGGCGCGGCGAGCTTGCCGCCGAGGATTGCCGATGCGCCAAAGCCCATCGTCGCAAGGCCGGAGCTATGGTGGATGGAGCCGGGAACGGTGATGTCGAACTGCTGGGCGACGCCGTTCTTATTCCAGCCGACATCGGTGAAAATCAGCGAATCCTCGGGTAGCACCTCGCGCACGTCGCGCAAAATCCGCTGCGGCGTCATCGGGAAGCGGCCGTCGTTTGCAACATCGGCGTTGCTCGCGCGGAATTCGGCTTTTGCCTGCGCCACCCTCCCGCGCAGTTCGGGATTCTTCTTGCCCGTGGGGCAGAGTTTTTTGACCTCTTCAAGGATCGCGGGCAGCGCCTGCTTGAGGTCCGCGACCGCGCCGATTTCAACAGGGTAATTCCTGCCGATCTCCCCGGGATCGATGTCGATCTGCAAAAAGGCGCTCTTGCGCATGTCAAACGTCACACCGGGATACCAGCTCGAGCTGTCGGCTTCCGCAAAACGCGTTCCGAGGCCCAAAATCACATCCGCGTTCGCGCTCAACTCATGCGTGAACCCAAGGCCCCAAAAGCCCGTCTGCCCGACCATTAAGGGATGCGTATCGGGAAGGCAGCCATGCCCCATGAGCGTGCGCGAAACGGGAATATCCAAATGCTCACAAAGCGCTGCAAGCTCCCCGCTCGCCTGCGCGAGCAGCACGCCGCCGCCCGCGTGGATGAGCGGGCGCTCGGCTTCCACAAGGCGCCTGGCAATCGCGCGCGCCGCCTCGGGCGCAAGCCCCGGCGGGCAGGTTGCGGGATTGTCGCGGTAGGTGCGCGCAAAGAGCCGCTCGTCGATCTCGCGCGAAAACATATCCATGGGGATATCGACGAGCACCGGGCCCGGGCGGCCGCTTTCTGCGAGGCGGAACGCCTTGTCTAAAATCTCGGGGATTGATTCCGGGTCGTCGACGCGCCACGCGCGCTTGACGATGGGGCGCAGGATTTCATATTGCGAACCGTCCGCATGCAGGTTCACTTCTTGGTGCGGATGCTTGCCGTAATAATAGCTTGGCACGTCGCCCGCGATGAGCACGAGCGGAACCGAATCGAGCGCGGCGTTCGCGATGCCCGTCACGGTGTTCGTAATCCCAGGCCCAAGGTGGCAGAGTACGACGCCCGCCCGGTGCTTCACGCGCGCATAACCGTCGGCCGCAGTCGCGGCGATCTGCTCGTGGCGCGTGGAGATATAGCGGATCTTTTCGCTGCGCGAGAGCGCCTCCAAAAAACCGATGACCGTGTGGCCGCAAAGGCCGAAGATATACTCGACTCCTCTGCGCTCCAAATAATTGACCATCAGCTCGGATATCAGTTTTTTCATTGGCGGCTCCCCCCTAACGTTGTGATCAGGCCTTTTGTACTAGATCGCCCGCTTTGCCCGCGCGCAGCACATAGCTTTCGCTATGCCCAAAGCGCCCTGCGGCCGTGCGGCCGACCTCGATGCACGCATCGAGATCGATGCCGGTCGTAATCCCCATTTCCTCGAACATGTGCACGGCGTCTTCCGAGGCTACGTTGCCTGCGGCTCCCGGCACGAACGGGCAGCCCCCGAGGCCCGCGAACGATGTGTCGAAGCGGTCCATGCCCGCCTGCATCGCGGCGACGATGTTCGCAAGCGCCATGCCGCGCGTGTTGTGAAAGTGCATCCACCAGACCGCCTCGGGGAA
>CAZJIS010000063.1:0-9258 GCA_964546125.1 uncultured Clostridium sp.
ACCATATCGGTGTTCTTCACGTTGTGCACCCAGGGCACGTGCTTGTCGCCGATGCCTTCAATGCGGTGGCCGCCAAAGCCGTTGTTGAGGAGCGTCGGGCACTGCAGCGCCTCGCCTGCGGCGAGCTTCGCGTTGGGGTAGATTTCCTTGAGGTAATCACCCGCGCTCATCGTGCCGGCGGAACCGCTTGTGAAGCACGCGCCCGCAAAGCGCGAACGCTCGGTTTTCAAGGATTCATAAGCATCGGCGATGGCCTTGCCCGTTACCTGGTAGTGCCAGAGGACGTTGCCCATCTCCTCGAACTGGTTGAAGATCACCGCGTCCTTGCGCGTGCGGCGCAGTTCCCAGGTCTTGTCGAAAATCTCTTTCACGTTGCTCTCGCAGCCGGGGGTCGCGATGACCTCGCCCGCGATCTGGGAGAGCCACTCGAAGCGCTCGCGGCTCATTTCGGCCGGAAGGATGGCGATGGAATCGCACCCGAGCAGCTTGGAGTTATACGCGCCGCCGCGGCAGTAGTTGCCCGTGGAGGGCCACACGGCCTTATGGTAGCTGGGGTCGAACTGGCCGGTGACAAGGCGCGGCACGAGGCAGCCAAAGCTTGCGCCCACCTTGTGGCAGCCTGTGGGGAACCATTTGCCGCACAGCACGATGATACGCGCATCAACGCCCGTGAGGGAGCTTGGCAGCTCGATGTAGTTCACATCGCCATAGGTGCCGCCCTGCATGGTGGGCTCGTTGCGCCAGGTGATGCGGAAGAGGTTCAGCGGGTTCACATCCCACAGCCCCACGCCCTTGAGGGCATTTTTGACTTTTTCGGGCACGAGGGAAGGATCGCGCATCTGCGCGAAAGTCGGGATGAGTATGTTGCGTTCACGGGCGCGCTCGACCGCGCGCTGCAGCATGGTTTCATGAATGGTGAGATCGATCATGTTGTTCCGCTCCCGTTATCGATTTTTTTCTGATGCGGCGCGGCCTCGCGCCGCTTATAGTGTATCCCGCGGCCGCCCTTTTGTAAAGGGGAGAATCAAAATTATTTTTTATTTACCTAAATTATTTTGTGGCCGCGGAAATGGCGCCGCGGCCTGAGCGTCATCGCTGTTCGTAAGTGCGCCGCACGATTTCCACGAGCAGTTCGCTCACCTTTTCGAGCGATTGCACGGGGATCAGCTCCCGCTCGCCGTGGTAGAAATAGCCGCCGGTGCAAAGGTTCGGGCAGGGCAGGCCCTTGTAGGAAAGCCGCGCGCCGTCCGTGCCGCCGCGCACGGGGGTGATGCGGGGGGCGATGTCAAGCGCCTCCATTGCAGCCTTGGCGGTTTCGATCAAGTGGAAGTGGGGAAGGATCTGCTCTTTCATATTATAATAGGAATCCTTGATTGAGAGCGTCAGCGTCCCCGCGCCGTGGCGGAGGTTGATGTAGTCCGCGGCCTTGCGCAGCAGTTCCTTGCGCGCCTCAAAGCGCCCCCGGTCGTGGTCGCGCACGATGTAACGAAGCTCGGCACGCACCGTTTCGCCCGAAAACGAGGTCAGGTGGAAGAAGCCTTCATATCCTTGCGTGTGCTCGGGCCGCTCGAAGGGCGGCAGCATCGCGTCGAAATCCTTGGCGATGTGCAGGGCGTTTTTCATTTTATCCTTCGCCGAACCCGGGTGGATGCCCACGCCGCGCACCTCGACGCGCGCGGAGGCCGCGTTGAAGTTTTCGTATTCAAGTTCGCCCAGCGCGCCGCCATCCACCGTGTAGGCAAAATCCGCGCCAAAGCACGCGACGTCAAACGCGTCCGCCCCGCGGCCGACCTCCTCATCCGGCGTGAAGCCCACGGCGATCTTTCCGCGGCGGATCTCCGGGTGCGCGAGCAGCTTTTCGCACATGGCCATAATCTCGGCGATGCCGGCCTTGTCGTCCGCGCCGAGGAGCGTCGTCCCGTCGGTCACGATCAAATCCTGCCCCACGAGCTCGCGCAGCGCGGGGAAGGTCGCCTCGTCAATCGTAAGTTCGGGGCTAAGCGCGATGTCCCCACCCGGGTAATTCGCAACGATGCGCGGGCGCACGTTTCCACCCGGCGCATCGGGAGAGGTGTCCATGTGGGCGATGAAGCCGAGCGTCGGCAAATCCGGCGCCGTTTCAGGCAAAAAGCCGTAAACGTAGCAGTGCTCGTCGACCTGCACTCCTGTGAGGCCCATCTCCCGCATCTCGGCGGCGAGGGCGTTTGCGAGGGCAAATTGTTTGTCGGTGCTCGGTATGTTTTGCTGATCCTGGGCGGACTGCGTGTCGTAGGAAACGTATTTGAGAAACCGTTCTGTCGCCGTCATCTTTTTTCCTCCGTTTGCTTGGTGGTGTGATGATACATTGCGGCACTTGCCACTTGTCTATTCTAGCACAGTGTAGTATAATCAACAAGAAATCCCGGTCGGCGGGTGCCGAAAACCGCCACAAAAACCGCCTGCTTTTCGCGCTTCTTCGCGGCGGCCGCAGCTTTGGATCAGTTTGAAAAGGGGTAGCGATGGATAACATTACCGGCTATCAATGCACGCTTTGCGCCGCAAAGCTGCCTTATAATGAATCGATGACCTGCCCGCATTGCGGGGAAAAAGGCATTCTCGATATTCTTTTCGATTACGACTTTATCAAAAAGCATTTTTCAAAAGATTCCCTCGCCGCCAACAGGGACAACAGCATGTGGCGCTACGCGCCGCTTCTGCCCCTCAAGCCGAGGGATTTTTCACCTTTTTTGCGCGTGGGCTGGACGCCGCTCTACCCGGCCGCAAGGCTCGGGGCGGAGCTTGGCTTAAAGGCGCTCTATGTCAAAGACGACGGGCTCAACCCGACGGCCTCCCTCAAGGACCGCGCCTCGGGCGTGGCCGTCGCCAAGGCGCTGGAGCTTAATTACGAAACCATCGCCTGCTCTTCGACCGGCAACGCCGCAAGCTCGCTTGCGGGCAATGCGGCGCGTATGGGCCTTAAATCCGTGATCTTCGTGCCGGAGCGCGCGCCCGAGGGGAAGCTTGCGCAGCTTTTGATCTTCGGCGCCAAGGTTGTGAGCGTCAAGGGCGATTACCGGGCGACGTTCGAGCTTTCCCGCGCCGCCATCGAAAAATACGGCTGGTATAACCGCAACGCCGGCATCAACCCGGTGATGACCGAGGGCAAGAAGACCGTCTCCCTCGAGATCGCCGAGCAGATGGGCTGGCAGCCCCCGGATTGGGTCGCCGTTTCCGTGGGGGATGGCTGCACCATCGGCGGGGTTTACAACGGCTTCTGCGATCTTTTTGAGCTCGGCATGATCGAGCGCATCCCCAAGATCCTCGGCGTGCAGTCCACGGGCTGCTGCCCGTTCGTCACGGCCGCCCAAGCGGGCGCGGAACTCGAACCCGCGGCGGAGAACACGATCGCCGACTCGATCGCCGTCGGCGTGCCGCGCAACCCCAAAAAGGCGCTGCGCGCGGTGGAAGCTTCCCATGGGCGCTGGATCGCCGTATCCGACGAGGAAATCCTCGAGGCGATGCGCCTGTTGGGCCGCACGGAGGGCGTGTTTGGAGAACCTGCGGGCGTCGCCGCCACGGCGGGACTGCGCCGCGCCGTGCTGGAAGGCATTATCCGCGCGGACGAGAGCGTTGCCGTAATCAGCACCGGCAGCGGCCTCAAAGATGTGAAAAACGCTTTGCGCGCGGCGGGCAAACCGTTTTCCTGCGAGCCGGACCTTGCGGCGCTCGAGCGCAGCGGCGCGCTGCACTGATGAAAACCGCGTCCTTTGGGCGCGATCAAATATTTCCCAAAGAAAAAAACAGGAGGACATCAAAACAATGAGGAAATTGCTTGCAATCGTCATCGCCCTGACCATGGTGGTCGGCCTCGCGGCCTGCAATGCCCAGCAGAGCGGCGGCAAAGGCCTGAAGATCGGTGTGATTCTCGTGCACGATGAGAACACCGGCTATGACGAAGCCCACATCCGCGGCATTGAGACCGCAGCGGCGGCGCTCGGCATCAATCCGAAAACCCAGATCGAGTGGCGCTATAACGTCCCCGAGAAAGAACAGTGCTACGATACCGCGATCGACCTGGTCGAGAACGGCTGCCAGTACATCTTCTCCGACAGCTACGGCCACCAGGGCTTCATGCGCCAGGCTGCCGAGGAAAATGCCGAAGTCGTGTTCGTCTCGATGACGGGCGACATGGCGGCGCTGAGCGGGCTGCCCAACTTCAAAAACGCGTTCACCCATACGTTTGAATCGCGCTATGTGTCCGGCGTCGTGGCCGGCATGAAGCTCCGCCAGCTCATCGATGAAGGCAAGGTCGCTGATGCCAACAAGAATGAGGACGGCACGATCAAAATCGGCTATGTCGGCGCGTTCCCCTACGCGGAAGTGGTTTCCGGCTTCTCGGGCTTCTTCCTCGGCGTGCAGTCCATCGTGCCCGAGGTGCAGATGGATGTTACCTACACCAACTCCTGGTATGACCCGACCGCCGAGGCTGAGGCTGCCAACGCCCTCATGTCCCGCGGCTGCATCCTCATCAGCCAGCACGCGGACTCCACCGGCGCGCCCTCCGCATGCGAGGCGGCGCTCCAGGCCGGAAAGACGGTCTATTGCGTGGGCTACAACGTCGACATGCTCTCCGTAGCGCCCAACGCCGCCCTCACCAGCGCGCAGAACAACTGGGCCGCTTATTATGAGTATGCTTTCAAGTGCGCGCTTGACGGAACCGAAATCCTGACCGATTGGTCCGAGGGTTATTCGACCGGCGCCAACATGATCTCCAAGCTCGGCGAAAGCTGCGCCCCCGGCACGGCAGAGAAAGTCGCCGAAGTTGAGGCCGGCATCAAGGCCGGCACCCTGCACGTTTTCGACACGGCGAAGTTCACCGTGAACGGCGAAAAGGTCACCACCTACCTCGCTATCGATACCGACGGCGACTGGGCGGGCGACACGGGCGAGGCCATCGAGAACGGCATCTTCTATGAGTCCAAGCTGCGCAGCGCGCCGTACTTTGGCCTCATCATCGATGGCATCAAAGAGCTTAACTAACAACGTCGACACCACCCGGCGGAGGGCGGCTTTGCCGCCCTCCGTTTTCGCAAAAACCAAAAAGATTTTTTATTTACATCAAAGCTTTTGCATGGTAATATGATACATGCACCTCATTCCAAATTGAAAGGACGACTCGCTTGAATACTTCATGCGCAATCCGAATGGTCGATATTACAAAGACCTTCGGCGAAGTGGTCGCCAATGATAAGGTCTCCCTCGAGATCCGTCAAGGCGAGATTTTGGCGTTGCTTGGTGAGAACGGCAGCGGCAAAACGACGCTCATGAATATGCTCTCCGGCATTTACCTGCCGGATGACGGTGAGATTTATGTATGCGACAGGAAGGTGTCCATCGCTTCTCCGCGGGATGCATTCGGACTGGGCATCGGTATGATCCACCAGCACTTCAAGCTGGTGAACCTGTTGAGCGCGGCGGAGAACGTCATCCTCGGCCTCAACGAGAAGAAGCTGCTCGACCTCAAGCGCGTGCGGGCGGCGGTGCGGGAGATCTGCGATAAATACGGCTTTGTGATCGATCCCGATAAAAAGGTTTATGATATGTCCGTTTCCGAGAAGCAGACCCTTGAAATCGTCAAAGTGCTTTATCGCGGCGCGGACATTTTGATTCTTGATGAGCCCACGGCCGTGCTCACCCCGCAGGAAACGGAGAAGCTCTTTGCCGTTATGCGCAACATGAAGGCGGATGGCAAGTCCATCGTCATCATCACGCATAAGCTGCACGAGGTCATGGAGATCTCCGACCGCGTGGCGGTGCTGCGCAAGGGCCACTATATCGGGGATATTCCCACCTGCGACACCTGTATTCAGGAGTTGACCGACATGATGGTCGGCCGCTCGGTCTCGCTCAATATCGACCGGCCTGTGTGCGAGGCGTGCGGGGAGCGGCTCGTAGTGAAAAACCTCAGCGTGATCGATGCGGACGGCGTCAAAAAGCTCGAGGATATCAATTTCACCGTTTGCGGCGGGGAACTTTTCGGCATCGCGGGCATTTCGGGCAGCGGCCAAAAAGAGCTTCTTGAGGCGATTGCCGGCTTGCAGCAGGTGCAGCCCGGCTCTTCGATCCTCTACACGCCGCTCGGGGCGAAGGCGCCCGTCGAGCTTGCCGGCAAGGGCCCGCAGGAAATCAAAGAACTCGGCGTGAGCCTCGCGTTCGTGCCGGAGGACCGGCTTGGCATGGGCCTTGTGGGCAGCATGGACCTGCCCGATAATATGATGCTGCGCTCCTATAAAGAAGGCCGCGGCATCTTCACGGACCGCGCGGGCCCGCAAAAGCTCGCAAAGATCGTGGTCGAGGAATTGGAGGTTGTTACCCCGAGCCTCAACACCCCCGTTCGCAAACTCTCGGGCGGCAACGTACAAAAAGTGCTCGTCGGGCGCGAAATCGCCTCCTCCCCCTCGCTGTTGATGACGGCCTATGCCGTGCGCGGCCTTGACATCAACACTTCCTACACGATCTATCACCTGCTCAACAAACAAAAGGAGCGCGGTGCGGCGGTCATTTACGTGGGAGAGGACCTCGACGTGCTGCTCGAACTTTGCGATAGAATCCTCGTGCTCTGCGGCGGCCGCGTGAGCGGCATCGTCGATGGACGCGATACCACCAAAGAAGAAGTTGGCTTGATGATGACGCATCTGATCGGGAGGTGCTGCAATGGCAACACGGGAGAATAAAGAACCGCTGCTTCGCATCAGCAAGCGCGCCTCGATTGAGCTGTGGAAGTCGTGGCTGATCCGCGGCACGGGCCTGCTCGCGGCGCTCATTGTGAGCGGCGTGGTGATCTACGCGCTCACAAATCTCAACCCGCTCCGGGTCTACGTCGCGATGTTCCGGGGCGCGTTCGGCACCGAAAAACGCATTTGGGTCACGATACGCGATTTGATGATGCTTTTGTGCATCAGCGTCGGCCTTGCGCCCGCATTCAAGATGCGCTTTTGGAACATCGGCGCGGAGGGGCAGATCCTCGTCGGCGGCATCGCCGCGGCGGCTTTCATGATCTACCTTGGCAACACGGTGCCGCTTGCGCCGCTTCTTATCATGATGTTCATTGCAAGCGCCATCGCCGGCGCGTTCTGGGGTTTTATCCCCGGTTTTTTCAAGGCGATATGGAACTCGAACGAAACGCTGTTCACGCTGATGATGAACTACATCGCCATCCAGCTTACATCCTACTTCGTGGCGCTATGGGAAAACCCCTTTGGTTCCAACACCGTGGGCATCATCAACCAAAGTACGAAAGGCGGCTGGTTCCCGCCCGTATTTGGGCAGATGTATATGCTCAACGTCATCATCGTGCTTGCGCTCACGGTTATGATGTACCTGTACCTGCGCTATAGCAAGCAGGGCTATGAGATCGCCGTCGTCGGCGAGAGCGAGAATACCGCCCGCTATGCGGCCATCAACGTGAAAAAGGTCATCATCCGCACGATGCTCATCTCGGGCGCGATCTGCGGCATTGCGGGCTGCATCGCCGTAGCGGGCGCGGGGCACACGATCTCCACGGGGACCGCGGGCGGCAGGGGCTTCATCGCAATTATCGTCGCGTGGCTCTCGAAGTTCAACACGTTTGTGATGATGCTCTTCTCGGGCCTTCTCGTGTTCCTCGACAAGGGAGCAATTCAGATTGCGACGCAGTTCGACCTCAATGACTTCGTGTCGCAGATGATCATGGGCATCATCCTCTTCTTCATCCTCGGCAGCGAATTCTTCATCAACTTCAAGGTGCACTTCCACCATCGGAACAAGGAGGCCGGCAAATGACGCAGCTCATTTCCCTTATTCAGGCGGCCGTCGCGCTGGGCACGGTCATCCTCTTTGGCGCGACGGGCGAGATCCTCGCCGAGAAGTCGGGCAACCTGAACCTCGGCGTGCCGGGTGTGATGTATCTGGGCGGCATTGCGGGGCTTGCTACCGCGTTCATCTATGAAAGCAACGCGGCAAACCCGAACGCCATGGTCGCCGTGCTGTTGACGCTTGCCTGTTCCTTTGCGGTGGCGATGCTCGGCGGGCTGATCTATTCCGTGCTCACGATCACGCTGCGCGCCAATCAGAACGTGACGGGCCTCACGCTCACAATTTTCGGCAGCGGCGTCGCCAACCTCTTTGGCGGCACGCTCAATAAAATGGCGGGCGGCGCGGGGCAGATCTCCGTTGCGTTCACAAGCAGTGCGTTTCGCACGACGCTCCCGTACCTTTCCACCGAAACGGGCGCTATCGGCAAGATTTTGTTCTCCTATGGCTTCCTCGTGTACCTCGCGGTCGCGCTGGCGCTGTTTGTGAGTTGGTTCGTCAACCGCACAAGCGTGGGCCTCAACCTGCGCGCGGTGGGCGAGAATCCCGCCACGGCGGATGCCGCGGGCATCAGCGTCACCAAGTATAAATACTATGCCACCTGCATCGGTGCGGGCATCTCCGGCTTTGGCGGCCTGTTCTACGCGATCGATTACATCAAGGGTACATGGTCGACGGATGGCAGCATCGAAAGCCTCGGCTGGCTCGCGGTGGCGCTCGTTATCTTTGCCACATGGAAGCCCACGCGCGCGATCTGGGGTTCATATCTCTTTGGCGCGCTGTATTGGCTGTATTATTACATTCCGGGCCTGACCCGCAGCACGCAGGAGCTTTTCAAAATGCTGCCCTACGCGGTCACGATCGCGGTGCTCATCATGGTGTCGCTTCGCCATAAAAAGGAAGACCAGCCGCCCACAAGCCTTGGCCTCGCGTATTTTCGCGAAGAACGCTAGAAGCACAATCGACTTCGTGTTACAATGGGGCGGGTAAATATCCGCCCTATTCTTATGTTAAGGGGGCCGGTGCGTCCCGCCGGAGGGTGATGGCTATGTCCGCAGCAAAATCCACGCAGCAGTTTGAGGGCTTCACGCCCGATACCTATCGTTTTTTTCTCGAGCTAGGCTTCAATAACGAAAAGGCGTTTTTTGACGCCAACCGCGAGCGCTGCCGCCTTGTCGTGCAGCAGCCCATGCGCGCGCTCGCGGCGGAACTCATTCCCGCAGCGCTTGAAATGAACCCCGCCTTCGACACGCGCCTTGGCGTGGTGGTTTCCCGCATGAACCGGGATACGCGCTTTTCAAAGAACAAGCTTCCCTATCGCGACCATGGCTGGATCGGCTTCCGGCCGTGCGAAACCCGCACGAGCGAGGCGTTCTGTGTTTATTTTGAAATCGAGCCCGGCGGCTACGGCTACGGCATGGGCATGTA
>CAZJIS010000064.1:0-9190 GCA_964546125.1 uncultured Clostridium sp.
CGTCTCAACGTGGCTCGTCTGCGGAAACATATCGACCGGCTGCACGTTCCTTAATTCGTACACGCCCTCGCAAAGTCGCTTGCAGTCCCGCGCAAGCGTCGCGGGGTCGCAGGAAACATAAATGACGCGCTGCGCGCCGGAGCGGATGAGCGCGTCGAGCACGGCAGGCTCACAGCCCTTGCGCGGCGGGTCGAGGATGACAACTTCGGGCGCAAAGCCGGAGGCGACAAGCTTCGTCAGTTCGACTGCCGCGTCGCCGCAAAGGAATGAGGCGTTGGGGATGTTGTTTTTTTCAGCGTTGCGCACGGCGTCTGCCACAGCCTGCGGTACGCACTCGATGCCAACGGCCTGCTTTGCGCGGCGTGCGGCGAGCAGCGTGAGCGTGCCCGTGCCGGAAAATACATCGACGACATTGTGAAGGCCCTCGGGCAAAAGCGCCTCCGCTTCGCGGTAAAGCTTTTCGGTCTGCTCCGGGTTCACCTGCAAAAAGGAGGCGGCGCTCACGTCAAAGGAAAGGCCGAGGATGGTTTCTTCAAGGTGCCCACGGCCCCAAACGGTTTCGAAGCGCTCGCCGAAAATGACGTTGGTATTCCGGTCGTTGCGGCTGTGGATGACGCTCACAAGGCCCGGCACACCCTCCTGCAAATAGGCGACAAGCTTTTCCTTATGCACAAGCGGCCCTTTTGTGACGACCGCCGCCATCACCTCCCCCGCCTTGCTTTGGCGCGCGACAACGTGGCGCAGTACGCCCACGCCCGTTTCTTCATCGTAAACGGGCACGCCGCAGATGTTCGCCCATTTGCGCACGGCCCGCGCGCAATCGACCAGCGGCTTTTGCTGAATGGGGCAGTCGTCAAGCGCGACGAGCCGGTGAGAGCGCGGTGCAAAGAAGCCAAAGCGCGCCTTGCCGCCTTCCGTGCCAAACGGGAACGAAGCTTTGTTGCGGTAGCGCCAGGGCTCTTCCATGCCGAGCACGGGCAGAACTTCGATCTTATTGAACCCGCCGATGCGTTGGAGCGCGTTTTCAACTTCAAGCCGTTTGAGCCTGAGCTGCTCTTCATACGAAGCATGCATCAGCGTGCAGCCGCCGCAGCGCCCGAACGCCGCACAATTGGGCTTTACTCGCGCGGGGCTTTCGGTAAGAATCTCCGCAAGTTTCGCGACGGCGAAGCTCTTGCCGGGTTTAATGACATGCGCCCGCACGCGCTCGCCGGGCAGCGCGTAGGGCACGAACACCGCGAAGCCTTCGTGCCGGCCGATGCCCTGCCCCTCGGAACCGAGGCCGTCTATCATGAGCGTAAGCTCGTCGTTTCTATCAATCTTCATAGCTCAAAATTTAGCAAGCACCGAATTAAATCGGTAAAGCTTCTCGTCAAAATGGTCCGGCGTTTTGATGGCCTCCGCAAGGCTCACGTCGATAATCTGGTTGTTGCATATGCCAACCGCGCGCCCGCCCATCCCCTGAGCGAGCAGTTCCACCGCGCGCTGCCCAAGGCGCGTCGCAAGCACCCGATCAAACGCCGTAGGGTTACCGCCGCGCTGAATGTAGCCGGGCACGACTGCCTTGATCTCCACATCCGTGTTCTCGCGCACATAACGGGCAAAATCCTCCGCCTTGCCCGCTCCCTCGGCGATGATGACGATGCTCGTCAGCTCCCCCTTGAGCTTGTTGTTCACAAGCTGCTTCGCCGCCTGCTCCCAGGAGAGGGGCACTTCCGGCACAAGGATGAGGTCTGCCGCCCCCGCAACGCCGCTCCAAAGCGCGATGTCGCCGCAGTTGCGCCCCATCACTTCAATTACGCCCACGCGGTCGTGCGCGCGCATCGTGTCGCGAATCTTATAAATTTCGCTCGTGATCGTGTTGACCGCCGTATCAAATCCGATCGTGAAATCGGTGTAGCCAAGATCGTTATCGATGGTGCCCGGCAGGCAGATGGCGGGGATGCCGTTCTCGTCGATCAGCTTCGCGCCCTGGTAGCTGCCGTCGCCGCCGATGACGATCAAACCCTCAATGTCATACGCATGGAGCATGTTGAGGGCTTTGCCGAATCCCTCCTGGGTCATGAATTCTTCGCTGCGGGCCGTGCGCAGCACCGTGCCGCCCTTGTGCATGACGTTTGCCACATCCTCATGCTGTAGCTTGCGCACCATCCCCGCGACCAATCCCTTGTAGCCATGGTAAACGCCCATCACGTTCATGCCGCGCCCCACGCCCTCCTTAAAAACCGAGCGGATAGCGGCGTTCATGCCGGGCGTATCGCCCCCGCTGGTTAAAACGCCTATGGTCTTCATATTCGTTTTAGTCTCCCTTCCGCATTTTGACGTTTTCCGCGCCAAGCAGCTTTTGCAATTCCAGTTGGGCCGCGCCCGAAGCGTTGACATAAAGGCTTTGCGGCACGAGCTTTTGCTTGTTGAGCGCCGCGTCGTAGAGCACCACCGGCACATTGCCGGGGAAGCGCGCAAGCGCCGCGGATGCGCTTTGCATGAGCGAGGCATCCTGCATATCAATGCGAAGATAAAGCCGCTCGTCAGCCGCCTTGCGTTGTTTGAGCGGCGCGACGTCGTCGATGAGCACCATGTTGTTTTGATCCTCGCGCACGTTGAGCCTGCCATTGACGACGACGCGCATGCCGTCTGTCAGCAGACTGCCGTATTTTGTGTAGATGGACGGGAACGCAAGGCACTCGATGGAGCCTGTCATATCCTCGAGCGTGCAGTAGGCCATGACGCCGTTGCCCGCGCGCGTCATCTTGCGCGACACATGCGTGATGATGCCGCCCAAGCGCACGCGCTTGCCTTCCTCGAATACATCGTCCTCATTTTCAAGCAGCGCCCCCGCGCGGTCGGGGATCGTTTCGAGCACATCGGCATAATCGTTGAGCGGGTGGCCGCTCAAATAAATGCCTAAAGTTTCGTGCTCCATCTCGAGCAGGTGCGCAAGCGGATATTCGGGCATGTCGGGCAGCTCCGCAAGGGCGGGTTCGATCTGTGAAGCCCCTCCCATAGGGCCGATGTCAAAAAGCGAAATCTGCCCGAGCGCCGCCTGCTTTTTTTCGTTGGCGGCCGCCGTGAGCGCACGCTCGTAAACCGCGAGAAGCTGCGCGCGCTTCACGCCGAGGCTGTCAAAACAGCCGACCTTGATCATCGCTTCGAGCATGCGCTTGTTGAGTTCACCCGCGCGGCGCAAAAAATCATCGAAGCTGCAAAAGGGGCCGTTTGCCGTGCGGTTGGCGATGATCTCGCGCACGGCCCCCTCGCCCACGTTCTTGATGGCGGCGAGGCCGAAGCGGATGGAGCCGTTTTCGACGCTGTATTTCTCAAAACTCCTGTTGATATCGGGCGGCAACACCTTGATGCCCATGCGCGTCGCCGAGCCGATGTAGGCGACGAGCCGGTTGAGGACGCTGATGTAACTGTTGAGCGTCGCCGTCATGAATTCGACAGGATGGTAGCGCTTGAGCCATGCCGTGCGGTAGGCGAGCACCGCGTAGCCCGCGGCGTGCGGCTTGTTGAAAGCATAGGAGGCAAAATCCGCCATCGCGTCGAAAATGCGGTTGGCGGTCGCGGCGTCCACGCCGTTGCGCACGGCGCCCGGAACCGTAATGACGCCGTTTTCAACGATGCCGTTGACGAAATGATCCCGTTCTTTAAGCATCACATCATGTTTCTTCTTCGCCATGGCGCGGCGCACGAGGTCGCTCCTGCCCATCGAATAGCCCGCCACGTCGCGCACGATGCGCATGACCTGCTCTTGATAGACCATGCAGCCATAGGTGGTTTTAAGGGCGGGGCGCAGCTTTTCATGCAGGTACGTCACGCGGTCCGGGTTGTTTTTGCCGGCGACATACTTGGGAATCTGGTCCATGGGGCCGGGCCGAAACAGCGAAATGCCCGCGATGATATCTTCAAAGTTATTCGGCCGCAGCTGCAGCATGAATTGGCGCATGCCCGCGGATTCAAGCTGAAATACCCCATCCGTATCCGCGGCGGAGATCAGCGCATACACTTCGGGGTCTTCATAGGCGGTGAGCGCACCCTCGGGCAAAGTCTTGCCCTGCTGTTTGATGAGTGCGAGCGCATCGCGGATGACGGTGAGCGTGCGAAGCCCCAAAAAGTCCATCTTAAGAAGGCCAAGCTCCTCGATCTGATCCTTATGGAACTGGGTGGTCACAGTTTCGCCGTTCCTTTGCAGCGGCACATGTTCGCTGATGGGCTCGGCGCAGATTACAACGCCCGCCGCGTGCGTGCCGGCGTTGCGCGGGAAGCCCTCGAGCTTTAAGGAAAGGTCGATGAGCTTTCGGATCGCCGGGTCGGAATCATACAGCGCCTGCAATTCGCCCGAAACTTCGAGGGCCTTGGTGAGCGTCATGCCGATGGCCGCGGGCACGAGCGCCGCGACGCGCTTTGCTTCCCCCGGCATGCGCATGGCGCGGCCCACATCGTTGATGACGGCTTTGGCCGCGAGCGTGGAGAACGTGATGATCTGGGCGACGTTATCCTTGCCGTATTTTTCAACCACATAGTCGATGACCTCCGGCCGCCTTTCTTCGCAAAAGTCGATGTCGAAGTCCGGCATGGAGATGCGCTCGGGGTTGAGGAAACGCTCAAAGGGCAGATCATATTTGATGGGGTCGACGTCCGTGATGTCGAGCGCGTAGGCCACAAGGCTCGCCGCGCCGCTGCCGCGGCCCGGGCCGACGAAAATGCCCTTTCGGTGCGCGAAGTCGACAAAATCCCACACGATGAGGAAATAATCGGTAAAGCCCATGTTTTTAATGACCGCAAGCTCCGTTTCGAGCCTCTGTTCTTCGGCGCGCGTATGCTCCGGCATTTTGCGCGCAAGCCCCGCATAGGAAAGGTCGCGCAGATAATCGAAGTTATCCGCATAGCCCCCGGGCGCGCGGAATTCGGGCAGGTGCCGCTCGCCAAAGCGCATTTCAAACGCGCATTTCTTAGCGATCTCAAGCGTTGTCGCAAGCGATTCGGGATAATCGAACAGCGCCTCGCGCATTTCCTCGGCGCTTTTTAAATAGAACTCATCCGCGCTCATGCGCATGCGGTCCGCGTCATCCACAAAGCGCAGCGTTTGGATGCAAAGGAGCATGTCCTGCGCCTCGGCGTCCTCTTTTTCAACATAGTGGATGTCGTTGGTGGCGACGGTTTTGATCGAAAGCTCCCGCGCAAGCGCCGCGAGCTTTGGCAGCACTTCGAGCTGCTCAGGCAGACCGTGGTTTTGAAGTTCTATGTAAAAATCCTCGCCGAACATGCCCTTGAGGCGCAGAGCGAGCGCCCTCGCCCTCTCCTCCTGCCCGTTGAGCAAAAACTGGGGAATATCGCCCGCAAGGCAGGCAGAAAGGCAGATTACGCCCTCGCAATGCGCCTCGAGCAGATCATAATCGATGCGCGGCTTATAATAGAACCCGTCTACGAAGGCGATCGAGGAGAGTTTGATGAGGTTCTTATAGCCGGTTTCGTTTTTTGCAAGCAAAATGAGGTGCGCGTATTCGCGCACGCCCTCCCGGTCGTGCAGCGAGTTGGGCGCAACATAGGTTTCTATGCCGATGATGGGCTTGATGCCCTGGCAAACGCATTCCTTATAAAAATCGGGCACGCCGTACATCGCGCCGTGGTCGGTGAGCGCGAGCGCGTGCATGCCGAGCGCCTTCGCGCGCCCCACAAGCTTTTTAATGGGCGCCGCGCCGTCGAGCAGGCTAAAAAAGCTGTGTACGTGCAGGTGAACGAAATCTTCCATCAATCGTTTCCTTTCCCGTGCGCGTGCGCGCCGTGCAAACGGATGCCCTCGGCAATGCGCGCAAGCTTCGCAAACCTGTGGCTAAGCCCGGATTTTCCGATGCCGAGCTCCATAGCAAGCTCCGCAAGCGAAGCTTCTTCATTGTTGAGCCGCGCCTCGGCCGTCATACGCAGCGCATGGGGCAAAGCGACAAGGCCCGATACGGCCTGAATGAGCCGGATATCGGCGAGTTGCTGGGCATTTGCCTGCGCGGCCTTTTGCATGTTCGCGAACTCGAAGTTCGAGCGGCGGTTGAGGTCGTTTGCCATGGAGCGCAGCACGCGGATGTTCTCAAAGAGCAGCATGGCGTCCACCGCGCCCACGAGGCGCAAAAAATCCGCAATGCCCTCTCCGTCTTTCAAATAAACAACGAAATTCTGCTTGCGCGCGCTCACGCGGGCATTGATTTCAAAATCTAAAAGAAGCTCGCGCACAAGCTGCGCAAAGCGCTCATAGCGGCACACAACCTCGAGATGGTAGCCCTTGTTGGGGTCGCTCATCGAGCCCGCGCCAAGGAACGCGCCGCGCAAAAAACACCTGGCGATCTTTTCCCCTAAAAAGTAACGGTCGGGAACCGCGCCGGGCGCAAAATCTCCCTCGGCGCCCTCCCCCGGCAAGCAGCCGTAATCCGTGAGCAAGGCGGCCGCGTTCGCGCCCGCGGCCGAAGCGATGTAATTCTCGCGCGCAAGGCCCTCTTGCCGGCGGATGTAGAGCGTGGTTTCGAGTTGATAGAGCTCACCCGCAAGCCGCGCGGTAAGCTCCGCCGTCGCCTGGCTTTCGGTGACGAATTCAACCGCAAGGCCCGATGCGCCGAATTTCATGTAGGCCGATGTGTGCGCAAGCGCGCACAACAGCGCCGCGCGCTCCTCTAAGCTTGTGCATTTAAGCTTTATGAGTTCTTCTTTGAGGTCGGATGAAAAGGACAATCTATTCCCCTCCCCCGCCCTCACTAAAGCGCGCGTCGATCTCATCGGCCTCGAGACGCGCATCCCTGTGGATGAGCCGCGCGCGGTATGCGCCGCGCTCAGCCATTCTACGGCTGATCTCCTCCGCCGCAGCGACCGAGCGGTGCCTGCCGCCCGTGCAGCCAAACGCCACCAGCAGGCGTTGTCGCCCTTGCTCGCGAAAATGCGGAATGAGCCGCAGGAGCATATCCGCCACCGAGTCTATAAACGAGTCGAACATGCCATCGCGCCTGACAAAGTCGCGCACGGCTTCATCCCGTCCGGAAAGGCAGCGAAGTTCGGGCTCATAATAGGGGTTGGGAAGAAAGCGCATATCGAACACGAAATCGGCTTCAAACGGCACGCCGCGCTTATAGCCGAAGCTCTCAAAAATGAGGCGGAAGTCATCGGCCGCACTGTGCGCATAGAGCGCCTCGATCTTCGCGCTCAAGGCGAGCGGCCGCATGTCGCTCGTGTCGAGGATACAGCTTGCCCGCTCGCGCAAAAAGCCGAGCATCTCCCGCTCGAGACGGATGCCCTCATCGATATCGGGGCTGAGCGGATGCCGCCGCCGCGTTTCGTTATAGCGGCGCACGAGCACCTCGTCGCGGCAATCGAGGAAGAGAATCGGCGCGCTTACTTCAAGCGCGGCCAAGTCGTTGAGCGAGCGCTCCATATCCGCCTTAAAAACGCTCTCGCGGCTATCGATCACCACCGCCGCGCGCTTGACCTGCGCACGAAGGCAAAGCCCGGCAAAGCCCGGGAGCATTTCGCAGGGCAAGTTGTCCACACAAAAATAGCCGATATCCTCAAGCTTGCGCAGCGCCTGCGATTTGCCCGCGCCCGAAAGCCCCGTTACGACCAGCAGTTCCATTCAAACCTCCCTCAATCGAATTCCCCCAAGAGCCGCACCTCGGGCTCAAGGCGCACGCCGCTTGCCTCAAACACACGCTCTTGCACGAGGCGGATGAGCGAATACACATCGGCGCTCGTCGCGCCGCCCGCGTTGATGAGAAAGCCCGCATGCAGTTCGCTCACTTGCGCGCCGCCCACACGCATTCCCTTAAGGCCCGCCTCCTGGATGAGGCCGCCCGCGTAATGGCCCGGCGGCCGCTTGAAAGTGCTGCCCGCGCTTGGGTATTGCAGCGGCTGCTTCTCGCGCCGCGTGCGGTTGTATTCATGCATGCGCCCGGCCGCGCCGCCATCATCCGCCGCGAGCGCGAAGCGTGCGGCCAGCACGATGCGCGCGGGCGCGCAAAACGCGCTTTTGCGATAGCCAAGATCGCCCTCGCGCACAGCGACGCGGCGGGTTTCGCCCTCTTCGATGACGACCGCCTCGCGCAGAACCTGCGCGATCTCGCCGCCGTAGGCGCCCGCGTTCATCGCGACCGCCCCGCCGACGCTGCCGGGGATGCCCTCGGCCCACTCGAGGCCCATAAAGCCCGCGGCGACTGTGGCCTTTGCAAACTGCGCAAGCAGCGCGCCCGCCTGCGCCTCAAAGCCGTTTTCCAGGCGTTCAACCTTGCTCATGCCCGCGCCGATGCGGATGACGAGCGCGTCGAGTCCGCGGTCGGAAACGAGCAGGTTCGATGCGTTGCCGATGACATAATAGGGCGCGTGAAGCTCCTGCGCGATCCTGATCGCCGCACACACTTCCTCGCCGCTTTGCGCGTCGAGCATCAGTTTTGCCCGCCCCCCGGTGCGAAACGAGGTAAAGCTGCTCATATCCACATCGGCGCTGAGCTTTGCGCCTGAAAGCGCCGAACGAAGCCTTTGTTGCAGCGTATTGAGCATAAGCTTTCGCCCTCCAAAACAATCATCCTAGTATACATTTTACTTCATTTCATCGCCCATCACAAGCAAAGATAAACGGAACCCCGCATTGCTGCGAGGTTCCGTCAGATCGTCCGTCAAGGTTTTTCGGTTTTCATGCGGATTGCCCCGATCCCATGGCCGCCGATGTATTGGTTGGAGGAAAACAATAATGAAGATGACTGCGGTTAGCTACGGACGATCTGGTCGTTAACCACTATTTGTAGGTTAGCACCATATGTTGTGTTTTGCAATGATTATTTCGCGTTTTTTTACTGTTTTTAGTATTATTTAAATTTCGTTCACAATTCCGCGCGATTTGCCCGCGAGGGCGCTCAGAGGACTGTGCCGTCGAACGCGGGCGTATAGGCGGCCGACGCGCAGCCCGCCTCCTGGATCATCGTGTTCACGAGACCTTTTTGCAGCGCGTAGTCGACCGCGCGCGCATATTCGCCGCGCGTGAGCCGTCGTCCGAGCGGCGCGGGCAGGTCCACCCCTGCCGGCACATACTGCCCGAGCAGCGAAAAAGCGACCTCCTTCGGGTAATGGCCGGCGATGTGGTCGATGACCTTTCGCGTTTCATCGATCGAACCCGGCAGCACAAGGTGGCGGATGATGGTTCCGCGCACGGCAATGCCCTCGC
>CAZJIS010000065.1:0-8830 GCA_964546125.1 uncultured Clostridium sp.
CATAACACGTTCTCAAATTTTCACCATTTCGCCCGTCTGGAACGCTTCTTTGGTGGCGTATCCTATTTTTGTGCAGGCCGTGCCGTCGTATACGGTTATATTCGGTTTGCGATTTTCCCATACCGCGTTCACGAATGCCTGCATTTCAAGCCGATAGGCGTCGGCAAAACGCTCCGGGAAATGCTCGGGACACTCGGTCAGCACCCCATTCGCACCGTAGATCTCGCACTGATTCTTCCGCGGTATGCCGCCTATCCTCAGCGAGCCGAGCGTGCCTATTATCTCTGTTTCTATGTGATACCCGTGAGAAGCCGTCCTCCCCACATGTATGGTGGACATAGCGCCGTCTTTATGCTTATATAGAGCGACGCCCGCCTCGCAGTCGCCGAGTTCGGCGAACGCCGGGTATCCGAAGCTGGAACCGAACGCTGTTACCGAAACGGGATCGGAACCCAAAAACCACCGCGCGGCGTCTATATCATGTATCGCCATGTCCAGGAACAAGCCGCCGCTTGTCGGCGCGAATTTCAACGCGCCCTCGACAAACTTTATGGGATCGAGCCCGCAGGTCTTGACAAGATACGGCTTCCCGATCAAGCCTTCGTCGATCTTTTTCTTCGCGTAGGCATACGACGGATCGAACCGCCTCATGAAGCCAAGCTGAAATATCAAGCCGGGGTGCTTTTCCACCGCGCGCTCCGCGACGCGGCACTCATCCACGGTCAACCCCAGCGGCTTTTCGCAGAAAACATGCTTGCCTGCGTCAAGCGCTTGCTCGATTTGGGCGGCATGAAGCCCGCTCGACGTAACGATGGCTATCGCGTCGAGCCCCGGCACCTTTAATAAATCCGTAAAGCTGTCGAGGCAATATTCGACGCCCAAGGAATTCTTCGCGAAAGTAAGTTCGTCGGGTACGATGCTACACGCCGCGGCAAGCCGCGCGCCCGTCAGGCAGAACGCGATGTTCTCCGCGTGAATCTTTCCTAGGCGTCCAAGGCCGGCAATACCGATATTCAGCTATGACATGAAACGCTACCTCCTCAATTATGAATGCGTAGTTGTTAACAAAGCGCCGGGAAAATATCCAGCAATTCCGGCATGCCCCGTATGATGCGGCTGGCGGCGTATTCCTTTACCGGCGGCTCCTTGGCGAGGGTTTTAGGCTCGTGTATACAAACCGCCATACCGAACCCCGAAGCGAGTGTTCCCTCGATATCCCTGGATGGATTATCCCCCACGTAGGCGCATTCCTCCGGCAATGCGCCTATGGCTCTCGCGGCGAGCAGATATATAGCCGGATCGGGCTTGCGTATCCGGACCTTTGCCGAAAGAATGACGGTTTTAAAGTATTTGGACATGCCGCTCTCGTTCAGCCAGTCGGGCACCTCATATTCGGATGGGGTGTTGGCGATTATGCCCAGCTTGTAACCGCGGGCGTTCAGCTCTCCGAGCGTCTCCCGAAGTCCCATCCTTTCGAGGCGGATGCCGTCACAATTTCGCCAGTGGCGCGTGAGCTCGCGCGCCTTTGCGGCGATCTCGTCCTTGGGAAAGTCCGGCAGAAGGAACTGCTGCCAAAGCTCGACCTCCGATAGCTCAAGCACCTCTTCCAGCTGATACTTGCGCAGTTTTTGCTTGTTCTCATTGAGCAGCTCCAGCAATTCGCCCGCGCTCATGCCCGCCCCGGTCAGGCGCAGGAGGTTTTTTGCCGCATCCGCCTGAAACTCGGGATCGGGAGCTAAACAGCGAAGCGTACTTCCATGGTCGAAAAAAATAGTGTTTATACGCATATTTTATCTTTCTCCCTTAGATTCATTCAGCGAAAAGCCGGCGACTGAAAGGCCTGTTTATAGCTTTGATCCGTTACGCAAACGTTGTCGTAACAACTGCAAGCGTATGATACTACATCGAATATTGCGTGTCAATATGGAAGGGGCGCCCAATAATCCGCTCTTTTATGTTTTATCAGGCCGCTCCATATATTTCCGGGCGCCAAATCCGGCGGCCGATGGGCAATAAATATTTTTTAAGCAATTTTACGCGACTATTGACTAACTCGTTCAAACCATGTAAGATATGCATATAAGCCATAGCAACTATGGGCAATGGGTTAATTATTTTTTTGCACATGACGCAAACGTTTGCACCATCTAAAACGGCAAATGGCATCAATTAGGTCGCTCCATGGAACTCGGAAGCCCCGGTAAAGGCGCGCGTCACGGCGCGGCGTCTTCTCTTTCCCGAAACAGCTACACATCACATACGGAGGGGAAATACATGGCAAAAGCACGGAACAAACGATTCAAAAGACCCTTTTCATGGACCCGGCTGAAAAACAAATTTCTTGCGCTGACGGGCAATCCTTTCAACGTAATGGTGTTCGTCGCACTTCTCGTGCTGTTCATAACGGTCATCATACCTTTGATCATGCTGGTTTCGAGCTCGTTTACGCTGGCGCCGCCGGAGGCGAGGCGCCTGCATACGGATCCGGGCGGGTTTACGACTTACTACTGGATATACGTATTCGGCAGCAATATGTCGCCCATCTACCTGTGGGAACCGCTTGGGCACTCATTTGTCGTAGCCATAGGCACTTCGCTCCTCGCCATTCCGCTGGGCGCGGTTTTGGCGTGGCTGATGGTCCGCAGCGACCTGCCCTTTAAGCGCATATTGAGCCTGTGCGTGCTGGTGCCTTACATGATACCTTCCTGGGTCAAATCTATGGCGTGGCTCGCCGTGTTCCGAACCGATCTATATGGCGTCCCGGGATTGCTCACGGCAATGGGGTTGAAAATTCCAGACGGGCTGGCCTATGGGCCTATAGCAATTATTTTGGTGCTATCGCTGCACTACTATGCTTTTACTTATATAACCGTATCCGGGGCGCTGCGATCCATCAACAGCGAGTTGGAGGAGATGGGCGCCATCCAGGGCGCATCCTCCACGCAGATACTTCGAAAGATCACATTCCCGCTTATAATGCCTTCGGTATTATCCGCCGTGATCATGACGTTCTCCAAGGCGTTGGGCACATACGGCGTCGCGGCAAACCTTGGCAACCGCATCAACTATTTCACGCTCTCCACAAGGATGGGGCAGGCCGCCTCGCGCGGGGAAATGTCCACGGCCTTCGTCATGACGATGGTTATGATAGTGCTCGCGTCCGGCACTATATTCGCCAATCAAATATTTATCGGCACGCGCAGATCCTATTCTTCCATCGGAGGCAAGGGCGGCAGGAAGACGGAGATGCGCCTTGGCAAGGCAAAGCCTATTATCGCGGCCGGCCTGCTTATCTTTCTGCTTGTCGCTATGGTTATGCCCATGTTTATCCTGGTGATGGAAACATTCCTTTATAATCCTTCGCTGGGGTACCGGGCGGGCAACTTCACCTTGCGCAATTGGATTGCGCCGCAGCAGACCGACTTTGTCGTCGGGACGCCTAGCTGGGAGCGAGAACCGGGCATATTCCAGCATCCTATGTTCTTCAAAGCACTCTGGAATACCGTAAAGCTCACGCTTATCGCGTCCATCATCACCGCCCTGAGCGGCCAGATACTCGGCTATATCAGTTCGCGCGGGCGAGGTAGATGGTATGGAAAGCTAACAGAACAGCTGGTGTTCATACCATACCTCATACCCTCGGTGGCGTTTGCCACGATGTACCTGGCCATGTGGGCGCAGCCCCGCTGGATAATACCCGCGCTGCACGGTACATTTGCGATACTCGTCTTAATTTCGGTGGTAAAGCACTTTCCTTTCGCCAGCCGCGCGGGTACCGCCAACATGCTCCAAATCGGCCGAGAGCTTGAGGAAGCGGCCGAGATTGCGGGCGCCGGCTTCTTCCGAAAGATGGAAAAGATCATCGTGCCGCTTGCTAAACAAGGGTTTTGGTCCGGATTTATGCTCACGTTTATTTCTATCGCCAAGGAGCTGGATCTCATACTCATTCTGTCCACCCCGCAAAACCGCAATCTCTCCGCGCTCGCCTTCTGGTTCAACAATGAGGTGCTTCCCCAGCAGGCGGATGCCGTTGCCGTCATTATAATGCTGTTTGTCCTGACTACCTATTACCTCGCCAATAGGTTTGCAGGAGCGGATCTTGGCAAGAGCTGGGGTTAATAGCCGTATCCATGTGGGCTTGATGTAAAAAATGACCGTTGATAGAAAGGATCCGATCCGATATGAGCAAAATTCAACTTACGAACATCGATAAGTTTTATGGGGACAACCACGTTCTCAAAAACCTCAATCTCACCATCGAGGACGGCGAGTTTATGACTCTGCTTGGCCCGTCCGGCTGCGGCAAAACCACGACCCTGCGCGTCATAGCGGGATTGGAGCAGCCTCAGAACGGCAAGCTGTTCATAGGCGACAAGAAGATGATCGATGTTGACGAGGCGTTTTTTGAGCCGCCCGGAAGCCGAGGCCTCAACCTGGTGTTCCAATCGTACGCGCTCTGGCCGCACATGACGGTGTACGACAATGTCGCCTTTGGGCTCAAAATCAAGAAGGTGCATGCGGCCGACATCAAGAAAAAGGTGGAGAGGTCCCTCGAGCTGATGCGAATAGGGGAGCTTGGCAAGCGCTATCCCACAGAGTTGTCGGGCGGCCAGCAGCAGCGCGTTGCCATAGCCCGCTCCATAGCAACGGACCCCAAGGTGCTGCTGCTCGACGAGCCGCTGTCCAACCTGGACGCGAAACTGCGCATAGACATGCGCTCCGAGTTGAAGCGCATGCACTTGGAGATGGGCACCACCATAATCTATGTGACGCACGACCAGACCGAGGCGCTCACCATGTCCACCCGGATCGCGTTGTTCAAGGAGGGGCAGCTATCGCAAGTGGCTACCCCGATGGAGCTGTACACCAACCCAATCGATCTTAAGGCGGCCGACTTCATAGGCAATCCGCGCATCAACATGCTCAATGGAACGGCCATATTTGAAAATGGCGTCCTCAAGGCGGAGTGCGCTTTAGGGAGGTACGAGTTCCCCAAGGAGGATCTCACCGACGGGGAAATCCCCCACGGCGTGGAATTCCCGTGCGTATTCGGCTTCCGGCCCGAGCAGATACGGTTCTCCGTAACGCCGGAGGAAAGGTATATCGCCGGCAAGATATATGCTTCTCAGCCGGCCGGCTCCGAGACCCTCACCACGCTGATCTGCGACGGGCAGGAGTTTATTGCCAAACAGCTGGGCATAGTGGAGTACGCCATGGACAATACCGTCTACTTCTACATAAAGCCTAATAGGATCAATATATACGACGCCGGGAGCACGCGCCTCATAAAGAGGGCAAAGAAGTGATGGTTTGCCGCACCTGATGGATGGTTCTTTCCATTGAATGGAAAGTTCATTATACCGACAAAAATCTAAATATGAAAGGGAGAAGCATCATGAAAAGAGCACCCGAACTGCGTATCCTGCTTTTGATTCTTGCGTTGACTATGTTGCTGGCCGCCTGTAACCCGGCAACTCCAAAGCCTTCGCCGGAAGACACGACGCCACCCAAACAGACGGAAACCCCGGCCGCACCGGACACATCGGAACCGATCGAGAGCCCCGATGAAATTTTCGAAGTGCCGTACGACGAGTGGAGCGATATGACTTCCGATGAGCTGTATCAGCTGGCATTGAAGGAGCCCTCGGAGCCCATCGTCGTTTACGCCTCGTCCTCCAAGTGGAACAGCGTCGCCGAATCCTTCCCGCAGGACTATCCGGGGCTTACGCTCCAGGTGGAAGATATGGACAACGGCGATATTATCCCCAAGTTTGAGATCGAGAAGCGCGCCAATGCGAGGACGGCCGATATGCTGTACCTCAAGGACGGCACCGGCGAAATCAATATCGATTTCTGGCCCTACGGATATCTCGAGCATTTCTATCCCAGGGATATCTGCGAGCACCTCGACATCGCGTATCTTAAGTACGGCTTCCCGCTTTACTGCGGCGCGACCATGATGTATTACAACTTGAACACGTATCCGGATGGCGCCCCCATAAGCAGTTGGTGGGATCTCCTCGACGAGGATGTGAACATGCTCGTTAAGAACCCCTCCGAGGATGAAACTATGTTGGTCGTCTTCTGCACGATGATCAACAACGCCGACAAGATGGCGGAAGGCTATAAGGCGAAATACGGCAAGGACATCGAGTATACCTACGACGCCAGCGTCGGGTTCGGCGTTACCAAGGAAGCGGTAGAGCCGAACAATGCCGGTTATGAGTTCATCTACCGTCTGTCCCAGAAGAAGAACCTTACATTCATCGGTGACGGCGACGAAATAGTTGCATCTGTCCAGCAATCCACGATGAAGACGATAGGCGTCTGTTCGGCGGGCAAGATGAAGAACTCCACCGAAGAGCATCCCCTCTCATGGATACTTGAACTTGATCCGTTCCTCACGGTGCCCGGCATCAACTATATGTATGTCGTGTCCGACACCAAGCATCCGGCCGGCGTGCGCCTGTTGATGCGCTATGCCTCCGGCGACCTCGGCGGCGATAACATGAGCGCGGGCTTCAAGCCGTTCACCGGCATGGGCAACTGGTCGCTCAGGGATGACATCCCCGACACGAAGAACCCCGTCGCCATCGGCGACACCAACTCCCTGCCGGCCAACATTGAAAAGGTCAACCCGATTTATCAGATAACAAGGGAGTTCTGGGACTACTGGCTCAGCAAGTAAAAATAAGCCGGTATAAATTGACCCCGTAATCGGAATCCATAGATTTCCCCTCTGTTTGCTGTGCGGGATGGTTTGCTGCGTTTCCGTTCACCGCGAACGGAGGGGAAATTTTCGTGAAGAGGAATTAGTATGGAAAAGAAAAGTTTTTTCCGGGAGATGATGTCGTTTACGAAGGATGGGCGGGTCAAAAACTCTTTCTTCGTTTACGCCGTCTTCCTGTCGTTTTTGCTTGTCGCGGTTCATGTTATATTGTTGACCCTTCTCGTCGAGCCAATCCACAGCTATTTTTCCGGCTTGGCACGCCCCCTTACGGGCGGCTGGCTCAACCTGTTCGAAAGCGGGATACCCGCACTGGTTGCGGCACTTATATGCAATATACCGTTCTTTTTCCTCCGCGATAAGCGGCTCATACTTGCCGCTTATAGTATGATATTGATCTATGCGGCGGTCATAGCCATCGCGGCGCTGTTCATATACAAGGGCGATGCGCTGACCGCTTTTATGATATTCCTGGGGGCGGTGCTCCCCGCTCCGCTTATCTGCGGATTTCTCGTTTCGGGCGTTCTCTATGCCGCGCACCATGTGAAGAACAAATGATAGTCAAGAAAAGCGGGGACAACATTGGCCGCTATGATGTATTGACAGCCGGGCACACCGGCGAGATATCTACATTGCTCAAGGCGGCGCGGGCAAAGAGCGAAGAATTCCTGCCCGTGTAGTATAAACAAGCAAAGGAGCATCCCCCATGTTTGAAGTGGATTACGGCAAGGTGGCGGAAGCAGTTCGTCTGGCCGAGAGGGGCGTGCGCCCCCCGGACCCCGTTGGCGGACTGGATTGTGTTGACGTTGAGAACACCGTGTGCCATACGGCCGGCAAGCGGTTGAGGGTCGCGATTTTCAACATGGAGCGCGGGGTGCAGCTTCCAATGATATTGACCTACCTGAAATATCATCCCTCGCTGCGTAATGTGGATATCATTTTGGCCAACGAGCTGGATTACGGCATGGCCCGCAGCGGGAATCGGTACGTCGCGCGGGAGATTGCCGCCGAGCTTGGGATGAACTTTGCGTTCGGGGTCGAGTTTCTTTCCGTATATGCGGGCATGGATGGCAACGAACGGGGCCTGCACGGCAACGCGATCTTCTCCAAGCTGCCGCTCCGCAAGGTCGAGCTTCAAAGGCTGCCGGTCGTTTATGACTGGTTTTATGACAGGCAGAAGCGCCTTTACAACCGCATCGCGCTCTACGCCACCGTGGAGTTTTCCGGGCAGTGCGTGGCGCTGTGCTGTACGCACCTCGAGAACCAAACAACCCCCTTCCGACGTCTTGAGCAGATGCGGGCGCTGCTCGACAAAACCGATCTGTACGCGGACGGCCTGCCCGCGATAATCGGCGGCGACATGAACACAAACACGGTCAATAGCACGGCCGACGACCTGCTCTGGCTTGCAGGTTCCAAAGAACTCCAGCGCCAGCGCCTTGCGAACGTGCCCGCGTATGAGCCGCTGATGAACTACGCCGCAGATCGCGGGTACTCGTATGCCGATTGTAATATTCCGGCCAAGACGACCCGCCGAAGGCCGGAACCCGGTTATCCGGATACCGACCTGAATTTGGACTGGTTCTTCCAGCGCGGCTTCGCCTGTTCCGACCCCGTGAGGGTCGAGGGGATATTCAACCATAAAGAGCTGGCGCCCGAAGCGCCCGATTTGAGCGAATTCGACGGCCGGCTGCTGTCCGACCACGATGCGGTGATTACCGAATTTGAGATAATATCGTAGGCTGTGCGGATGCGATATACCGGCTTCCTGGATATCGGCGATGGAAACGTTATATCTATCCGGACTTCTTATCTGTTTGCAACCTTGCAAGCCAAGTTGGTTTTGCCCCCTCGAGCGCATTTTCCAATTATATAAATATATAAAACCTCCGAAATAGGAGCTTTTCGAAAGTTAAGTTAAAAGCCTAAGCTGCTGTTCTCTAGCTGAAATCTTTCGCTTGATTCATTAGTGTGGCCTATCCGTTTCCCCTCTTATTACCCTTTGCAGTTTATTTGGAAAGTGCTGAAATATACAACAAATCCGGACACCTTTGGAGCCGACAAAAGCACCACGCTTAACACCATAGCCGGGCTTATAGCGAT
>CAZJIS010000066.1:0-8364 GCA_964546125.1 uncultured Clostridium sp.
TCACCACGAGGATCGCGCCGTCCATCTGCGCCGCGCCCGTGATCATGTTCTTGACGTAGTCCGCGTGGCCCGGGCAGTCCACGTGCGCGTAGTGGCGCGTGTCCGTCTCATATTCCACGTGGGAGGTGTTGATGGTGATGCCGCGCGCCTTCTCTTCCGGCGCCTTGTCGATTTCGTCATACCGCATCGCCGCCGCGTGGCCTTCCTGGCTCAACGCCATCGTGATGGCCGCCGTCAGCGTCGTTTTGCCGTGGTCAACGTGCCCGATCGTTCCGATGTTGACATGCGGTTTGCTGCGTTCAAATTTTGCCTTTGCCATGGTTGCTTGTCCTCCGAAAAATCATGTTGTTTTTTTGTTGAGCGGCCGCTTTTAAAAGTGGCCAAGTATTTTCTTCGCCACTGCGTCGGATACCTGCTCGTAGTGGTCGAACTGCATCGTGAAGGTGCCCCTGCCCTGCGTGCGCGAGCGGAGATCCGTCGCATAGCCGAACATCTCGGAGAGCGGGCAGATCGCGTCGATCGCGGAGCCGCCGGGCCGAAGTTCGGTCCCCTCGATGCGGCAGCGCCGCGCGGTGAGGTTGCCAAGCACCTCGCCCATGTATTCTTCGGGCATGATGACTTCCACCTTCATCACCGGTTCGAGCAGCGCACAGGCCGCCTTCTCCAGCGCTTCTTTGAAAGCCATGGAACCCGCGATGCGGAATGCCATCTCCGAGGAGTCCACCTCGTGATAACTGCCATCGAGCACCGTGGCCTTGAAGTCCACGACCTCGAATCCGCCCAAAACGCCGCTGCGCGACGCCTCCGCGATGCCGTCGCGGATGGCGGGGATAAATTCCTTGGGGATCGAACCGCCCACGGTCTTATCCTCAAACTCAAAGCCCGAGCCGGGCTCAAGCGGCGAGAATTCGACGACGCAGTGGCCATATTGGCCATGGCCGCCCGTTTGGCGGACATAACGCCCCTCGGCCTTAACGGTTCTCGTAATAGCCTCGCGGTAGGCGACCTGCGGTTTGCCGACCTTGCACTCTACGCGGAATTCGCGGATGAGCCGGTCGACGATGATATCGAGGTGCAATTCGCCCATGCCCGAAATGATGGTTTGCCCGGTTTCCTTATCCGTATAGGTGCGGAAGGTCGGGTCCTCTTCGGAAAGTTTAGAAAGCGCAACGCCCATCTTCTCCTGACCGGCCTTGGTCTTGGGCTCGATGGCCACCTGGATGACCGGGTCCGGAAATTCCATGCGCTCGAGAAGAAGCGGATGCTTCTCATCGCACAAAGTGTCTCCCGTGCCGGTGTCCTTGAGGCCGCCGAGCGCCGCGATATCGCCCGCGTGGACCTCTTCAAGGTCGGTGCGGCTCGAGGCGTGCATAAGGATGATCTTGCCCACGCGCTCCCGCTTGCCCTTGCTCGCGTTATAAACGTAGGAGCTTGAGTACAGCGTGCCGCTGTACACGCGGAAGAACGTGAGTTTGCCGACAAACGGATCGGTCACCACCTTAAAGGCAAGCGCCGCGAACGGCGCATCGTCCGAAGGGAGGATCGCGATCTCTTCCCCGCCGCCCACAGCCATGCCCATGGTGGGCGGGATGTCAAGGGGCGAGGGCAGGTAGTCGACAATTGCGTTAAGCAGGGGCTGGATGCCCTTGTTGCGGTAGGATGTGCCGCAGACCATCGGCACAAGGCCGTTGGTGAGCGTGCCGTGGCGGATCGCTTTCATGAGGAGCGCCCCGTCGGGCTCCACACCCTCGATGAACGCCTCCATAAGCGCCTCGTCAAAGTCCGCGGCGGCCTCAATGAGCCGCGCGCGGTGTTCGGCCGCTTCCCCGCGAAGTTCTTCGGGGATCTCCTCCTCGCGCACATCCACGCCGTCGTTATCGTAATAAATCTCGGCTTTCATGCGCACAAGGTCGACCATGCCGCGAAAATCCGCTTCCGCGCCGATGGGCATTTGAATGGGCACGGCGTTGGCGCCGAGGCGATCCTTCATCATCTTGACGACGTTGAAGAAGTTGGCGCCCACGATGTCCATCTTATTGATGTAGGCGATGCGGGGCACGCCGTATTTGGCGGCCTGCCTCCATACGGTTTCGCTCTGCGGCTCCACGCCGCCCTTGGCGCAGAATACCGCCACAGCGCCGTCGAGCACGCGAAGAGAGCGCTCCACCTCGACCGTGAAATCCACATGGCCCGGCGTGTCGATGATGTTGATCCTGTGTTCGCGCCAATAGGTCGTGGTGGCGGCGGAGGCGATGGTGATACCCCTCTCCTGCTCCTGCACCATGAAATCCATGGTCGCTGCGCCATCGTGCACCTCGCCAACCTTGTGGATCTTGCCCGTGTAAAACAAAATGCGCTCGGTGGTCGTGGTTTTGCCGGCGTCGATGTGCGCCATAATGCCGATGTTCCTCGTCATTTCAAGCGGTGTTTCCCTTGCCATGTTCCTCCCTCCTTTCCCGAAAGCTCAGGCAGAGTTTCTGTTCGTCCGTTTTCATTTGCCCTATCCGCAAATTCGGACCCGGCGGTCGTGTCGCCGGATCCGAAGCGCGTTAGAAAGTTTCTCTTTTTACCAGCGGTAATGCGCGAATGCCTTGTTCGCCTCGGCCATCTTGTGGGTGTCCTCTTTCTTTTTGAAAGCGTTGCCCGTCTGGTTCGAAGCGTCGAGGATCTCGCCCGCGAGGCGCTCTATCATGGTGCGCTCGCCGCGGTTGCGCGCGTAGCTGACCAGCCAGCGCAATCCGAGCGTCTGCCGGCGCTCGGGCCGGATCTCGATGGGCACCTGGTAGGTCGCGCCGCCGACGCGGCGGGCCTTAACTTCGAGCACGGGCATGATGTTGTTCATCGCCTGCTCGAACACCTCGAGGGGCTCGCGGCCGGTTTTGTTCTTGATGATGTCGAACGCGCCGTAGCAGGCCGCCTGCGCGGTGCCGCGCTTGCCGTCATACATCACCTGGTTTATGAGCTTTGTGACGAGCTTGCCGCCGTAAATCGGGTCGTCAAGCACCTCGCGCTTAGGTACAAATCCACGTCTTGGCATAGCAATACCTCCTTACTTCTTCGGGCGCTTGGCGCCGTAGAGGGAGCGGGACTGCATGCGTTTGGCTACGCCCGCCGTGTCGAGCGCGCCGCGGACGATGTGGTAACGCACGCCCGGCAGATCCTTCACGCGGCCGCCGCGGATGAGGACCACGCTGTGCTCCTGCAGGTTGTGGCCGATGCCGGGTATATAGGCCGTGCCTTCGAGTCCGTCCGTCAGGCGGACACGCGCGATTTTGCGCAGCGCGGAGTTAGGCTTTTTGGGGGTCATGGTGCGCACCGCCGTGCAAACGCCTCTGCGCTGCGGGCACTGCTTGAGAATAGGCGCCGTGGTCTTATAAACGACCTGCTGGCGGCCTTTGCGAACCAACTGGTTAATGGTCGGCATGAATGTTCCTCCTGTTTTTTTACCGGTCTTCCGGTTTACGCTCGTATTCCCTAAGTTACTATATCAAGAAAATCCCTTGCAACCCCTTGAAAGGGACCTTTTCCACAACTTTTTGATTTTATCACCCTTAACTGCTCTTGTCAAACAGTTTCGCTGTTTTGTTCGACGGTATCAGCGTTTTTTCCATTCGCCGCAAAAATCTCTTCGCTCTGCTCGGGGAATGCCGTAAACAGCCCCTTGCGGGTGGGCGTTTTTGAAAAGACCAGCCGGCTCATGCCCTTGTTTGGATTGAGTTCGAACCAGCCGCGGTTGGCCATGTCGGCAAGAAACGGCGCTTTCATGACATTGAGGCGCGTTAACGCGCCGTATTTGCGCGCAAGGCAGCTTTTGACGAGCCTGCCCGCGAGGATAGCGAGCACCGTCACGCCGAGGAAGATGAGCACGGGCAGAATTTCCGCCACCGCCGCGATCGGCTCCCGGAAGCGCCGGATGCTCAGGATCACCAGCGCCGCGGCGGCCCCCGCCGTGCCGATGAGCGGCTGCACATACTCGAGCGCCAAATATCTTTTGCGGCAATCCGCGCAGCAGGCAATCTGCACGGGCAGCACCGAGCCCGCACGCGGTTCCCTTGCAATGCCCAAAATCCCCGCCTTTTTGCGGCGCGGCTGCGCGTGCCCAAGGTCGGTGAGCGCATACCAGGCCTTCTTTTGCGGTTCGCCCTTGCATAAGAGGCAGTTTTCCCCCGCAAACAGCGCACTCACGCTCTCTTCGGGCATGTTGGCGAGGATGATGTCGAGGTCTGCGCGCACGGCGTCCGCCCTTTCCTCCGTTTCGCTGCACACGGTGCAGGAGTCGCAATTCTCCATGTTGAGCATCGCGCAATATTCGCTGCCATGCAGCCGGCATGCTGTGTTCGTATAGACCCTTGCCATTGTCGCTCCCCTCTATCGATCGATCGCCGGATGCGGAAGCCCGCACCCGGCGAAACGAACGCTTGTTGCTTTTGTTATTTCGCGCCGCCCGGCATGGCTTCCACCTCAACGCTGCCGTAGCGCTTGAGGCCGATGCCCGCGGGGATCAGCTTGCCGATGATGACGTTCTCCTTGAGGCCCAAGAGCGGGTCGATCTTGCCCTTGATGGCGGCTTCGGTGAGAACGCGCGTCGTCTCCTGGAAGCTTGCGGCCGAGAGGAACGAGTCCGTGGCGAGCGCGGCCTTGGTGATGCCCAAGAGCTTGCGCTTGGCGATGGCGGGCTGCATGCCCTTTTCGACCATCTCCTCATTCTGCCGCTCGAAGCGGAAGATATCCACGAGCTCGCCCGGGAGCATATCGGTATCGCCGGCGTCCTCGATCTGCACTTTTCTAAGCATCTGGCGGATGATGATCTCGACGTGCTTGTCGGCGATCTCCACGCCCTGCATGCGGTAGACATTCTGCACTTCCTTGAGCGTATACGCCTGCACGCCCTTGACGCCCTTGATCTTCAAAATATCGTTCGGGTTGATCGAGCCGTCGGTCAATTCATCGCCCGCGCCCACGACATCCCCGTCGCGCACGCGCAGCTTCGAGCCGAACGGGATGAGGTATTTTTCGGCCTCGCCCTCGTCGTTCTTGACGATCGCCTCGCGGCGCTTGCCCTCGCTGATGGAAACCGTACCGTTGATCTCGCTGATTACGGCAAGGCCCTTGGGCTTGCGCGCCTCGAAAATTTCAACGACGCGCGGAAGGCCCTGCGTGATGTCCTCGGCGCTGGCGACGCCGCCGGTGTGGAACGTTCTCATCGTGAGCTGCGTGCCCGGCTCGCCGATGGCCTGCGCGGCGATGATGCCGACAGCCTCGCCGATGTTGACTTCGCCGCCGGTGGCCATGTTTGCGCCATAGCATTTAGCGCAAACGCCTGTCTCGCTGCGGCAGGTAAACACGCTCCTGCTCGTGAGGGAGGTGATGCCGGCGGCGATGATGGCATCGCGCCGGTCATAATCGATCATTTCGTTGGCGGGGCAGAGAATCTCGCCCGTTTCGGGGTGGATAATCGCATCGACCGCATAGCGGCCGAGAATCCGCTCGCCAAAGCCCTCTACGACCTTGTTGCCGTCCATGAGGGCTTCCATGAGCATGCCCTTGGGCGTTTCGCCGCGCGCCGCGAAGCAGTCTTCCTCGCGCACGATCACATCCTGCGAAACATCGACGAGGCGGCGGGTCAGATAGCCCGAGTCCGCCGTGCGCAGCGCCGTATCCGCAAGGCCCTTGCGCGCGCCGTGGGAGGAGATGAAGAACTCGAGCACCGTGAGGCCCTCGCGGAAACTCGCGCGGATGGGCACCTCGATGATCTGGCCCGAGGGGTCCGCCATGAGGCCGCGCATGCCGCCGAGCTGGCTGATCTGGTTCTTGCTGCCGCGCGCGCCGGAGTTGGACATCATGTAGATCGGGTTGTCGGACTTAAGGGTTTTCATGAGCGCGTCGGTCACGCGCACGTTCGCGCCGCTCCAAATTTCAATGACCTTATTGCGGCGTTCCTGCTCGCTGAGCATGCCGTCGCGGAAGAGCTCGTCGACATCGGCGACCTGAAGCTCCGCCTCATCGAGAATGCCCTTCTTCTCCTCGGGCACGACCATATCCTGGAAGCCGATGGAGATGCCGCCGAGCGTAGAGTAACGGAAGCCGAGCGACTTGATGTTATCGAGCACTTCGCTCGTCGCGCTCGCGCCGTGGCGGCGGTAGCAGAGGTTGGCAATGCCTTTAAGGTCGCTCTTGACGACCATCTTGTTGATCTCAAGGTCGAAGATGTTCTCTTCCTTCGTGCGGTCCACAAAGCCGAGGTCCTGCGGGATGGCGTTGTTGAAAATGAGCCGGCCGATCGATGTTTCAATCACCTTGCGGCGCTTTTCGCCCTGCCACTCGCGCTCGACGCGCACCTTAACCTTGGCGTGCAGCGTCACATCGCCCGCCTGGTAGGCCATGATGGCCTCGTCCTCGCTCGAGAAGATCTTGCCCTCGCCCTTGTCGCCGTCGCGCTGGAGGGTGAGGTAATAGCAGCCGATGACCATGTCCTTATCGGGCTCGACGACCGGCAGGCCGCTCTGAGGTTTTAAGATGTTGTTGGAGGCGAGCATCAAGAAGCGCGCCTCGGCCTGCGCCTCGACGGAGAGCGGAACGTGCACGGCCATCTGGTCGCCGTCAAAGTCGGCGTTGAAGGCGGTACACACGAGCGGGTGCAGCTTGATTGCGCCTCGACGAGGATCGGCTCGAACGCCTGGATGCCGAGGCGGTGCAGCGTCGGCGCGCGGTTGAGCAGCACCGGGTGATCCTGGATGACGATCTCGAGTTCATCCCACACCTCGGGGCGCACGCGCTCGACCATGCGCTTGGCGCTCTTAATATTGTGCGCGAGCCCGTCTTCCACGAGCTTTTTCATCACGAAGGGCTTAAAAAGCTCGAGGGCCATCTCTTTAGGCAGGCCGCACTGGTACATTTTAAGTTCCGGTCCGACCACGATGACGCTGCGGCCCGAATAGTCCACGCGCTTGCCAAGAAGGTTCTGGCGGAAGCGGCCCTGCTTGCCGCGCAGCATATCCGAAAGAGACTTGAGCGCGCGGTTGCCGGGGCCTGTCACGGGGCGGCCGCGCCTGCCGTTGTCGATAAGCGCGTCCACGGCTTCTTGCAGCATGCGCTTCTCGTTGCGCACGATGATATCCGGCGCGCGCAGCTCAAGAAGGCGCTTGAGGCGGTTATTGCGGTTGATGACCCTGCGGTAAAGATCGTTGAGGTCGCTTGTTGCAAAACGGCCGCCGTCGAGCTGTACCATCGGGCGGATCTCCGGCGGAATGACCGGGATGACCGTGAGGATGATCCACTCGGGCTTGTTGCCGCTCTTGACGAACGCCTCGACGACCTCGAGCCGCTTGATGGCGTTGGCGCGCTTCTGCCCCGAAGAATTGGCGATCTCCTCCCTAAGCTGTTTGCCAAGCTCGGGCAAATTGAGATCCTTGAGCAAAGTTTTAATGGCCTCCGCACCCATGCCGGCCTTAAAGGCCTTGGCGCCGTGCTCTGCCTGCGCATCGCGGTATTCCTTATCGGTAAGGATCTGCTTGTACATCAGAGGCGTCTTCCCGGGATCGGTCACGACGAAAGAGGCGAAATAGAGCACTTTTTCAAGCGCGCGGGGGCTCATGTCAAGCAGCATCTTCATGCGGCAGGGGATGCCCTTGAAATACCAGATGTGGGAAACGGGCGCGGCGAGCTCAATGTGGCCCATGCGCTCGCGCCGCACTTTAGCGCGCGTCACCTCGACCCCGCACTTCTCGCAAACAACGCCCTTGTAGCGCACGCGCTTGTAGCGCCCGCAATGGCACTCCCAATCCTTGGTGGGCCCGAAAATGCGCTCGCAGAACAATCCGTCACGCTCGGGCTTGAGGGTGCGGTAGTTGATGGTCTCCGGCTTTTTAACCTCGCCGTGCGACCATTCCCTGATTTTTTCGGGCGACGCGAGCCCAATTTGGAATGCGTCGAAATTTGTCAGCTCAAACATTGCTTATCCCCCTTCTTGCCTTACGCGTCGTCCCCGTCATCCGTACCCTGATCGAACTCAGAGAATGCGTCCGTATCACCCAGATCGTCCCCGTCATCTTCCTCTTCTTCCTCATCGAAGTCAAACTCGGGGAAGTCCGCCAAAGCGACGCTCGGCGTGATCGGCGGCGCATCTTCCATGCCGGCAATGTTGAGGTCGAGCGCGGGGCGGTCCTCGTCGTCGGCCAGCTCGCCGATCTGGATCTCCTCATGGGTGTTGCTGAGCACCTTCACATCGAGGCAAAGGGACTGCAGCTCCTTGATGAGCACCTTGAACGACTCGGGCACGCCCGGCTCCGGCACGTTCTCACCCTTGACGATCGCCTCGTAGGTTTTCACGCGGCCGACCACGTCGTCCGACTTGACGGTGAGAAT
>CAZJIS010000067.1:0-8250 GCA_964546125.1 uncultured Clostridium sp.
GTGACGGCAGGCGTGCCGATGCGGATGCCGCTTGTGACAAACGGGCTTCGCGTTTCGCTCGGCACGGTGTTTTTGTTGACGGTGATGTTCGCCCGGTCGAGCAGCGCTTCAACTTCCTTGCCCGTGCGCCCGTCCGGCCCGAGATCGGCGAGCATCAAATGGTTGTCCGTGCCGCCGGAAACGAGCTTCACGCCGCGCGCGGACAGCCCGCGGGCCAGCGCCTGCGCGTTGTTCGCCACACGCTGCTGGTATTCTTTGAACGCGGGCTGCAGCGCCTCGTGAAGGCACACGGCCTTGGCGGCGATGATGTGCATGAGCGGGCCGCCCTGCGTGCCGGGGAAAATGGCCTTATCGATCTGCTTGGCAAACGCTTCACGGCACAGGATCATGCCGCCGCGCGGGCCGCGCAGGGTTTTGTGCGTGGTGGTGGTGACAACATCGGCATAGGGCACGGGGTTCATGTGCAGGCCGCCCGCCACGAGGCCGGCAATGTGCGCCATGTCGACCATAAACAGCGCGCCGACTTCATCGGCAATGGCGCGGAACTTCGCAAAATCGATCGCGCGCGGATAGGCCGACGCGCCCGCGACGATCAGCTTGGGCTTATGCTCCAAAGCGAGCGCACGCACCTGGTCGTAATCGATCTGCTCGTCCTCGGGCCGCACGCCGTAAGGAATGAATTTATAGTACTTGCCGCTCATGTTCACGGGGCTGCCGTGGGTGAGGTGGCCGCCGTTTGAGAGGCTCATGCCAAGCACCGTGTCCCCGTATTCGAGCAGCGAAAAATACACCGCAAGGTTCGCCTGCGCGCCGGAGTGGGGCTGCACGTTGGCGTGTTCTGCGCCAAAGAGCCTGCAAGCGCGCTCGCGGGCGATGTTTTCGGCGATGTCCACGTATTCACAGCCGCCGTAATAGCGCTTGCCGGGGTAGCCCTCGGCGTACTTGTTGGTCAGGTGGCTGCCCATCGCGGCCATCACGGCCTCGGAAACGAAGTTTTCGGATGCGATCAGCTCTAAATGGTCGCGCTGGCGCTTGAGTTCAAGCTCCATTGCCTCGGCGATTTCGGGGTCCGCCCTGCGGATGAGATCAAACTGGATCATTGCGTCCCTCCGTGTGAATTGATGTGATTCCATGGCCATTATAGTTGACGGGCTCCGTTTTTTCAACCCGCGGGGGAATATGCGACATAAAAAAACGCGGAGAAGGAGCCTTTTTAGGCTACGCCCGCGCGAGGTAGGCGTCCGCCACCCGGTTGGCTTCGCGCGAAAGCTCTTCTTCCTCCACATGCACGAGTTTGCCTTCGCGCACGATCATCTCTCCGCCGACGAACACGAAATCCGCGCCGCCTTTGATGCCCACCGTGCCCAGGAGGTTCTTCGGGTCGCGGCACGCGCCCGCAAGCTCGAGCCTGCGGCTGTCGATGAGGAAAAAGTCCGCGCATTTGCCGGCTTCGAGCGAGCCGATGTCGGTGCGCCCCAAAAGCGCCGCGCCGCCCGCGCTCGCGAGTTTGAGCATATCGTAACCCGAGGGGGCGCGTTCGCCCCAGGAAAGCCTGTGGAGCAGGTAGCCCGCACGGATCTCCTCAAGAAGGTTCGATCCGTCGTTGCTCGCGCTGCCGTCGACCGCGAGGCCCACCGGCACGCCCGCGCGAAGGAGATCGGGGAGGCGGGCGACGCCCGAGGAGAGCTTCATGTTGGAAATCGGGCAGTGGGCGACACCGGTTTTTTCCTTGGCAAGCATCCTAATTTCTTCATCGTTGAAATGGATGCCGTGGGCATACCAAACGTCCGGGCCGACCCAGCCAAGAGATTCCATATAGGCAAGCGGGCGCATGCCAAAGCGGGCGAGGGTGTAATCGACCTCATCTTTGGTTTCGGCAAGATGCGTGTGCAGCCTTACGCCCTTTTCCCTTGCAAGCACGGCGCTTTGTTTCATCAGTTCGCCCGACACCGAGAAGGGCGAGCACGGCGCGAGCGCGATCTGCCGCATTGAGCCAAAGGAGGCGTCGTGGTAGCGCTCGATGAGCCGCAAGCTGTCGGAAAGGATCTCGTCGATCGTCTGCACGACCGTGTCGGGCGGCAGGCCGCCGTCTTTTTTGGAAAGATCCATGCTGCCGCGCGAGGCCGCCATGCGCATGCCAAGGCTCGACGCCGCCTCGAACTGCGTGTCGATGAGAAGGTCGCCCGCCGCTTGAGGAAACACATAATGGTGATCAAAACAGGTCGTGCAGCCGTTTTTAGCAAGCTCCCCAAGCGCCGCGAGCGAGGAAAAGCGAACGACCTCGCGGTCGAGGTTCTTCCAAACCTCGTAGAGCGCGCGCAGCCAAGCGAACAGCTCCATGTTCTGCACGGCGGGCAGGTTGCGCGAAAAGAACTGGTAAAGGTGGTGGTGCGTGTTCACAAGGCCGGGGTAACAGAGCATGTGCGCGCCGGAAAAAACCGCCGCCCCCGGGGGGGCCTGGAGGTTTTTTCCGATGCGGGCGATAATGCCGTTCTCAATAAGCATATCGCAGTTTTCATAGAAACTGTTCGCCGCGTCGCACGCGACGAGGGCGCGAAGATCGCGAATGAGAAGCGTTGTCACCATGGCCTCCTGCCGCAATAAAAATGCTTTTTCCAGTATGGGGTACTGTAACTTCGGCGCACCACCTTGCCGTTGCCCGAGGAGGCGTCGATCATCTCGCCGCTGTTGTTGATGACGATGCCGACGTGGCCGATCTTTGAGAAATCATCGCTGTAGAAGAAGATGAGGTCGCCCTTTTTGAGGTTGCCTATGCTCGAAATCTTCTCCCAATCCGAAACGCTCGAATAGCCCGCGGCGTTGAGGCGGCGGCGGTTGCTGCCCGCCTCTTTAAGGCAGTAGTACACGAGGCCGGAGCAATCGAAGCTGCCGGGGCCCTTATTGCCGCGGATATACGGATCGCCGAGCTGGTCCTTGGCGACGGAGATCATCTTCTCGTAATTGGCTTTCGTGCGCGCGACCTTGCGAAGGTTCGGGCTTTGTTTCGCGTTGTCGCTGTACAGGAGGTTGAACGTTTTCTCGCCGCACATACCGTCCGCCGAGAGTCCGTTTTCAGATTGGAAGGATTTGAGCGCGGCGACGGTCGTTTCAAGGTAATTGCCGGTCACGGCGCTCATGTAGCCAAGGTCTTTGAGCTGCTCCTGCAAATCGTGGATGTCATCCCCCTTCATGCCGTAGAGCAGGCAGTATTTGGGCGCGCTCTCGCCATAAAGCAGCTCCTGCGTATTGAGGCCGGCGATGCCGTCCTCATCGAGTTTAACGCCGAGGTCCATGAACGCCTTTGTGAAGTTCACCTGCCGCTGGAAGCGCTCGACCGCGCCCTCGGTCGCCGGGCCGAACTTCTGGGTCGGCTCGTCGAGCTCGAGGTAGCCAAGCGCGATGAGCCGGCGCTGCAACTCCTCTACCCGCGGGTCTTCCATGCCGCGCTTGAGCGTCGGGTCGGGCGTGGGGGTGGGGGTCGGCGGGGCGCTCGGCGTGGGGCTCGCACTGGGCGTGGGCGGCGGCGTGATGTCATAAAAGCCGTCCGCCTCATTTCGCGCGCCGGTAAACAACGCCGCGTCCGCGCCGCCCGCTTCCGCCGCGCCCGCCTTAGCTTTGCCCGAGCCCGCAAGCACGGCGATAAGCACGACGAGCGCGAGGGCGATCCCCGCGGCGGAGCCGCCGAGCATCCAGCGCCTGCCGGCGTCCGCGCGCCGCCACGCGGCTTGGAATTTCCGCATGCGCAGCAGGGCGTGTTTTGCCGTGCGCCTAAATTTTTTGTGCAAACGAATGGCCAAATCATCCTCCGGGAGAGCCGGTTTTTTTCCAAAAGGTATGCTTCATTGTAGCCGCTTGCCGGGCATTTTGCAATTCTTCCGCCCGTTTCGTCAACGATTATTTACAAATATAAGAAGATTGGCATGCAAAAGGGCCCCCGCAAACGGGAACCCTTTGATCTGTTTTGGGCGAGGCGTTAGCCCGCCACGATGTTCACAACGTTTTTCACGACGATGACCTTGCGCACGGTCTTCCCTTCGAGGAAGGGCTTTACTTCGTCGCTGGCGAGCACGAGTTCCTGAATCATTTGGCTGTCCATATCCGCCGGCACAAGGATGCGCGCGCGCACCTTGCCGTTGATCTGCACGCCAAGCTCGACGACGTCCTCCACAAGGGCCGCCTCATCGTAAGAGGGCCATTGCGCGCTGCCAAGCGCACCGCCGAGCGCGAGGAGCTCGTTGATCTCCTCGGCGATGTGCGGCGCAAAAGGGGAGAGCAAAATCAGGAGCACGCGCAATTCATCGCGCGTGATGGAGCCGATGGCATATGCATCATTGACAAAGCTCATCAGCGCGGCGATGGCGGTGTTGAACTTCATGCGCTCGATGTCCTCGCCCACTTTTTTGATGCAGCCGTGGAGCGAAGCCTTGAGCGCGTCACGCACACCCTCTCCATCGCTGACCATCTCCTGCAACCGCCATACGCGCTCGAGGAAGCGGCGGCAGCCCTTCGTACCCTGCGTATTCCAGGGGATGGGCTGATCGAACGCGCCCATGAACATGATGTAGAGGCGGAACGAATCCGCGCCGTATTCGCGGATGTAATCATCCGGGTTCACGACGTTGCCGCGGGATTTGCTCATTTTATCCCCATTTTCGCCGAGCACCATGCCGTGGCTGGTGCGCTTCATGTAGGGCTCTTTTGTAGGCACAATGCCGATATCGTAGAGGAACTTGTGCCAGAAGCGGGAATAGAGCAGGTGCAGCGTCGTGTGCTCCATGCCGCCGTTGTACCAATCGACGGGCGTCCAGTAATCTAGCTTTTCGCGCGCGGCAAGCGCCTCGTGGTTATGCGGGTCGGCATAGCGCAGGAAATACCAGCTCGACCCCGCCCAGTTGGGCATGGTGTCGGCTTCGCGCACGGCGGGGCCGCCGCAGCTCGGGCAGGTGGTGTGCAGCCAGTCCTTCGCGCGGGCGAGGCAGGAGCTGCCGTCGTCCGTGGGGGAAAAGTCCTCGAGCATCGGAAGCTCGAGCGGCAGCTCGCTCTCGGGCAGCGGAACCCAGCCGCAATGCTCGCACTTTACAAGCGGGATCGGCTCGCCCCAGTATCTTTGCCGCGCAAAGACCCAGTCCCTGAGCTTATAGTTCACCTTGCGCGCGCCGATGCCCTTTTCAACGAGGTAATCGGTGATGGCTTTTTTGGCTTCGCTCACCTCCATGCCGTCGAGGAAGCCCGAGTTGACGAGTTTGCCGCGCTCGCATTCGGTGTATGCCTGCTTTGTAATGTCGCCGCCGGCGACCACCTCTACGATGGGGAGGTTGAAGGCTTTGGCGAATTCATAGTCGCGCGCGTCATGCCCCGGCACGGCCATGATGGCGCCCGTTCCGTAGTTCATGAGCACGTAGTCGGAGATCCAAATGGGGATGTTTTTGCCCGTTACGGGGTTGACCGCCTCGAGGCCTTCCAACGGTACGCCGGTCTTTTCTTTGGCAAGTTCCGTGCGCTCGAACTCGCTCTTGTGCGCGGCCGCCTCGCGGTAACCGACGACCGCCTCCCAGTTTTTGATGCGCGCGCGGTATTTTTCCACATAGGGGTGCTCCGGGCTCATCACCATGTAGGTCGCGCCAAAAAGCGTATCCGGGCGCGTGGTGAATACGCGAAGATGATCTTCGGCGTCCGCGAGCGCGAAGCTGACCTCCGCGCCCTCGCTGCGGCCGATCCAGTTCTTCTGCTGGCTTTTCACGCGTTCGATGTAATCCACCTCGTCGAGGTCGTCGATGAGGCGCTGCGCGTATGCGGTGATTTTGAGCATCCACTGGCTGCGCACCATCTGCCTGACTTCGCCGCCGCAGCGCTCGCAATGGCCCTCGACGACTTCCTCGTTGGCAAGCCCCACCTTGCAGGAGGTGCAGAAGTTGATGGGGATCTCCGCCTTGTAGGCAAGGCCGTGCTCGTAGAGCTTGAGGAAGATCCATTGCGTCCACCGGTAATAAGAGGGATCGGCGGTGCTGATCTCGCGGTCCCAGTCGAAGGAATAGCCAAGGCGCTTCAGCTGCGTGCGAAAACGCACGGTGTTCTCGGCGGTGACGATGGTGGGGTGGATGCCCGTCTTGATCGCGTAGTTCTCCGTGGGGAGGCCAAACGCGTCGTATCCTATGGGGAAGAGCACGTTGAAGCCCTCGAGGCGGCGCTTGCGGCAGATGACGTCCATCGCCGTGAACGGCCGGGGGTGGCCGACGTGCAGCCCCTGCGCCGAGGGATAGGGGAATTCGATGAGGCCGTAAAACTTTGGTTTTTCGCTGTGGTCCTGGGCCGCAAAGCAGTGGGTTTCCGCCCATTTTTGCTGCCATTTGACTTCGATTGCGTCGTGTTCGTATCGCATAGTTCCCTCCGCATTTTTTCATCTGCTAAAAACAAAACCGCCTCCCCATTATAAGGGGAGACGGAACATGCCGCGGTACCACTCCTGTTGGCGCAAAGCGCCCGCTCGTGCCCCTCTAACGCAGGGATGCGCCGCGCATTTCCTCGCGGCGGCTCCACGGCGAGCTTCGGCCGCGCCGCCTGCCGCCTCGCACCACCCAGCGGCTCTCTGATAAACGCGCTTGCCTACTGTTCCGTTTCACAGCCATAAAATATTGTATGTGATGGCGCGCGAAATGTCAACGCCGGCGGGCGTTTCCGGCGCCGTGGTTCAGCTTTTTTATCCGGCGTGGTATAATTTATACCAGCGTGGCAAAGATGGGAGGGAACTCGATGAAAAAAGACGAAAATCAAAAGGGAAAAGAGGGCGCGCGCCATGAGGCGCAGACCCACCCGTTTTTGCCCGTGTGCGGGGAGGATGCGCGCGTGCTGGTGCTCGGCACGTTTCCTTCCGTGAAATCCCGCGAAACGGGCTTTTATTATGGCCACCCGCAAAACCGCTTTTGGCGCATCGTCGCGGCGGTCTATGGGCAAAGCGTGCCGCAAACGATCAAAGAGAAGCGGGCGCTTCTTGAAACCTGCGGCGTGGCGCTTTGGGATGTGCTCCAAAGCTGCGAAATCGCGGGCTCGGCCGATGCGTCCATCCGCGCGGCCGTGCCCAACGACGTTGCGGGCTTGCTTCATAAAAGCGGCATTTTGCGCGTTGTCACAAACGGCGGCGCGGCCCACAGGCTCTATATGAAATATATCTACCCGCAATGCGGCGTGCCCGCCGTGCCTTTGCCCTCGACAAGCCCCGCGAACGCCGCCTTCTCGCTCGAGCGGCTCACGGCGCTTTGGCGGGAAGCGCTTTTATCGGAGGAACCGTCGTGATTGCAAAGGAAAGGGTATATCTCTCGAGCGTGGCGCGGGACGCGGCGCGCATCGCGCGGCGCTTTGGCATAGGCATCGAGCTTGCGCAGTTTTGCACCGCCTCGAATATGGATGAGCATTTTGGGGAGACCGACGCACTCGTGCACGCGGATATGGCGCTGGCGCCGCGCTTCATGTTCCACGCGCCGTTCAACGAGCTTTATCCCGCGGCGATCGACCCGCGGGCGCGCGCGCTCGCAAAAGACCGCCTTTTGCAGGCGGCAAAGCTCGCGCGCGGCTATGGCATCATGATGATGGTCGTCCATTCGGGCTATGTTCCGCTTGTTTACCATAAGATTTGGCACGCGGAGCGCTCCATAGCCTTTTGGCGGGAGCTTCTCGAAGAAATGCCCGGGGATATGGTGCTGTGCGTCGAAAACGTCATGGAGGATGAGCCGGAGATGCCCGCCGCCATCGCCCGCGGCGTCGGTCACCCCCGGTTGCGCCTGTGCCTCGATGTGGGCCACGCGAACGTGTGCGCGCGGGGCGCCGCGCCCGAAAGCTGGATCGAAGCGTTTGCGCCATACCTGGCGCACATGCATGTTCACAACAACGACGGCGTGTCGGACGGGCATTGCGGCCTGTTTGAGGGCACGCTCGATATCGCGGCCCTCATGCGCCGGGCGGAGGAGCTTGCGCCGGGCGTGACGTTCACCGTCGAGTCCATCGAGGCGGAAGCCTCGCTTAACCGCCTTTTTAGGGAAGGCGTCGTAGGATAACGCCGCATCTATTTGCGTGGGAACCAAAACGGCCCGCAAGCAGCGGGCCGTTTGCCGTAAGCAACCGGGTCGATCAGCCTTTACTGGGCAGGTAGGGGATCATGAGCTTTGCAAGCTGGCCGATGGTCATCGTTTGCAGCGTGACTTTGCCCGGGCCGGTCACGATCGTGTCGACCAAACCTTCGCCGCCAAAGAGCATGTT
>CAZJIS010000068.1:0-8080 GCA_964546125.1 uncultured Clostridium sp.
GCACCACAACTTCACAATGCTTGCCTATGAGCTTTGCGACGGCTTCGGCTATATTGCAGTAAGCTCTGAATATAACGTGGTCCGTTTCGCTAAAGACGAGCGGTTTAACCTTTGGAGCCATATACATTGCTTCTCCTAATTATTAATGGATAAATGACTGTACATAGTCCTTAGCGTATTATTTTTTTCTTGTTATTGTCATCCGGCACGGTTCCCCCTGTCCATCAGCCACGGTGGTTGGGAAGTCGATGCTCACGTTAGGGAAGGGATGTACGATCGCATAATCGCACGCGCCTATCATTTCCCTGCAAAAGGAGTGGATTTCCTCGGGCGTCGCACCAAGCTCTTTGAGCGCTTCGCAATGCGGGCAGGCATTGAAGTGCTTTACCGACCGTTCATCCTCCAATTCAATGATTTCCTGCTCAAATACAAGCATGCCGCCCTTGCTTGTTTGCCCCAAAAGAGCTTCAGTAGGGCCAATATTTTCGGCGCCATACTTCTCTGCAATCTTATTGCCTTGATAAAGGCCGAAATCCCATGAACCTTCCCGTATGATTCGCTTGGCATCCACATCGGGGTACAGCTCCTTTATTTTCTTATAGATAAACCATACCTGACGCGCCCGATCCATATACGCGCCCTTGACTGCCGCCTTGAACTCCTCTTGGGACACGGGCTGTTCAAAGTCGAAACTGTCTACAAACTCTTTGATCTTCTGTTCGCTCATTTTTGATATGCTGCCTTTCTTACTTTATATTTGCAACTAACAGTTCAAGGTGTATTTTGTTAAAAATGGCACCCTTCTGCAGCGCTTTTATTGCTTGTCCTCCGGCATGACCCCGGTCGTTTGAATGTTGGTATCGCGCATATCCCCGCGCGCAATTTTTACGACTGCCCGCTTGGCGGCATTTTCGCCGCGCGGCAGATAAATCACATTTTCATGCGAACCGCATACTTCAATTTGAAATTTGTGGTTTTCTCCGCCGGAGTCAATCACGATATGCAAACCGTGTTCTGTGCGAGGGTGATAGGTTTCACAGATTCCTTTCTTTATCGCAGCCGCGATTGCCCTTTTTTGCTCTTGCGCTACGAACGCCGGCGCCTGCATTTGCGCTTCTGCTCGATAGGCGGCTGCAAGAGCGATGGCAGCGGGTTTTGCACACCCTACCGAGGCAATTAATTCTTCCTTCAATTTGTCGGTATAGCGCGCGATAATTTGCCGCTCCATTCGCTGTCTGCCTTTCAAATATACATGGCCGTAACAATATACAAACAATACCATGATATAAAGTTACAGTCAAGATGTTGTTGCAATAATACAACAGATATTGTACAATAATTCGAATTAGAGCGATGGACAAGTCGCTCGCTATTAAAGGAGAGTTGTATGAAAAAAGTCATTGCACTATCCATCGTGTTGGTGATGGCTCTGGCCTGCTTTGCAGGCTGCACCACGCCACCCGCCTCCCAGGGGACTACTCCGCCAGAAAACAGCCAAGCGCCCGCAGACCCTACACCTCCTCCCGCGGAACCCGTTAAACCCATCAAAATCGCCTATATCGGGCCCCTTACAGGTAACTATGAAACATACGGAAGACACCAGCGTCAAGCACTCGAGTTGGCGGTAGATGCAATTAATGCACAGGGCGGCATTAACGGGGCCATGGTCGAGATTGAATGGAACGACGATAAGTCCGATCCGAATGAAACGGCCAACCTTGCGTATAAAGTGTGTGACGAGGACGATATCCTTACCGTTTTTGGTCCTTTCACGACTACATCCGCCCTTGCGACCGTTGACATTTTTGTCAATGCCGGGATGCCTGTATGCTCGGGCTCCGTTTCTAACGCCGACTGGTCCGGCATGGGGCAGGGCCGCTTCTTCCGGGGCGATTCTACTACCCGGCAGATGTGCACATATTTTGCGGATTTTATTATCAATAAAATGCAGCTGAACAAGGTCGCCATGTATTATGAGCAGAGCGACTGGGGCCAGGGTATGTACAATGAGTTTGCCACGGCGTTTTCCGCGCTTGGCGGGCAGATTGTGTATTCCGACATGTTCCAGACCGACCAGAAGGATTTCACGGCATCGCTCTCTAAATTCAAGGAAGCTGACGCCAATTATGACTTGTTCTTCCTTGTAGCCCACCTTAACGAGGCTTCGCTGCTTGTAAACCAGATGCGCAAGCTTGGCATTAATAAGACCATCCTTTCCAACAACTCGTTGCAGGATGCGGTGTACATCCAAAACGTCGGCGAGAACTGCGAAGGTCAGATTTTGCTCTCCTATTACGGGGCGGCCGGCAACACCGAGCAATTCGAAACATGGAAGGCCGAGTATGAGACCCGCTTTGGCGAGCCCGTTGATAGTCATGCCTTTAACTGCACGGATCTGATCAGGGTCATGTTCGAAGCGATGAAAGCTTCCGGCAACGATCGTGATGCTTTTGTCGAGGCCATGCACAACGTTAAAGATTTCCAGGGCTTGACCGCTTCGATCACTATGGAAGAAAACGGTGATATGACCAAGCCTTTCAGCGCGTTCGTTGTCCAAAACGGCGAGTTTGTTGCATGGAGCAAATAAAAAGGTATAAATGACCGCCATGACCGACTGCGGAAGCGATATTTCCGCAGTCGGTCAATACATGGGGCTTCACCGCGTTTTTGGCGGCATGGATCTGGTCTTTTGAAATGTAGGGGAGGAATCATATGTTTTTCCAGCAGGTCATAAACGGTCTTGCCGTAGGCAGCATATATGCCCTTGTCGCGGTAGGCTACAGTATGGTCTACGGCGTGTTGAAGCTTATTAACTTCGCGAACAACGCTTTTATGGTGAGCGGGGCGTTTCTGCTGATTTTGTTTTTCTCATGGCTCAAAATGCCGTATTGGGTATCCATCATACTGGCTCTCGCGCTTTGCGGCGCAGGCGCCGTATTCATGGAGCGCGTCTCGCTCAACCCCATCCGCCGGAAAGGAGCCCCCGGTATATCCGCTTTGATTTGTACGGTCGGTTACTCTACGGTAGTTACGAACCTGCTGCTTGATATCTTTGGTTCGCTTACGATTTCTGTCCCCGTTTTTTATAAGTTTCAAACGTTCTCTCTCTGGGGCGCCGTGATTGATCCGTTCCAACTCATCATTCTTGGTACAGCCCTTGTGATGATGGCGCTTCTAACCTGGCTGACATATAAGACGCGCACAGGAGAGGCGATGCGCGCCATTTCTCAGAATATGCAGGCGGCAAAACTGATGGGTGTTAATGTAAATAACATTATTACGATCACCTTTTTCATCGGCACCGTATGCGCCGCGCTTTCGGGCGTTATGATCGGCATTTATTATTCTGCGATCGATACGACCATGTCTTTTACGATCGGAATCAAAACCTTCGCCGCGGCGATTCTCGGCGGCATCGGGGTGCTGCATGGCTCTTTGGTTGGCGGGCTGGTAATAGGGCTGCTCGAAACGTTCGTAGCCGGATACATTAGTTCGGGATATAAGGATGCAATAGCATTTATCATACTCATCGTAGTTCTTATAGTCAGGCCGAGCGGTTTCTTTGGAAAACACGTTCAAAACAAGGTATAAGGGGTAGATGACATGTTTAAAAAATTAATCAACCTCTGGGCGAAAAATCAGGTTGTAGTCGCTATTGTGTTCCTGGCAATCCTTATTGCGTATCCTTTGATTTTCACAAGGTATTATCTGCGCAACATTGCGCTGCAATGTCTGCTCTACTCAATGCTGTCCCTCGCGCTGAACTTCATTATGGGATACACGGGAATTGTCGTGCTGGGAATGGCGGCGTTTTACGGAATCGGCGCGTATACGCTTGCGATATTGACCACAAAGCTTGGGATGACCTTCGTACCCGCAACCTTATGCGCAATGCTCTGTGCTTTTATTACGGGTATACTCATAGGTCTGCCGACGCTTCGAATACAGGGCAACTATCTGGCCATCGTGACGCTGGGTTTCTGTGAAATTGTCAGGATCGTCGAACTTAACTGGGTGGAGCTCACCAACGGGCCTTTTGGCATCAAGCAGATCCCTTCGCCTACGATTTTCGGATTGGATAACGTGTTTGGGCTGAAGCTTTCCACCCCGCTGGGCAAATATTATTTGCTGCTTGTTTTGCTGGTAATTGTAATCGTCGTTGTTCACAACCTCATCAATTCCCGCCCCGGGCGCGCATGGAGGGCGATCAAAGGCGACATTGTCGCGGCCCAGGCTATGGGAATCAACGTGTTTCGATACAAGGTGTTTGCGTTTGCTATCTGCGCGGCCATCGCGGGCCTTGCGGGCGCTTACTACGCATCCTATATCAATTATGTGGACTCCACTACGTTCAACTATAACCAATCCATCCAAATCCTCTCCATGACAATTATGGGCGGATTAGGCAGCATTCCGGGCAGCATCATAGGCGCAATTTTCTTCGTTGTGCTGCCTGAGTTTTTACGTTGGCTGGGGACGTTCCTCGGAGAATGGATTCTCGAATGGCGCCAGATTCTCTATGGGGTTATCCTTATCGTTATGATTATGTTTAAGTCGGATGGGATTTTGGGCGGCTTCGACCTTAGGCAGATCAACCATTACAACAAGCTGCAGCGCGAAAACGAAAAGAAAGCGGAGGGTAAGGTGGCATGAGCAGGGTGATCTTGCATTGCGATAAGGTAACCCAGCGGTTTTCGGGCCTTGTTGCCGTAAACGAAGTTACATTGGATGTTTACGAGAATGAAATAGTTGGTATTATCGGCCCGAACGGGGCGGGTAAAACTACGCTGTTTAATAACATAACCGGCATATATGAACCCACCGAGGGCAAAGTTATTTTCGACGGGGAAGACATTACCGGTATCGAGTCGCATAAAATCACAGCCAAGGGCATGACGCGTACTTTTCAAAACATTCGTTTGTTTAACAACATGATGGTGATTGATAACGTACTCGTTGGCCTGCACACAAGCAACAATGTAAGCATCATTGAATCCATGCTGCGTCTTAAAAAGCATCGTGTGCAGGAAAAGCTCAGCCTTGAGCGCGCTGAAGAAGTGCTGAAAATCACAAATTTATACGAGTATAGATACCATTATGCAAACAGTCTCGCTTATGGGTTGCAGCGCAGGCTCGAAATTGCCCGCGCCCTTGCATCCCGCCCGAAATTAATTTTACTCGACGAGCCCGCGGCGGGCATGAACGAGCAGGAAACCACCGATTTGATCGAGTTCATCCGTTCGCTTAAGGCGATGGGCAACACTATTATCTTGATCGAGCATGATATGCGCCTTGTTATGAACCTGTGCGATCGCATCTACGTTCTTGATCACGGCGTCCAAATTGCGGATGGCATTCCGGATGAAATCAGAAAAAATGAGCAGGTCATAACGGCTTATTTAGGTAAGGAGGTTAAGTGATGGCTCTTCTTGAGATTAAGAACCTGTGCACCAATTACGGTGCGATCAAGGCGGTAAAAGGTATATCTTTTGAAGTTAACGAAGGCGAGATCGTCACATTAATCGGGTCCAACGGAGCCGGCAAAAGCACCACGCTTAACACCATAGCCGGGCTTATAGCGATTGCTTCGGGGGAAATATGGTTTCAAGGCGTCAATATATCAAAGCTGGAAAGCCATGATAAGGTCAAGCGGGGCATAACGCTTTCCCCGGAGGGGAGGCAGGTCTTTCCGGAGCTCACGGTGGAGGGCAATCTTCGCATGGGCGCCTATACGATTGATAAAGCTATGTGGGAAGAAGAACAGCGCAAAGCTTACGACCTTTTTCCACGGCTTTATGAACGCAGGAAGCAGCACGCCGGAACATTGTCCGGGGGAGAGCAGCAAATGCTCGCTGTTGCGCGCGCGCTCATGTCAAAGCCGAAATTACTCATGCTGGACGAGCCGTCTCTGGGGCTTGCTCCGATTATAGTGGAGGATATTTTCAACCTTATCAAACGCATCAACAAAATGGGCACGACAATACTGCTCGTTGAGCAGAATGCGCGCATGGCTCTTTCCATATCCAACCGCGGGTATGTCCTTGAAACAGGGAACATCGTGCTTTCGGGCACCGGCGCGGAGCTGGCGGTAGACGATAAGGTAAGAGCTGCTTATTTAGGCGGATTATAAGCATTAAGGAGGCCGGAAAATGAAAACATATTCTGTGGCGGTTGTCGGCGCAATGGGCGCCGTCGGGACCGAAATAATGAAAATTCTCGAGGAACGCAATTTCCCGATTGAAGCGATCAAACCCCTCGATGTAGGCGCGAATGTCGGCAAAGAGATTGTTTACAACGGCAGGGCGGTCAAAGTCGGAGAGTCCAAGGCCGGCGCATTTGTCGGCGTCGACATTGCTTTCCTCGCGGTTGGGGCGGAAGTTAGCCGTTTTCTCGCCCCGATTGTCAGCGAGGAAGGCGCGGTCGCGATCGATAACTCAAGCGCCTGGCGTATGGCGCCGGATGTGCCGCTGGTCGTTCCGGAGGTGAATCCTGAAGCGCTTTTGGATCATCATGGCATTATCGCCAATCCGAATTGCTCCACCATTATTGCAATGCTCCCGTTAAAGCCCCTTCATGAACATGCGCGCATCAAGCGGGCAATCGTTTCAACCTATCAGGCTGTATCCGGAGCCGGCATCCCCGGCCTCGATGAACTGCGGACCCAAACGCGGCGGGTTCTTGACGGCGATCCGATCGAGCCTTCCGTATTTTCCCACCAGATTGCTTTCAACCTGATTCCGCAGATCGATGCATTCGAGCCAAACGGATATACGCATGAGGAGATGAAAATGCTCAACGAGGGGCGGAAGATTTTGGCTTGTCCGGATTTGATGGTTAACTGCACCTGCATCCGCGTACCCGTGTTTAGAAGCCATTCCGAATCCATCACCATTGAAACCGAAAGAAAACTTACGCCGGATCAAGCGCGCAAATTGCTTGCGGCGGCACCGGGCGTGAAGTTAGTGGACGATCCCGACAACCGGCTTTATCCTATGCCGTTGGATACCACCGGCCAGGATCTTGTCTTTGTCGGGCGTATTCGCGAGGACATTTCGACCGATGGCAATGCGCTGACCCTTTGGTGCTGCGCCGATCAGATACGAAAGGGAGCCGCGCTCAATGCCGTGCAAATTGCGGAAAAGCTCGTCGAAATGCAAATACTTTGATAGCAGGCCCGTAGAATAGAACTCCCATGCCCGCGGGCATGGGAGTTCTATTGCATTTCAGGCGTTGCATGGGCACAACGCTTCGCATGCACGCGGACGCAGACGCATTCCATACCGGCATAGACCGACTGCTCACCCGCGCTCAAGTTCTCCCAAACAGCCGCGCTTTCAAGCCGCAAACCCTGCGCTTCAATATTATATATAAACGCTTGCGCGCGGGCTGCGGGGCGCATAACGCACGCAATATATTATATAAATAGTAAAAAAGGACTGCCGAAGCGTCAAAAGCGGGTTTCCAGCGCGTCCGGCGGCGGGAAACCCGTGCAAATAATGAGATTTTATCCAGATGCAGCAAAGAATAACGCATAGATATGATAAGAATGAACGGGAACGGCGGCTTTACGCATCGCCGCGGAGCCGAAGAAAACCTTGAAATGTCAGGCGTTTTCGGGAATTTTCGGAAGCCCGGTAAAACTTACCGGCGGAAAAGGAGGTGTTATAAAAATTATATTGTGTTTGTGTACTTGATGCACGCAATGATTTCTGCTAGAATGTTAAAATAAACGGGGTATATCTGTATCTCGTTAATTTAAAGGAGGGAAAACTACAAGATGAAGAATCTGAAGATTGCAGTGGTCATGCTTCTGGTTGCGGTCATGGCGATGTCTGTGTTCGCTGGCTGCAAAGACGTTGGCAAGACTGACCCCACCCCGCCTCCGGTCTCCCAGCCCCCCGCGGAAACTACCCCGGAGCCCACGCCTGAGCCGGTCATCATCCCCGAGATCGGCGGCGAGCTGATCTACGGTTCCACCACCGAGCTTGCCGGCGATTGGTCGCACGGCGCGTATTGGACAAACGGTGCGGCCGACAACATGGTTCGCGGCATGATCAACGACTACGAAGTGGTCGTGTAT
>CAZJIS010000069.1:0-6595 GCA_964546125.1 uncultured Clostridium sp.
TGAAAGGAGCCTGACATGGAGAGAATCAAGCGCTTTATGAACAACGAGGGCGGGCAAACGATGCTCGAAGCCAGCACGGTGCTGGGCTTCGTGGCGGCGGGTCTGTTGTTCGTGCTGTTCATCGTCAACATCGGCGGCTTGCTGCTGGGCGCGTAACGTCTCTCCGGTCGGGAACCGAAAGGGATTGGCGAGCCGCCCGCGGGTGCCGCGCAAAAATGCGCGCGGCGCGGCGGGCGGCTCTTTCCATCAAGAAAAGAGGGTGCAATGAAGAAAAGCGGCAATATCAAAGCGCGCACCGGGCGCGTGCGCAGGGGAGAATCGGGCCAGGCCATCGTGGAATTCGCCGTGGCGCTGCCCATCCTTTTGCTGCTGGTGTTCGGCATCATTGACTTTGGCTGGCTGTTTTATAACAAAATGAGCGTCGAAAACGCGAGCCGCGAGGGTGCGCGCTATGCGATCGTCAACGCCGACAAAGGCACCGTCGCGGCGGAAGTCGCGGCCCTCGCGCGGGAATACTGCCTGGGCAGCGCGGCCGACACGAGCGTTACCCTCGCCATCGCCGGCGATAACGCGACCGTGACGGTCGCCAAACAAGTAACCGTGCTCACGCCGGTCGCCGGCATATTCGTGCAGGGGCAGAGCATGGAGATGACCTCCACCACCACCATGAGGATCAACTGATGAAGAAGATTTATATTTTTGCTTTGGTTCTGGCCATCGTCACGGGCGTCGCGGTCTATTCGTTCGGCCGTTCCATCGAAGCCAAGGCGACGCCCGAGGCCGTTCCGATGACCGCGGTCGTCATGACCGTTACGGAAATTGAGGAGGGCGTGTTCATCACGGCCGATATGGTCGCCCTCAAGTCGATCCCCACGGCCTATGTCGTGAGCGGCGTCGCAACCTCGCTTGAGGATGTCGTGGGCAAGGTCAACATCTACCGCGCAATGGCAAACCAGCAGGTCGTGTTCAGCCAGCTCGGCTCCGATGAAAGCGCTTCCATCCTCGCCGGCGGCAGGCTTTCCTACACGCTTGCGCAGGGCATGCGCGCCATGACCATTTACGTTTCGGAAATTACAGGCGTCGCGGGCTACGTCGCCCCCGGCGACCGCGTGGATATTGTGTTCAGCTATCATTTCATGCTGCCCGGCGCGGAGGCCGAGGGGGAAGAACCGGAAGAAATTGCGGTAGAATCCACGATGATGATGCTCGAAAACATCAGGGTGCTCGAAGCGGGCGTCATCACGCAAAAGCTCACCGAGGCCGAGGGGGCGGAGAAAGCGGTTTACACCTCGCTCACCTTCGAGCTGAGCCCCGAGGACGCGTTGAAGCTTCAGTATGCCGTCACCTACGGCGAAATCTCGCTGGTTCTGCGCGCGCTCAACGATGAAGAGCTCGCCGCGCCCCCGATGGTCACGAATCTGGATATGATCGAAGAGCTTTCCAAGCGGATGCAGGAGGTGGAGTGAGATGGCGCAGCTCAAGGTTTTTATCATCAGCGATAGCAAGGAAACGCGCTATAAGCTCAAATCCGCTTTCGAAACGCCGGATATCGCCATCGTCGGCTACGGCGACATCCAGCCGGCCAGCGCGCAAAAGGCGCTTGGCCTCGCGCCGGGCGTGGTGGCGCTGTGCTATGAGAACGAAACCGTGTTCGACCTTGCCGAGCGCATTTACCAGAACGTGCCGCACTGCGCGGTTGTGCTCGTTGCCGAGCGGCTCACCCTGCCGCTCATCCGCAAGGCTCAAAGCTGCGGCATCAGCCTGTGCGCTTCCCTTGAAGAAGATCCCGAGGCCATCCTCGACACGATCCGCCGCGCGGGGGCCTTAGGCAGCACGCGCGCCACGGGCGCGGGCCGCGCCATCAGCGGGGAATCGCATGTGGTGAGCGTCTATTCGCCAAAGGGCGGCACGGGGAAAACCACCGTGGCCGTCAACATCGCCTATGCGCTCGCGGCCGCGGGCAAAAAGGTCGCCATCATCGATTTGAGCCTCGATTGCGCCTGCGTCACGCTCTTCCTCGACATGCAGGCGAAGGACACGGTGGCGGAACTTAGCCAGGAGCGCGGCGTCCTCACGATGGAAACGCTCCGCTCCTATACCGTGCAGCACTACAGCGGGCTTACGGTGCTCGCCGGGCCCAACAGCCCCGAGGATGGGGAGTTCGTGCAGGCGCGCAGCATCGAGGCGGCCATCGCCGTGATGCGCCCGTTCTTCGATTGCGTGGTGCTCGACCTCCCGGCCAACTTCGAGGAGCATACCCTCACGGCCCTTGAAAACAGCGACCAGGTGCTCATCGTCCTCCAGCCGGACATCGCCTCCGTCAAGGCCGCGCACACGACGGTGACGATCCTCAACTCCCTGCGCATGGCCGAAAAAGCGAAGTTCGTGTTCAATAAGAGCGCGCGGCACTCGTTCCTCGGCCCCAAGGATGTGAAAAAGGCGCTCGGGCGCGACCCCGATTATATTCTGCCCTATGACGATGAAACCGCCGATAAATGCCAGTGCATCGGCCGGCCCATCGTGGCCGAAGCCGCGCGCACACCGCTTGCGCGGCAGCTCAAAGCCATGGCCAGGGAGGTGCTTGCGCAATGAGCCTCGCGGAGCGATTGAATAAAAACGAGGCCATCCGCGCGGCCACGTTCGACGCGCCCGTTCGGGAGATCCCTCTCGAAACGCCGACGCCCGCCGTGGACCCTAAGAGAGAACAGCACAACGTCATCGCCGAACGCGTGCGAAGGAGCGTGATCGACCGTCTCCACGACAAGGACAGCGACCCGAGCGATGCGGATGTTAAGAGCGCCATCGATGAGATACTTATCGAATACGCGGATGTCATCAACCGCACCGAACGCGCGAAATTTTCGGAAGATTTATTCAACGAAGTCATGGGCCTCGGCCCGCTCGAGCAATTGCTGCGCGACCCGGACATCACCGAGGTTATGGTCAACGGCCCGCGGCAGGTCTTTGTGGAGCGCGCCGGTAAAATAACGCTTGCGGATGTGACCTTTCGCGACGACAGTCACGTCATGCAGATCATCGAGAAGATCGTCAACGCCATGGGCCGCCATGTGGATGAAGCAAGCCCCATGGTGGATGCGCGCCTTAAGGATGGCTCGCGCGTGAACATCATCATCCCCCCGCTCTCGCTCGTAGGGCCGGTGATCACGATCCGCAAATTCTCAAAAAAGCCGTTCACCGTCAACGATCTCATCGGCTTTGGCAGCCTCACGCCGCGCATGGCCAACTTCCTTGAAGCCTGCGTTAAGGGCAACCTGAACATGATGGTTTCGGGCGGCACGGGCAGCGGCAAAACGACGCTTTTGAACGTTCTTTCGAGCTTCATCCCCGATGGGCAGCGCATTGTCACCCTTGAGGACGCGGCGGAGCTTCAGCTCAACCAGGAGCATGTCGTCACGCTCGAAAGCCGCCCGGCCAACATGGAGGGCCGGGGCGAAATCGCCATCCGCGACCTTGTCAAAAACGCCCTGCGCATGAGGCCGGACCGCATCATCGTCGGCGAAGTGCGCGGCGCGGAGGCGCTCGATATGCTCCAGGCGATGAACACCGGCCACGACGGCTCGCTTTCAACCGCGCACGCCAACTCCCCGCGCGACGTCATCGCGAGGCTTGAAACGATGGTCATGATGACCGGGGCGGAAATGCCCATGGTCGCCATCCGAAACCAAATCGCCTCGGCGCTCGATATCGTCGTCCAGCAATCCCGCTTGCGGGATGGCACGCGCCGCATCACCTCCATTTCGGAGATCACCGGCATGGAGAGCGACACTGTTTCAATGCAGGATATTTTCGTTTATGAAACCGACGGCTCGCGGGATGCGCAGGGGCGCTTCAACGGGCGTTTCCGCGCGACGGGCATCCGTCCGCGCTGCATACAGAAAATCCGCTCGAACGGCGTGGCCGTCAATGAAGAGTGGTTTGACTGAGGGGTTTAGATGGAACTGCTGTTTTTCGTCATCGCCGCATCGCTTTTCATGTTCACGGTTTTCGTGGGCGTGCTGCGGTGCGCCTACGCCAACCGCCTCACCGTGGAAAAACGCCTTGCGGTATTCGAGCGCAAAGAGCAAAAGGATGAAATCCGCCGCCGCGTGCGCGATTCGCGCAGGCGCATGCCCATCAAAATCTCCCAGTTGCTGCGCGATCAGCTCACGAGCGCCGGCATCCCCATGCGCGCCGAGGAATTCATGGGCGCTTGGGTTTTGCTCGCGCTTTTGCCCTCCATGGGCGCGGCGCTTTTGGGCGCGCGCTTTTTCGTGTGCATGCTGCTCGCCCTAATCGGCCTCGTTCTGCCTCCGCTGTATGTCAAGCATTCGCGCGGCAAGCGCGTCAGGGCGTTTGAAGCGCAGCTGGCCGACGCGGTCACCAGCATGAGCAACTGCCTCAAATCCGGCCTCACGTTCCAGCAGGGCATGCTCAGCATCGCCGATCAAATGCCCGAGCCCGTTGCGGGCGAATTCGGGCGCACGATCCGCGAGGTGCAGCTTGGCAACACCATGGAAGCCGCGCTCAATAACTTCACACGCCGCATGCCAAGCCCGGACCTCAAGCTCATGGTCACGGCGATCCTCATCTCCCAGCAGGTTGGCGGCAGCTTGAGCGAGGTGATGGACAGCATCGCCCAAACCATTTACGACAGAATCCGCGTCAAAAACGACGTGCGCACGCTCACCTCGCAGGGCCGCATGTCCGGCTTTGTAATCGGCGGGCTGCCGATCGCCATCGCCCTGATTTTGTCGGTGATCAATCCCGGTTACATGGATTTCTTTTTCAAGGAAGAGGTGGGCAAGATTTTGCTCGGCGTCGCCGTCGGCATGGAGACCTTCGGATTCCTTGTCATTCGCAAGATCATCACCGTCAAATATTAAAGAAGGAGGGGCGTTTATGGAATTTTTAGCAATCTGCTCGGCGGCGTTCATGTTCACGCTGGTGCTTTGCGCGCTCGACGCCCCTTTGGGCAAGCAAAAGGCCAAACACCGGCGCGTGCGCAGCGTGGCGGAATCCGGCATGCACAGCTTTGACGAACTCGAGGGCAGCATATTCGAGCGCATACTCGGCCCCGTTTTGCGAAAGCTGCGCCAGCGGGCGGCCGCCCGCAGGGCAAAATATGCGGGCAAGAGCGGCCGCCGCAGCGCCGCCGAGGAGAAGATGGAAAAAAGCCTGCGCGCGGCGGGCATTTATATGGAGCCGTCGATGTTCACGTTCATCAAGATTATGGTCTTGGTGGGCGCGACGCTCATTACCCTGCTCCTTTCCTCCCACATGGCGGCCGAGGCGGAAATCAAGCTTCTCGTCGTGCTCGGCGTCGCCATCGTCGCCGTGCTCGCGCCCGATTATGTGGTGCGCTTCATCGCGCGCGCCCGGCAGGATTCAATGAAAAAGCAGCTGCCGGATATGATGGATATTCTAAGCGTCAGCATCGACGCGGGCCTTGGCTTTGACGCGGCGCTCAAGCGCGCGCTCGATAAATTCACCGGCGCTTTGAAAGAGGAGCTCACGGTAGCCTCGATGGAGATCGCCATGGGCAAGCCCCGGCGGGATGCGCTTTCCGACATGGCCGAGCGCACCGATATCACCGAGCTTCGCATCCTCGTCGCCGCCATCACGCAGAGCGAGCAGATGGGAACGCCCATCAAGAACGTGCTCAAAACGCAAAGCGCGCAGCTTCGCGCCAACCGCAAGCAGGCCGCGCAGGAAAAGGGCATGAAAGCGCCCGTCAAGATGATGCTGCCGATGGTGGCGTTCATCTTCCCGGTGCTCTTGATCATCCTCATGGGGCCGACCGTAATGAACATCGTCGGCGTGTTCGGTTGAGGGAAGCACAATGAAGCGCGTGCAGGTAATCATAAACGGGCGGCCGGCCGCCAAGGCGGATGTTGCCGATACATTTTTCACCCGCTTCCGGGGTTTGATGGGCCGCTCGCCCATCGAGCGGGGCATGTGGATCGTACCGTGCGCGGATATCCACACGTTCTTCATGAAAGAGGAGATCGACGTCGTTTTCCTCTCAAAACAGGGCGAGGCGCTAAAGATCGTCGAGGCGATGCCAAAGAACAGAATGAGCGGCGCAATCCGGGGCGCGCATTCGGTGCTGGAGTTGCCGGCCCACACGCTCAGGGAGCAAAATTGCTTGGATGTCAACACGATTGCATTCGTGGAGGAGGAAGAGGATGACCGATCGAATCGATGAAGTCGCAAAGCTGCGCACGGATATGAGCTACACGCCCGCGCGGCCCGAGTTTGCACCGGCCATGGGCGGCTACAACCGCGCCGAGGTCAACAAGTACATCGACGAGCAGACCGCGAATGCCGAGGCGATGAGGCGCGTCTTTTATGAAAAGACGCAGGAGCTGCGTGATGAACTTGACCTTTTGAGCGAAGAGAACAGGCGCCTGCGCATCGCGATGGACAAAATCGCGCCGCTGTCCGCCTTGCCCGCCCCCGAGGGGGAAAGCGGGCCGGAGGATAACCGCAAGCTTGTCGAACAGGTTGCGGGCATTTTGAAAGCGCGGCACGAGGCGGAACTCGCCGCGCGCGATGAGCGCGCCAGGGCGGCAGCGCGCGCCCTGGAGGAGGCGCG
>CAZJIS010000069.1:6695-7893 GCA_964546125.1 uncultured Clostridium sp.
AAAGCGCGCACGCCGCGCTGCTTGCCGCCATGGAGGCGGACATTGCCGCGCTGCACGACGCGCTCATGGAAAAAGACGCGAAAATTAAGGCGCTTTATGAAGCGCGGGAAAATGCCGACGCTGAGCGGGAAGAGGCGCTCAACGTCCTGCAAAGCGCGCACGCCGTGGCGATGCTCGAAAAAGAAGCCGAGCTTGCGGAGCTTTGCGAAGCGCACGCCGCCGTGCTGGCCGAACGGGAAGCAAAGCTCGCCGAGTTTCACGAGGTCCACCGGGCGGCGATCGCCCAACGCGACGCCCTGCTCGACGGCACGCGCCGGCAGCAGGAAGAGGCGCTTCTTGAAGCACGCGAAGCGCATGCCCGCGCTTTGGCGCAAAAGGAAGCGGAGCTTGCGGAGCTGCGCGGCACGCACGCTGCGGAAATCGCCCAAAGAAACGCGGAGATCGACGCGCTCGGCCGCGCGCGCGGCCCGGCGCTCGCGCAAATGGAAGCGGAAATCGCCGATGCGCGGCGTGTGAACACGCTCTTACTCTCGGGCAAAGATACGCAGATCGAGGCGCTCACCCACGATTTGAACGACATGCGCGAGAAGCTTGGCGGCTACACGCTCGCGCTTGCCGGCAGCGATTCGCGCGCGGCGGAACTCGCCACGGCCCTTGGCGCCAAGCGGGAGGAAGTCCGTTCCCTTGCGGAGATCGTTGAGAAGAAAAACGCCGTAATTGCCGCGTTCAATTCGGAGCTTTCGGATATGCGCGGCGACATGTGCGAAACGCGCGCGGCGGCGGAGCGGGCGAGGGAGCGCATCAGCGTGCTTGAGGCGGAGCTTGCGGCGCGCAACAGCGCCCCTGGGCCGGAGGCGTTCGCGCGCAAGGAAAGCGAGATCGAGGCGCTTAATGATAAGCTCTTGCGCAGGGAAAACGAAATGAAGCGGCGCGAGGAGGAGAACGAACGCCTGAACGCCGCGTTTGCGCAGCGGGAAGCGGAGCTCAATAAACTTCGCGAGGCGATCGACGACATCATGCGCATCAAGGAGCGGCTCGAGGCTCCCGCCGCCGAGGAAAAGTCCGAAGCCGCGGGGCGCGAGCGGGAAGCCTGCCGCATCATCGTGCCAAACTTCAGCAACACCACGCGCTGAACTTGAACCGAGCGCCTTCCCGCCCGGCGGCCCTTTGACCGCCGGGCGTTTTTACGCGCGTTTTT
>CAZJIS010000070.1:0-4079 GCA_964546125.1 uncultured Clostridium sp.
ACAAAGCACGCGCTCAACTGCCCGAGGGGCTTGCCCGCGTTCATGAGCGTGGGCGAGTTGGGCATGAAAAGAAGCTCGTCCATCATGGCGTAGAACTTCGCGGCGCTCGCTTCAACATCCGCGTGCGGGTCATAAGCAAGGTCCGCGGCGGCGACGGCCTGCGCAACGCGGCGAAACATGCCCTCCGGCGTTTCAATTAAGTTGGAATGCTCGTCCTTTGTGAGATAACGCCTCTCCAACACGGTCAGCGCGTTTTTTGATAAATCCGCCATGAATAGTCCTCCACAACATGTTTGATAATTATTGCCGCGCACCCACTAAATGTAGGGTGCTTTGCCATTTTATCACCGTGCGGGCAGGCTGTAAAGAGGCGATGCGCATTTCCCCGAAAAGGATGTGGAAATAGAGCGGCAAGCGCAACAGAAAAGACGGCGTGGATGCCGTCTTAATACGGAAATCGGTTTTTAGAGGATGATGGTCCGTTTGTCGGGCTCGGTTTTCGCAGGGACCCCTTTATATTTGATATAGGTCGCCATGCCGCCGCGGATGTGGCGCTCCTCCCGATTGCGCAAAAGGATGCCGCGCACCTCCCGCGCAAGCGCTGGATCGAGGTTCTTCAGGCGCGTTTGCATGTCGTGGTGGACGGTGGATTTGCTGATGCCAAACGCCCGCGCGGCGTTGCGCACTGTGGCGCCATGCTCGACGATATATTCGGCGACGCTGAGCACTCTCTCTTCGATATATGCGTACATATGATCCCCCCGAACAAGCTTTGTTCATGCTTATGAGGGGATACCGGCAATGATGAATGTTTTTCTCTTTGGATTAGATTTGCAGCGCCCGCGCAAGGGCCGTTGCGGCATAAACCTCCTTTGCCCCCGCCCGGCGCAACGCCGCGGCGCAAGCACAGAGTGTCGCGCCGGTGGTGCACACGTCGTCCACAAGCAGAATGCGGCGGCCGACGGCTTCTTTCGAAGCGGCGAATGCATCCGCCACGTTTTGCGCGCGCTCGGCGGCGTGCAGCCGCGTTTGCGAATCCGTGTCGCGCACGCGCGAAAGAAGGTTTTCCGCGACGGGCAGGCCGAGCCTTTGTGCGAGCGCTCGGGCGATAAGCGCGCTTTGGTTGTAGCCGCGCCGCCGCAGCTTCTTTTTGTGCAGCGGAACGGGCACGACGACCTCGGCGCGCCAATGCGCGGGAAGTTCGATGAGGTTTGCAAAAAACGGCGCAAGGTAGCGCGCGTCGTCATACTTCATGCGATGGATCGCCCGCTCCGCCGCTTCGTCGAGCAGCGCGCCCGCAAAAAAGCCATCGAGCCCCGCGGGGCAGGGCTGCTCCTCCGCGCTTTGAAGGCGCGCGGCGCAGGCTTTGCAAAGGCCGCGCCCATCGGTAAACGCCTCCGCGCCGCACAAAAAACAGGCGACGTTTTCGGGGAATATCCAATCGATAAGCCCGCTCATGGCTGCGGCAGGGCGGGCGGAACGGGAAAAGAGTAGTTTTCAAGGAAGCTTTTAAGCGCGCTGTAACGCCTGCGCACCTTGCCGTTGTCGACCATATTGTAAACGCTGCGGCTGCGGCCGAGGATGTAGACCTGCTCCCTTGCGCGCGTGACGGCAGTATAGAGGAGGTTTCGCGTCAAAAGCTGCGGCGAGCCGCCCGCAAGCGGCATGACCACCACGGGGAATTCGCTGCCCTGGCTTTTGTGGATGGTGACGGCATAGGCAAGCGCCAATTCATCGAGCATTGTGAAATCATAAACCGCCTCGCGCTCATCGTCAAAGAGCACGATGAGCTCCTGATCCTCGGTGTCGATTTTCACAATCGTGCCAAGGTCGCCGTTGAATACGCCAAGCCCTTCTTCAACCGTGCCGCCCGCGGCGCGCCGCCATTTGGTTTTGTAGTTGTTCTTGGTTTGCATGATTTTATCGCCCTCGCGAAAAACCGCCTCGCCGCAGCGGTGCTCGCGCTTGCGCGCGCCGGGCGGGTTGAGCGCTTGCTGCAGCCGCGCGTTGAGCTGCGCCACGCCAAGCGCCCCTTTTTTCATGGGGGAGAGAACCTGCACATCCTTCGCGGGGTCACGCGTGACGAGCTTGTTGGTCGCGCCCGCGCACAGCGCAATCACGCGGCGGATGATCTCTTCCGCGCCGGCAAGCTCTTCAAAGCAAAAGTCGCTGCAGCCCGAATGAAGCTCCGGCAGCCTGCCGCGGTTGATTCTGTGCGCGTTTTCGACGATCATGCCGCGCTCGGCCTGGCGGTAGATATCCGTCAGGCGGATGACCGGCACCGTGTTGCTGTCGATGATATCGCGCAGCACATTGCCGGGCCCCACCGAGGGGAGCTGATCGGCATCCCCCACAAGGATGAGCTTCGTGCCGGGGGTCGTGGCGCGCAAAAGCGCCCGCATCAGCGTGACGTCGACCATGCTCATTTCATCGACGATGATGAAATCCGCAGCAATCGGATTATCCTCATTTTTTACAAAGCTTTCATTATCAAAGCCGTAGCCGAGCATGCGGTGAATGGTGCGCGCTTCGCCGCCCGTGGCTTCAGCCATGCGCTTGGCCGCACGCCCCGTGGGCGCGCAAAGCTCAAAGCTCAGCCCCGCTTCCTCAATAAGGCGGATCACGAAGCGCAGAATCGTCGTTTTGCCTGTGCCCGGGCCGCCGGTGACGACCATCGCCCCCGAATTGAGGGCGGTGAGCACCGCCTCGTGCTGCTGGGGGGCAAGCTCCACCTTCAATTCACGCTCAAGGCGCGCAACGCGCTCTTCGGCGGCAAGAAGGACCGGCGTTTCTGCGGCGGCGATCAGCGCCATCAACCGCTTTGCGCAATCCCCCTCCGCGCGGAACATATGGGGCAAAAAGACGCACTCCTCGCCCTCGATCTCGCGCACAACCACGCCGCCCGAGATCATCAGTTCGTCGAGCATATCTTCCGCCGGCCTCACGTCCACGCCGAGCAAGGAGCAGGCAACCTCCACGAGCTTTTCCTTCGGGAGCATTGTGTGGCCTTCCTGCCGCGCCCACTGCAAAGCATACCTGATGCCCGCCTTGATGCGAAAGGGCGAATCGTGCTCAATGCCGGCGTTGGCGGCAAGCTTGTCCGCCGTAATGAAGCCGATGCCCTCGATGTCGTCGATGAGCCTATATGGGTTTTCGCGAAGCTTTGCAAGGCAGAGGTTGCCGTAGGCTTTATAGAGTTTGATGCCCTGGCTGACCGTGATGCCGAACTCCTGCAAAGCGAGCATGATGTCGCGCAAGTCCTTCTGCATCGCAAACGAAGCTAAGATGCGCGCGGCGCGCTTTGCGCCGATGCCCGGCACTTCGCGCAGGCGCTCTGGCTCATTCTCGAGCACCGAGATCGTATCCATGCCAAACATCGCCACGATCTGACGCGCGGTGATCTCCCCTACGCCCGAGATGAGGCCGCTGCCGAGATAATTGATCAGCGCGGTGACGTTCGCGGGCGCGAGCGTGTGATAGCTCCGCACTTTGAGCTGCTTGCCGTAGGCCGGGTGCTCCGTCCATGCGCCCTCGATCTCGATGCGCTCGCCTACGCTTGCAAGCGGAACTTCGCCCACGGCCGTGAAGCTGTGCGCGTCGTCGTCCATGAGTTCGAGCACGGTATAGCCGTTCTCGGTGTTTCGATAGATGATGTTTTTGACCGTGCCGCGTATTGCTTCCACCGGTTTATCCCCTCAAACGATAATATTCTACCATTGCACGCCGGGTTTGGCAAAGTATGAATGAGCGGCGCATATATTTAGGCACAAACAAGCATCGGAGGGGATGAACCGTGCCTATTTTGGTCATCACAAAGAAAACGCTTTTGATCGCGCTCGCGATCATAATCCTCATCGCGGCGGCCGTCATCATCGCCATCGCCATCCACGACGCGCCGGCGCGGGCTTCCGCCGCCTTGCAGGTGGAGGAATACGAAACGGAGGTGCTCGCCGGCAAGAAGAAGGAACTGCCCATTTACAGCGTGCAGCGCGAGGATAAGGTGCTCGCCCTCACCATCGACGCCGCCTGGGAGGACGACAAAACGGAATTCATCCTCGACACGCTCGATTCCTACGGGG
>CAZJIS010000070.1:4179-7735 GCA_964546125.1 uncultured Clostridium sp.
AGCAAAGCCCCGTTTCCTTATCCCACCGGCATTTGGCGTACAGGGCACAGTAGATGTTGATGAATAAAGGTAAACGCTAACAAGGCGCTCTGCATAATAAACGCAGGGCGCTTTTTTGCCGAAAATATTGAACTTTTTGCTTATATCGCAGGATTTTAGTAACATTACAATATGGCTGTTATGTCAAGCTTTTTTCACCGGAACAGCTGACCGCGCTCCTGTCTGCGCTTCAGCACCCATTCCCAAATATGGCGCATTATCAGATTTTTCCCATCCGAACCGTTCAAAGGGATAATTCTCAATAGCCTCATTTACAATCCCGATCGCAATAGGAAAATCATTCTGATCTTCAAACGGCATACCGTTAAAATAGAGGTAAGTGCAAGGTGGTAGTTCTGCAATTTCATAGCCATTTGGAATAGGCTTGCTGTAAGTCAACGGAACCTCAACGAAAAAAGCTTGACCGTTTGTGTCAGGCTGGACTAAGAATTTTGGCAAGCGACCTCCTGCGGCGGTGTCAAACTTTTCAGGAATGCTGTTGTAAAAGCCCTCCCAGTCACAGCCAACCTCCTCGCAGGCGGTGAAATAGTCCGTCGCATTGTGACGCAGAAAAATCAGCTTTCTTGCCGGTCGCTCTACCACGGTAACTGAAACAGTTCGTGATACTTTTTCGTTTGTCATAGGCCCTATACCTTCTTTCAGTATATAGTAGGCTTCAATGGGATAGTGGATAAACCAATTTACCGGTGGCTTCTCCGCATGATATTTTTGCGGAGTAATTCCAAATTGCCGATCAAATGCCCGTGTGAATCCGTCATGAGAATCAAAGCCGCTGTCTATTGCTACGTCCAATATCTTTCTATCTAAAGATTGTAAGGTCTGCGCCGCTTTAGTCAGCCGCAGAGCACGGAGGGTTTCAAAGGGCGTCCGGCCTGTCAGTTCTTTGAAAATTCGAATGGCATGATATTTGCTGTACCCGGCGGCATCGGCAAGAGCATCCAACGTAATATCTTCGTCTAAATGCACGCTGATATAATGCTGCATTCTGCTCACGGCTTTGACTTTGTCCGATAATTCCATTTTCCACCTCCAGCACCCAGTATAGCAAAAGCAACGGCAATCCTCTCGATTGGGATTGCGAAGTTAATACTCGCCCATATCGCGGATTTTCCCAGAATAACGATATAATTATGGGCTTAGCCATCATAGGTTTCCGGATTTACAGGATAATGCGCGTTATAAAGATAACCGCTTTCATCATATCGTCCTTGCTTCGGCTCGTCTAAATGTGCCTCATTCACGCAAATGTTCGAAACTTCAAGGCGCATGAAAACATGACCGCACGCCGGATATGACATGCAATCTGCTCTGCCGCGTTAAATTATAACCGCTTGAACTTGTTCCCGCGGGCCGCAAAAGCGCCACCTCCATGACACGGGTTTTGGTTTCAAAGCCCCAAGAACGGCTTATTTAGGGTTATAATTGATTCCTGTTTGGTATTTTGCGTTGTTTATTTCTTCTTTTTGCTTAATCGTTGCTTCTACATCAATATCATAACAATTAGCTATTGCCAAAGCATAATAAATAACATCCCAGATTTCTTCTTCAATCGTTTCTTTTATTTGATTTGTATCGGTTGGGCGCAGATTTTTCCGCATTGCCTTTGATAATTCTCCGACCTCTTCCGATAACTTTAAAAAATAATCTTTCGATAAATCCGGATGAAAATCCTTTGATTTAATATATTCCTGTAAATATCTAATCGTTGCTTTCCCGTTCACCTTGAATTCTCCAATCCCTTATTCCACTCTTGGCATCAATGCCGCACGCTCCACGCGGAACGGGCAGTTCGTTTGGATAGATTGATGCAATCAAGCAACGCGAAAAAATAACTCTATTCAATGCGCGCGTTTACGCAGATATGTCTATTGTATTATTATAGCTTTTGCCGTTTGCCCCACCGATCATGTATTTGAACCGAGCTGCAACTCCACCGAAAAAGAATAGCGGCTGGCTTCATAGGAAAGAACCATATATTCTATAAGCTCGCCGGTATTGCTGTATGCCTTGCGCGTTATTTGCAGCACCGGCCAGTTTTCCTGCAATTTCAGATTTTTCGCTACCCGGCCCCGCGCTCCGGCGGCGCAGATGATCTGCTTGCCTTTGCCGAGCACTATCCCCACCTCATCCTGATAAATTTGATATATGGTCTGCTTTTCCACCTTGGCTTTTGTGAAAAACTCCGCATACTTCAGCGGAAGCCACATTTCAACATTGGCAATCGGGGTGTCTGCAATGCTTACCACCCGCAATATAAAAAGGCATTCGGGACCAAGAATGCTCCTTGCATCCCTGGCCAGCCACGAAGGCGTGGGCTGTACTTCGATAACCGGCACCGAAGCCTTTGTTTCAACATGCATATCCCTCATCATGTTGCTTATGCCGGTGAGGTTTTTTAGAGGGTCGACAATATTGTTTCGGTGTACAAATGTGCCCTTGCCTTGCTGGATATCCACCATGCCTTCTTTTTCCAGTATCTGTAAGGCTTTCCTGATTGTTATAAGACTTACTGAAAAACGTTCGGCCAGCTGCGCATGTGTTCCGATTGAACCGTTCCGTCCGTACCGGTCGCTAAGTATCTCTTTTCTAAGTTCGTTTGCGACCTGATCATACAGCGGGACGCTGATATCCTTGCTGAGCACCATAAGCCCTCCTTTCTGTGTATATAAACAGGGGAATCATACCAAATATAGCTTAAAAAGTCAATTTAGCAGGCATTTAAAGCCCCGTCCAATGCAATTAGGAAAAAATCGATCTGCTGATCGGTGATGACATAAGGAGGCTTTATAAAGATCACCGCCTCGTTACGGCCTACATAAAATCCCTTTTCTGCCAGAATAGCGGCTACCCGCCCGGCGTCCTCCGCGTTGTAAAACTCTATCGCGGCCAAAAGGCCAAGGCTTCTGACCTCGAGGACTTTAGCGCTTTGACTCATTCGTCGAAGGCCTTTTTCAAGGGCAGCGGATACCTTTTGTATATGGGCCAGCAAACCGCCCTCGAGCTGACGGAACACCTCACATGCGGCGGCACAGGCAACCGCTTCATCGCCAACGCCGCCGGAGACGGCAGGCAAAAACTGCGGATCAGGCTTATTTTTAACCAGCAGCGCATTGATGTGCAGCCCGCCGCCAAGCGCCTTTCCAAGAAGCAGCATATCAGGCACGATGTGCTCCCTTTGATAGCAATACATCTCCCCCGTGCGCCCCATGCCGCTTTGTATCTCATCCATAATGAATAGCATACCTTCGGACTTTGCCCATTGGGCCAACGCGCTCCAATATCCCTTAGGAGGGATCGCTATGTTTACGCCAAGATAGGGCTCCGCAATGATCGCGGCTCCATCATGGGCCGTACCGTATTTATACTGTTCCTTTGCCCTTTCAAGGCAGTAGAATACGCCGTTTGCACAGCGGTCCTTATCGCGGCAGGCGGCGCAATGGGGATAGGGCACCGAAATGACGCCCGGCGCCAGCGGCCCATAACCCTCCTTGCGTTT
>CAZJIS010000071.1:0-5682 GCA_964546125.1 uncultured Clostridium sp.
TTCTGGCGCGCCCGACAGGATTTGAACCTGTGACCTACCGGTTCGTAGCCGGGCACTCTATCCGCTGAGCTACGGGCGCATGCGCTTTTCAAAAGACGCTCCGTTATTTTAACGCAACCGCCGCGCAATGTCAACACAATGCGGGCGGATTTTCGGACAAAATGCGCTCGAGAAGCGCTTCGCTCATGCCGGGCGCAACCGTTTCGGGCGAAAGGATGGCCGCAAGCCCCGCCGCGAGCGCGAGCGGAACGGTGCGCTCGGGCGCATAGCCCCGCACGAGGCCAACGACCGCGGCCGCCGTGAACGCATCCCCTGCGCCTGTAGCGTTTTCTATATGGGGGGCCGGGGGCAGCTTCATGCGGATGTAACGGCCCGCCTCGTCCGCATAGGCGCAGCCCTCGGCGCCGAGCGTGACGTAAACCTGTTTGCAGCCCCCGGCAACCAGCGATTCGGCGGCGCGGCGAAGCTTTTCTTCCGTATCCGCCCGCATGCCCGCGAGGACTTCGAGTTCCATGCGGTTGGGTTTGAGCGTATGGAATCTCCCGGTGCGGCCGAGCAGCTTTTTAGCGTATCCCGTCGACACGGGATCGGCGACAACCGGCACATTGCCCGCAAGCTCCAGCACGCGGTCGATCGCTTCTTCGGGGAGGCTTGGGTCGAGCACAACCGCTTCGGCCCCCGAAAGAACCGCCGCGTGCGCGTTCAAATAATCCGCCCCAAGGCGCTCGAGGATGCGCATATCCGAAAGCGCAACGAGCATTTCGCCCGCCGGATCGAGGATGGCGCAATAGGTCGAAGTCGGTGCATCGGGCACGACGAGCGCGCGGGAAACATCCACCCCCGCGGCGCGCGTTGCCTCCAGCACGATGCCGCCCATCTCATCCCGCCCCACGGCGCTCATCAAGCGGCAGTCCATTCCAAGGCGCGCGAGGTTCTCTAAAATGTTGCGCGTCACCCCGCCCGCGTTGAAGCGCGCGAAGCCGGGGTTCGAGTCCCGCAGAACGGGCTGCCGCCGGCACCTGCCGATAAAATCCGCGTTGAGCGCGCCCACGCCGGCGATATAGCCCATGTGCTTCCCCCCTAAACGTTCAAAAATCGCTCGCGCTCATCAAGAAACAGCTTCAAAAAGCGCACGTCGCTAAGTTCATCGTAGGCGCAGGCGGCCGCCCCCTCGGGCCGCAGCTCGTAGAGCGCCGCGCCCGGGCAGGCGCACAGCACCGGCGAATGGGTGCAAACGATGAACTGGCAATCCCGCGCGACGGCGTCGCGCATCATGTTGAGCAGCACCAGTTGGTTAAAATACGTCAGCGCGGCCTCCGGCTCATCGAGGAAATACAACCCGCCCGGCACGAGCCGCCTGCCGAAAAAATCGAGGAAACCCTCGCCGTGGCTGCGCTCGGTCAATTCCTGCCGGTATTGCTCGTCCATTTCGCCGATGGTGCGCGCAAAGGGCATCGCCGCGAGGTCTTTTGCGTAGCTTGAACGCCCCGCATAGCTTCGCTCAATGTCGCGCAGCGCCTCCTCGGCCTCGGCGCGCATCATCATCCGCGCCTCGAGCTCGCGGGAAAAATCTTCCGCCGTGAAATAGAAGCATAGCCTTTGCGTGCGCGCGCGCACCGCGCGGAAATGCTTTGCGGCGCCCTCGATCTGCGCGCGCCGCCCGCCCCGGTTGCCGGAGCCGATGCGCACGGCCGAAAGCACCGCCGCCATCAGCTCGAGGAGCGTCGTTTTGCCGCTGCCGTTGTCGCCCGCAATCACCGTGACGGGCGCCTCGAACGAAAGCTCGCCGAGCGAGGCGATCAGCGGCACGTTGAAAGGATATGCGCCGCCGGCGGGCGCGCCCTTTTTTTCAAAACGGGTGAGGTAGAGCATGGCGGCTCACTCGACGAACACGGCGCTGTACCAATTCTGCTCCTCCCGCCGTTCATCCGCGAGCGTGAAAAGGGGCAGGCCGAGGCTGCGCACGGTTTTGAACACATCGATGCCCACGCTGTGGAACGCGGGCCGCGCCATGCGCGCGAAGCGGCAGGGCTGCTCGGCTACGGCCGAGCATTCCCCGCACAGCGAGCAATCCGAAAGCGAAAAGGCAAAATAGAAGCCGTCGCAAAACGCCGCCTGCTCGATCGCGTAGCTCGCCTTTTGCGAAAGCGCCTTGTCGTGCGTGTGGATGATGACCCCGCCGCGGTAACACGAGAACATTTCGCGGTATTCGGCCATCGAAGGGCTGCCCGGGCGCGAGGGGCAGGTGTGGTTGCGCCCCCAGTCCGCGCAGCCGTACATGCATTTTAAAAGCGTGCGGCTGTCGAATTGAATTTGGTCGATGGTGAACGTCACCGCGTCCGCGGCGCCCATTTCAAGCGCCATTTCTACATATTTTTGATAGCTTTCCATTTGCCCCCCCTTAGCGTTTGTGCTCTTTAATCAGCGCGTAAGCTTCGTTTTTCGAAAGGCCCGTGCGCATTGCAAGCTCCGCGGCCGCGTCTTTTGCGCGAAGACCCGAAGCGAGCAGCGCCTGGGCAATTTCCCGCGCCTGCTCGGGCAAAACCGCCTCCTTTTGCGGCGCGCCGGCGACGACGAGCACGCACTCCCCCTTGGGCGGCTGCTGCTCATAGCGCGCGGCAAGCTCCGAAAGCGGCGCGCGCACGATTTCCTCGTGCAGCTTCGTCAGCTCCCTGCAAAGAGCCGCCGCGCGGTCGCCAAGCTTTTCCGCAAGTTCGCGCGCGGTGGGCGCAAGGCGAAGCGGACTTTCGTAAAACACCAGCGTGCCTTCGCTTTTTGCGGCGCGCTCGAGCGCCGCGCGGCGCGCCTTGCCCTCGCGCGGCAAAAAGCCCACAAAACACGCCTCCGCCCCGGAAAAGCCCGAGAGGAGCAGCGCCGTTTGCATGGCGCTCGCGCCCGGCACGGCCGTATAGGGCGCGCCGGCTGCGATGCAGGCGGCAACGAGCCGCTCGCCCGGATCGCTCACGCCGGGCATGCCCGCATCGCTCACATAGGCGATGGCCTCGCCCGCAAGCACGCGGGCGGCGATCTCCGCCGCGCGGGCGGCTTCGTTGTGCGCGCGGCAGCTCACGAGCGGCTTTTTGATGTTGAGCCGCGCAAGCATCAGGCCCGTGCGCCGCGTATCCTCGCAATAAACCGCCGCCGCGCCGCCGAGCACGCGGATGGCGCGCAGCGTGATATCCTCCATGTTGCCGATGGGGGTCGCGCAAAGGTAAAGCGCGGGGGAAAGGGGCCGGTCAGAGTTCATGCGCATCCTCCAGAACGATTTCGTCGATCACCGCGCCGTCGCGCGCGTTCTTCCGGGCTTCCACGAGCACGAGGTAAGGCGCTTTCTCCGCTTTCGCGCGCACGAAGCGCATGCGCTTGGGCGCAAGCTTCGCCGCCGCAAGCTCCGTGCACAGCGGGGCAATGAGGTTCGCGGGGTAGCAGATGAAAAAGCGGCCGCCGTTTTTCAAAAGCCGCGCGGCGCACGAAACGGCGTCCCTAAGCGTGCAGCTTTCTTCAAACAGGCTCCGCCGCCTGGCGGGGTCGGCGCTTTTCGTGCCGCCCGCATGATAGGGCGGGTTGCAGACCGCCGCGTCAAACAGGCCGGCGTCCGCGGCGCCCATTTGCCGAATGTCCGCTTCGAGCACCTCGATGTGCTCCGTTAGCCCGTTGAGGGCGACGCTTTGCTTGGCGAGCGCGGCGCAGGCGGGGTCGATATCGACCGCGAGAACGCAGGCGCCCGTCTTCGCATGCGCGAGCAAGGCGATCACGCCCGTGCCGGTGCCAAGGTCCGCGAGGCGCTCGCCCTTTTTGGCGCGCACGAAATTGGCGAGCAGCACCGCATCGTGCCCATAGGCAAAGCGCGCGGTGTCGCGCAGGATCACAAGGCCCTCATATTGCAGGTCGTCGGCGATGATCATGCTCGTTCCTCAAACGGAAATTTGGGGGCGAAGCCCGCGGCAAGCGCGCAGGCCTTCCATCTATTCTACCACATTCCGCGGTTGACAAAAATCCCCCGCGAACGTACACTTTCTTTATTATAGTGGGAAGAAATCGCCAAGGAGAGTTTTCATGCGCGCAAAGAGCACCTTTTACATCACGACCCCGATCTACTACCCCAGCGACAAGCTGCACATCGGCCACACCTACTGCACCGTCGCCACGGACGTCATCGCGCGCTACAAGCGCATGCGCGGTTTTGACGTGCTGTTTTTGACCGGCACGGACGAGCATGGCCAGAAGATAGAAGAAAAAGCCAAAGCGGCGGGCGTGTCGCCCAAGGCGTTTGTGGACCGCATTGTCGAGGGCGAAGGCGGCATCCTCGATTTGTGGAAGCTGATGAACATTTCAAACGACCGCTTCATCCGCACGACCGACGATTACCATGTGGAAGCCATCCAGCGCATCTTCAGGCGCATGCACGCGAACGGCGATATTTATAAAGGAAAATACGCGGGCATGTACTGCACGCCCTGCGAAAGCTTTTGGACCGAAAGCCAGCTTGTTGAGGGCAAATGCCCCGATTGCGGGCGCGATGTGAAATATGCCGAGGAGGAAGCCTATTTTTTCCGCCTCTCAAAGTATGCCGAGCGCCTGCGCGCGCTGCTGCTCTCGGGCACGTTCCTCGAACCCGCGAGCCGCGTGAACGAGATGGTTAAAAACTTCATCGACCCCGGCCTTGAGGACCTTTGCGTGTCGCGCACATCGTTCACCTGGGGCGTGCCGGTCGACTTCGACCCCGGCCATGTGGTTTATGTTTGGATCGACGCGCTCTTTAACTACGCCACCGCCCTCGGCTTTGAAAACAGCCGCCACGATGATTATCAAAAATACTGGCCGGCCGACGTGCACATGGTGGGCAAGGAGATCGTGCGTTTCCACTCGATCATCTGGCCGGCGATGCTGATGAGCCTCGATGAGCCGCTGCCCGAAAAGGTGTTTGGCCATGGCTGGCTTTTGCTTGGCGGCGGCAAGATGAGCAAATCAAAGGGCAATGTGGTCGACCCCGTGGTGCTCGCCCATCGCTACGGCGTGGACGCGCTGCGCTTTTACCTGATGCGCGAATTCCCGCTCGGTTCGGACGGCGCGTTTTCGAACGAGCTTTTGATTTCGCGCATCAACACGGACCTTGCCAACGACTTGGGCAACCTCCTCTCGCGCACGGTGGCGATGGTTGAAAAATACTTTGGCGGCAGGCTTCCCGCCGCGCGAAAGGAAGAACCGCTCGACGCGGAGCTTGTGGAAATCGTTTCCGCCCTTCGCGAAAAATACGAAAAGCACATGGATTCCTTCGGCACGCAGGCCGCGCTCGAGGAAATTTTTGGCGCCGTGTCGCGCGCGAACAAATACATTGACGAAACCGCGCCCTGGGTGCTCGCGCGTGAAGACGCGAACCTGCCGCGCCTTGCAAGCGTTCTCTACAACCTGCTCGAAACGCTGCGGGTGACGCTCTCGCTGCTGGTTCCGTTCATGCCCGAAAGCTGCGAAAAAGCATTTGCGCAAATCGGCGCGGCGCCCGCGCTCACTTCGTGGGAGCAGGCCGGCACATGGGGCGTTTTGCCGCTTGAAACGGAAATTATGAAGGGCGAGGCGCTTTTCCCGCGCATCGACCTCAAAAAGGAACTTGCCTCGCTCGAGGCGCTCGCGGCCCCCGCGCCCGAACCCGCGCCCGAACCCGCGCCCGAACCCGCGCCCGAA
>CAZJIS010000071.1:5782-7560 GCA_964546125.1 uncultured Clostridium sp.
CCCGCGCCCGAACCCGCGCCCGAACCCGCGCCCGAACCCGCGCCCGAAGCGAAGGCTGAAGCGGAGGCTGACAAACCCGCGGAGGACTACATTTCCTTCGAGGAGTTTGAAAAAGTCAAGCTGCGCGTGGCGGTCGTGAAAAACTGCGAACGCGTGCCGCGCAGCGACAAGCTTCTGAAATTCACCCTCGATATGGGCGGCGGGGAAGAGCGCGTGATCCTCTCGGGCATCCGTGCGTTTTACCCGGAGCCGGAGGCCCTCGTCGGCCGCCGCGTGGTCGCCTGCGTCAACCTCAAGCCGCGCAGGATGTGCGGCATCGAGAGCTGCGGCATGCTGCTTTCGGCCGTTTATGACACCGAAGGGGGCGAAGCCCTGCGCCTGCTTTCGGCGGAGGAGTGCGTGCCGGGCGGCAGCGAAGTAGGCTGATGGAGCTGATTCCGCTTAAAAACGGAAAGCTCCTTGTCCTTCGCGAGGCGGAGCCGGACGACGCCATGGCGCTGATCGCCTTTTCCAAGCGCATCGGCGCGCAGACCGATTTCCTCCTGACCGATGCCGAGGGCTGGCGCAAAAGCGTTGAAGAGCAGCGCGAAATCCTCGCTGCCTCGCTGATCGCGCCGGGGCAGGGCCTCTTTTTGCACTGCATCGAGGGGGAGATCGTAGGCCTTTTTTCCCTTTACCCCTTTAGCAAGCACGCGCGCACGAAGCACACGGCGGCATTTGGCATCGCGCTCGATGAAAGCGTCTGGGGGCTGGGCCTTGGCTCCATCTCCATGGCGCTTGCAATCGATTGGACGCGGGAGTGGGGCTACCACAAGCTCTATCTTGAAGCGCATGCCGAAAACGCCCGCGCGCTCGCGCTTTACCATCGCTTCGGCTTTGCGGAATGCGGGCGGCGCAAAGAGCACCTTCTAATCGACGGGCAATATAAGGACGAAATCCTCATGGAGCTGATGCTGTGACATACTTCGACACCCACGCGCATTTGTGCGACGAACGCTTTGATGCCGACCGGGAGGCGCTTATCGCCTCCCTGCCCGGGCGCGGCCTCGCGCTTTGCATCAACGTTGCCTGCGAGGCCGATGAATTCGCCCAAAGCGCGGCGCTGACGCACGCGTATCCGTTCCTCTACGGGGCCTACGGCATCCACCCGCACGTCGCCTCCCGCCCGGGCGAAGATTGGGAGGCGAAGCTTCGCCTGGCGCTTGCCGATGAAAAGGCCGTGGCCCTCGGCGAGATAGGCCTCGATTACCATTACGATTTTTCCGAAAAGCCCGACCAAAAAGCGGTGTTCATCCGCCAGCTCGAGCTTGCGCGCGCGCTAAATTTCCCCGTGCAGCTGCACATCCGCGAGGCGTTTGGCGATTGCATGGAAATCCTGCGCGCCCACCGCGAGGGGCTTCGCGGCGAGATGCACTGCTATTCCGGCTCCGTCGAAACCGCGCGGGAATGCCTTGACCTCGGCCTTTACATCTCGCTTGGCGGCGCGGTCACGTTCCAAAACGCCCGCCGCCTGCTCGAGGTTGCGGCCTATGTGCCCGACGACCGCCTTTTGGTGGAAACAGACTGCCCTTACCTCGCGCCCGTGCCGCTGCGCGGCCGCCGCAACGACCCCTCGAACATCCCGCACATCCTCGCCCGGCTCGCCGAACTCCGCGGCCAGACCGTTGAGCACATAGCCCAAATAACGCTTGCAAACGGCAAGCGGCTCTTTGGCATCGCCTAAATAGGAGAGAACGCGGGGTGCAACCCCCTCCGCATTGAATTTTTCCGCCAAAAAA